>CAZJOA010000066.1:0-6568 GCA_964547515.1 uncultured Faecalibacterium sp.
ATATTTTTTTACGGAGGGCAATCAATCATGAAAAAGAACCTGACCGAGATCGTATTCATCCTGGATCGCAGCGGCTCCATGGGCGGACTGGAGTCGGACACCATCGGGGGCTTCAATGCCATGATCGAGAAGCAGAAGCGTGCCGCGGGCGATGCGCTGATCTCCACCGTGCTCTTCGACAACAGGAGCGAGGTGCTCCACGATCGGGTGCATGTCGCGGACATCCGCCCCATGACGGAGGACGACTATAACGTGCGGGGCTGCACCGCATTGCTGGATGCCATCGGCGGCGCGATCCACCACATCGGCAATGTGCACAAGTATGCGCGGGAGGAGGACGTGCCGGAGCACACGATGTTCGTCATCACCACGGACGGCATGGAGAATGCCAGTCATGAGTACACCGGCGACCGAGTCCGCCAGATGATCGAGCGTCAGAAGGCAAAGTACGGCTGGGAGTTCCTGTTCCTGGGCGCGAACATCGACGCGGTGGAAATGGCGCGGCACTATGGCATCACCGAGGATCGCGCGGTGAAATACCACAGTGACGGCGCGGGGACGCGGCTGAACTACGACGTGGTGGGGGACGTGCTCTGTGCCATCCGCCGGAATGCCGCGGTGGATGCGCAGTGGAAGCGCCGCATCGACGAGCACCGCAAGGCCAGAGAGAACGACTGATGGATAATCCCGGGATGTACCGTGCATACTGTGGCCATAGGAGGGGATGCACATGCATTACAGAACCGACCTGGCCATGGAGCGCACGGTTCATCCCGGCGGCATGGGGGAGGGCGTATCGGTCCAGACCCAGCGCGACGGGGAAGCCGAGATCACCTGGGTGCACATCCACACTGAAACGGCGGCGAAGCGCCTTGGCAAGCCCATGGGCACCTATTGGACGATGCAGCACCCGTCGCTGCCGTACCTGTCGCCGGAGGAGCGCATCGATGTGGCGCGGAACGTCGCGCAGACGCTTCGGCTGATGCTGCCGCCCAAGGGGGACGTGCTGGTGCTGGGGCTGGGGAATCGCCGCATGACGGCGGACGCGCTGGGGGATCGGGTCGTCAGCGGGATTCTGGTCACCCGGCACATGAAGGACGCGCATGACAGCCTGCGCGGCGTATGCGCGATGAGTCCGGGGGTATTGGGCGTCACGGGTGTGGAAACGGCTGAGCTGGCGCTGGGACTGACCGCGCGCATACAGCCGTCAGCCGTGCTGGTCGTCGATGCCCTGGCCGCCATGGAGACCAGCCACATCGCCACGACCATCCAGCTGACGGACACCGGCATCCACCCCGGCAGCGGCGTGGGCAATCACCGCATGGGCATCACCGAAGAGACCATGCATGTGCCCGTCATCGCGCTGGGCATTCCCATGGTGGTGTATGCATCGACCATCGTGCGGGACGCGCTGCGGGGGATTCTGTCCGCCGAATCGGACGCGGAAGCGGCTGACGCAATGGCCGAGCACCTGGCCGGTCAGGCGGACGGCGAAATGGTCGTCACTCCCCGCAACATCGACGAATTGGTCGCCGGCCTGGCTGATACGCTGGCGCTGGCGGTCAACAGTGCCCTCCAGCCGGCCTACCCCATCGATGAGCTGACCCATTACCTGCACTGACATATCGTCCGCCGCGTCTGAATATGATGGGGATGATCGATGTTGAAGGGCGGTGGAGGCATGCGAAGGCCGGAATGCATGGGGGTGCTCCTGCTGATGGGGCTGATGCTTTTGACGGGGAGGACAAGCGCCGGGGCGGAGGGCTTCACGGTGGAGGTCGCACCGGCGGACAGTCCGGTCTTCCATGCGGAGGTCATCCGGGAGGCGGAAACGCGTCCCCGGGTGCTGATCTACCACACGCACACCTACGAGGCGTATGAGCCGACCGCCGACCAGGCGTACAAGGCACTGGAGAAGTGGCGCACGGCGGACAGCGCCCACAATGTCATCGCGGTGGGACGGGCTCTTGCGGCGGATCTCAACGCCCTGGGGATCGACGTGGTGCATGACACGACGGCGTTTGAGCCGCCGACGCTGGACGATGCGTACACGCGCTCGCTGGGCATGCTGGAGACCCGCCGGGCGGCCGGGGAGACCTACGACCTGTATGTCGACCTGCACCGGGATGCCATCGCGTCCACATCGACCCTGCGGCGGACGGTCACCATCGGCGGCACGGACGTGGCACGGTTCATGCTCCTGGTGGGCAAGGGGACGACGGGCGGATATGCGCAGAAGCCGGATTGGGAAGCGAATCTGCGCATGGCGCGGGCGATCACCGATGGGCTGAACGCCCAATGCGACAGCCTTGCCCGGGACGTGAAGATCAAGACCGGGCGTTTCAACCAGCATGTGGCGGATTGCTGTGTGCTGATCGAATGCGGCATGAACACCAACACGCTGGAAGAGGTGCTGGCAGGCGTGCCGTACCTGGCGGAGGCCATCGCGGGGGTGCTGCTGGAATAACAAAACCCCCGCCTGTCCCGGATGATACCGGCGGACAAGCGGGGGGTTCGTATATGCATCAGAGGTGGGACAGCGACAGCGGATACTCGTCTAACAGGGGCTTGACGGCCTCGAATGTCTCGCTGCCGCGCCCGAGCGCCGGGACGATCCACAGCAGGATGCCCCAATCCGCCGCAGCGGGCAGTCCGCCTGCCAGCAATCCCGCGCAGACGGATACAAAGCGGTACAGCTCCTTCTTCGCCGCGCCGGACAGGGGCTTTGCCGCCGTCAGGATGGGCGAAAGGACGGTGTCCACCTCCGCAACGGTGGCGTATTCCTTATCCAGCAGGGCGGTGAGGGACGCGGCGCTGACCGGAATGGCGTCCGCCGTGTCGATCACGGGCACGAAGGGCAGCGTCGGCACGGGCAGCATCGGCCACTGACTGGCCGCATAGGCCGCATCGCCGGTCAGACGTGCGGCATCGGGCACGAGCGTCAGCTTGGTCAGGCCGGGCATGGGGGCGTGATGGCCGGTGCTGGTCAGGAGCAGCGCGGGCGTTCCGTCCGTCGGACGCAGCCCCACCACGGGACGCTGCTCAGTGTCCGTCTGATGGGCGAAGCAGTGCTGCCAGCCCATGGCCGCGGTGACATTGGCAGCCAGGGTCGACAGGGAAGCCGCGTTTTCGCTGATGAACCCGATGCGCGGGCACATGGCCAGCAGCACGAGCAGCACCGTCGCGGCGTTTTTGCTGATGTCCAGACCGGAAGCACGGCAGGCATCCATCAGGCGCGGGATGAGCACCTCGGCGGCACAGGCCTGACCGGGCAGGGGGGTGATGCGCAGGGGGATACCGGCGGCAGGGGCGATCATCTGGCTGTCCGCCAGGAGCTTCGCCACCGTTTCGGGCAGGACGCTGGCTTGCAGCTCGTTCACGCGTGTCATCAGCGCGTCCCGCTGGAGGGTCAGCGCGGCGATGGATGCCTTGAGCGTCTCAACGGCGGACGCTGCCTCGGCCTGATCCGCCTTCAGCGCGGCGGTCTCCTGGGTGATGCGCGCGGTCATGCCGCTGAGCAGCTCCTGCCTGTAGGCATCCACGTCCTTGTTCGCCCTGTCCAGCTCATACAGCGCGGAAAGGCGCTCGGCCTCCAGGTCTTGCAGCTTTTCCTGCAGCACGCGCTGCAAATTGGTCATGCTTGTGCCCTTGCACAGCTTGGCCTCCAGCGGTATGCGGATGCCCTCCAGCGAGAGGATGCAGTCGATCAGCTGCTCGTGGGCGCTGCTGGCGTTCCAGGCGGTGCGCAGCATGGTGCATGCGTCCTCGACGGGGTTGGCGATGCTGCGCAGGGCTGCACCGGCGGGCAGCTCGGGCACGGGCGGCTCATACTTGCCGACGATCCACTGGCTGTTGACGTACTCCTGGGTGCGGTTCTTGCTCGGCGGGGGCGAAACATGCAGGGGTGCACGAACCAGCGGCGTGCCGTAGAGTCCGCCCCGGGCGGACGCACGGCTGCGGGGCGGTTCGGCCATGGGGCGGACGGGCTGATCCCGCAGCAGATTGGCGCTGGCGGACACGGGCTTGTCCAGCTGACGCAGCGTCGCATCGGTGGACTTGCCCTCGTCGAGGATGTGCAGCGTCTTGCCGATGGGGAGCGCCTCATCCGTTCGTTCGGGGGACTTATCCGCCGCGGGCTTTGACCGTGCGGGGGATTTGGGCTGAGCGGTTGCTTTCGCGGCGGACTTGGCGGATGGCTTTGCCGGTGCGGCCTTTTCAGCGGCATCCTCCAGGCAGAGGATGGTGCGCGTCACCCCATCGGGACAGGGCAGGTCGTACAGCATGCCCTGTGCCTCTCCGGCGGGCTGGGGCGCGGCCGGGGAAGCCTTGCGCACCGGGCCGTAGAGCGTGTCCCCCTCGCGGATGAAGAAGCACGGCGTGACGACCGACTCAGCCAGCCGGGCGAAGTCAGCCGCCTTGCCCTCGGTCAGCTGATAGAAGGTGTGCTCGGGCAGGGGGCGGACCGTGTCGGAATATAGGATATACTGGTTGACCTCGTCGCGCTCGGGGTGGAAGTTCTTGTTTGTGCGGATCTTCCCGGCATCCACGGGCTGACCGCGCAGGTCGACCACGCAGTATGCCCCCAGGGAGCGCATGCGGGACTTGAAGGAGTGCTGTTCGTTGCGATCGGGGACGATGCGCAGTCCGCCCTCGGTCGGCCACAGAGAAACGGCCTCCTCACGGACATCCCCATCCAGCGTCAGCAGAGGACGAACGCGAAAATAGGCGCACTGGACATTGTCCTCCTCCAGATACGAAAAAATAGGGCTGCGGTCAAAGTTCATCAATATGCCTCCATACATAAGATGATAAGCGCAGTGATATGAAGATATACTACCACCTTCCCCAATTTTAACAAAATGTGCGGCCAACGTCAAGGGCAAAGCGGGCAGAAATGTGAATAAAGCAAAACTTTTTCGGGCAGAATCTCTCCGGAAAGCACAACAAATGGACTGGAGGCGCACTATGTCAGCGGGAATGATGCTGCTCACCATCGGCGCGGTGCTGGTTTACAGCGGTCTGATGCAGCGTGTGCTGGATCGGATGGCGCTGACCGACCGTCAGGCGCTGCTGCTCATCGGCCTGATGCTTGTCGGAACATTTCTGCCGTCGCTCCGCCTGGGCGCGGTCACGGTGAACCTGGGCGGCGCGGTGATCCCCCTGGGCATCTGCGTGTATCTGCTCTTGCGCTGCGGGCAGATGGAGCGCGGGCGGACGCTCCTGGGCGCGGTGCTCACAGGCGGCGCGGTGTACGCGCTGTCGGCGCTGCTGCCGTCCGAACCGGAACGCCTTCCGGCCGATCCGATGTGGCTGTATGGGCTGTGCGGGGGGCTCATCGCGTGGCTGACGGGACGTTCGCGGCGCGGGGCGCTCATCTGCGGGGTGGGAGGCGTTGTCCTGGCGGACATCGTCAGTGCCGTCGTGGCCTGGGCGCAGGGCGCGGCATTCGGGCTGACGCTGGGCGGCGCGGGCATCGCCGATGCCACGGTCATCAGCGGTGTGATGAGCGTGCTCATCTGCGAGCTGGTGGGCGAGGTCACCGAACGCATCGTCCGCCGCAAACGGAAGGGGAGGGAGGCATCATGATGAAAAGGGGCTGGCTGATCGGGCTGATCCTGCTGATCTTGCCGATGTGTGCGCAGGGCGAGGGCTTCCGGGTGTGGGAGCTGTGCACGGAGAGCGGCGAACGGCTGACGGAGATCTGCGAAGAGCCGTCGGCGGGGGACGAATACATCGCGGCGGACAACGCGCTGTATGAGGTCATCAGCGTCACGGGGAACAGGGCGACCATGCGGCTGACGGGCAGGGTGACGCTGCCTTCGGTGGACTGGCTGGATGCGGATGCCGCATTGCCCGTTGCGTTTCAGGCGCGGCGGATCGCGCTGTACTGTACGCACAGCGACGAATCCTATGCGCCATCGGACGGGTACTATACCACCACGGACAGGGGGGCGATCTACGAGATCGCCGCCGCCCTTGCGGAGCAGCTGACCCAAATGGGCATCACGGCCACGGCGGACGACACGCTGCACCATCCCCATGACGCAGGAGCATACCGGCGTTCACGTCAGACGGCGGTGCAGCTGCTGACGGCGGGTGCGCCGGACTGCCTGATCGACGTGCACCGGGACGGCATACCCGATCCGGCGTCCTACGCGGTGGACATCGGGGGCAAGGCGGCCTCCAAGGTGCGGCTGCTGGTGGGCAGGGGCAATCAGAATGCCGCGCTGAACAAGGAATTCGCCCTGACCCTCAAGGCCGTTGCCGATCATGTCTATCCCGGCCTCATCAAGGACATCTACATGGGTCGGGGGACGTACAATCAGGATCTTCTGCCGCGCAGCATCCTCTTCGAATGCGGCACATACACGCTGGAGAAGGAGCGTGTCCTCACCAGCATGCCGATGATGGCGGACGTGCTCCGGCGCAGCCTGTATGGCGGCGTGGTGGGGAGCGCGGGACGCATCGAAAGCGATGTGGGACAGTCCGGCGCGAAGGGCGGCATCACCCAGGGTGCACCGGATGGCGTTCCGGCTGACGCAAAGGGCGTGGGCAGCGGGGCGATTTT
>CAZJOA010000066.1:6668-14595 GCA_964547515.1 uncultured Faecalibacterium sp.
GCGCTGAGCACGCACCACAGCGCCGTGAACCTCACGCAGACCTGACCGCGCCAGTTCAGCGGCTGACGGCGGTAATCCCAGATTTGATGCCGCCTGTTCCAGATCAGGCCGAATGCGCCCTCCAGCGCGGTGATGCCCAGTCCGCAAAGGCATGCCTTGACGGGGAGCGTGCCGCGCAACCGGCTGACGCGCCCGATAAAGCACGCGGCGATCCCTCCGGCCAGCGCCATGGAATAGTGTGTCCGCCCGCGATAGAGCATTTCCAGCAGGGGATACCCCGCAAAGCCAACGAGAAAGAGCTTTTTCATCGCAAGTCACCTCGCTGGCAGTATGCCCGTTTGGACGATGCGTCAACCGAAAAAGCCGGAAGCCCGCGCGGGACTTCCGGTGCAGCACCTTCGCGGCATTCAGCAGTTGACGATCTGCATCCTGAGCAGGTAGACCTCCGCATGCACCTCCAGCGGCGCGTCGAAGCAGCCGTCGTCGTCCTGGGTGACCTGTGCCGCCAGGCGGACGCAAGGCGCGACATAGAGCTGTCCGCGCCAGAAATCCTGTGCCGGGCAGTTCATGCACAGCGGGATGGTCAGCGTGACGGTGGCATGCCCGGTGAGGCAGCGTCCGGCGCAGTCCCGCACCTGAACGGCCACGGGCACGGTCACGCGCAGGAGGGTCTGACGGCATTCGCTGATCTGTTCCCAGGTGGACTGTCCGCAGACCGTCACGCCCACCAGGGTCAGCGGCTGCTCGGCGTATTCGGGCAGGTCGTCGATGCACAGCGTCTGGGTGATGCGCCGCTGGAATGTACGTCCGGTGGAGATGACGCGGGGGACAAGGCATCCGGCGCTCGTGCCCGCGCAGGTGCAGGGGCTGTTGCCGCAGACATTGCAGACGGATTCGCCGCTGACGCAGCCGCCGCCGGTGTTCGCGGTGCAGCGGCTGCAGCGTCCGCATTGGCAGGGCGGGTTTTCGGGGTACGCGCCCCAGGGGGCACAGGGATTGCAGGCGGGCGTGCCGTCGCCGGTGCAGCCACAGCCGCAGCGCCGGTTGCAGGTCGTGTACGCGCCGCAGGAAAGGGAATTGCAGCGAGGATAGCTCATCATACTTCGCCTCCGTTTAGGTCGATGGGCGTGATTCCACTGTCAGCCTATGCATGGGAGGGGCGATGGTGCGCCGCGGCAAAGAAAAAAGGCCCGGCACGCGCCGAACCTTGGGGGATCAGTTGAGGGACTCGGATTCGTTCTCGATGGTCACGTCCTCCACGGAGCGCACCGCCCAGCGCGCGATGACCATGCTCAGGTTGTCACGGCCGACGGAGATGGTCAGCGTGTCGTCC
Organism: uncultured Faecalibacterium sp.; assembly: GCA_964547515.1. GTDB lineage: Bacteria > Bacillota > Clostridia > Christensenellales > Aristaeellaceae > UBA11524. The sequence goes on from CAZJOA010000066.1 coordinate 8,002, forward strand.
TTGATGTCCATGATCGTGCCGTAGATGCCGCCGATGGTGCAGATGCGGTCGCCGCGCTTGAGCGCGTCCAGCATGGCCTTTTCTTTCTTGCGGCGCTTCCTCTCGGGGCGGATCATCAGGAAGTACATGATGACGACCATGATGAGGATGGGGGAGAGCTGGAGCAGGATCGCCACGATGGACTGTCCGGCGGTCATTTCGGCGGTGTCCGCCACATCGCCCGCCTCTTCGGCGACGGCGGTGGCCACACCCAGCAGCTTGTAGAGCAGATTCATAGGTTGCGTTCTCCTTTCAAATCGGTCAGCCTTTCAGCATCGCTATCCATTGTATCATACTTTTGCCGCTCCCACAAGGGGAAAAATGCACGTTCATGCCCGAAATCGCATGAATTCCCCGTGAAATCCGCACGGAAAAATGGGGCTTGCATTTCACAGGGAAATCATATACAATGATAATGGTGAAAATCACCGCAAAGGAGGATACAGAATGAAGAAGCTGCTTTCCATGGTTCTGGCGCTGATGCTGTGCCTGAGCCTGATGCCGGCGACGGCCGAATATGGCGTGATCGGCGGCGCGGACGGCCCGACGGAGGTCTTTGTCTCCTCGACCATGCGAACCATCACCCTGCCCGACGAGCTGGGCGAAAAGGCCCTTGCTGCGGGTCGCCGCGGCGAAGTGGAGCTCCGGATCACCGAGCTGACCGGCCTGGAGCTGGATGACGAAGCGCTGGAGGCTGCGATCGGAGAATTGATGGATTCCATCACCTTCCGCGCGGCCGAGCAGGGCGATGAGGCGTCCTATGTCGTGTCCATCGGCCAGACGGACGTGCTGACCTTCGACCTTGCCAATACGGCGGACGAGTTCTTCGTGCGCTCCAATCTGCTGGGCAGCCCCATCGCCTTCAAGGCGGACGAGGTGTCCGGCATCCTGTCCCGCCTGCTGGACACCATGGTGCAGTACGGGATGATGGATGAGGGGCCGGCAGTTGCCCTTGAGCAGTCGCTGGCCTCGCTGGGTCAGGAGACCACCGCCACGGCCTTCAACATGGAAGACCTGCTGACGATGGACTATTCCGCGCTCACCAGCGTTCTGTCCACCCTGAACGGGCAGATCGAGATCGTGGAAGACCCCACCGTGCCGGGGAACTGTGACCCCGCCGTTGTCGGCGAGAAGATCAGCGTCACCAACGAGCAGGTGGCGCAGGTCTGCAAGGCCTATATCCAGCTGCTGCGCGACAATCCCGAGCTGATGAGCCTTGTGGCGCAAATGACGGGCACGATGACCGAGGAGCAGGCGGCTGCCATGGCGGAGATGTACGCTGTGGACATCTCGTCCTTCCGGCCCATGACCCTCGAGAGCGTCCTGGCGCAGGTCGAGGTCGAGCTGGACAGCACGCCGATCCTGGATGGCACGTTTGACGTGTATGCCTGCATGGATGAGGCCGGTGTGCCGGTGTACATCACCGCGACCATGCCCCTCTACACCGCGAGCGAGACCGTCGAATCCGAGGAGACGACCGCTGCCGTTGCGGATGATGCGTCCGCTGAGATCGTGGCTTCTCCCAGCGCGGATATGATCGCCGAGCTGGATGCGGACGGCACGACCACCGTCCTTTCCCTGGAATACTGCCGTCAGACCGTCGCGGAGGGCGTCAGCCATGTGGTCAACCTCTTCGCGGATGACGAGTCGATCACCATCGATACCCTCGTGAAGGACAACGCCGCCCACATCGTGTTCACCGCGCCTGATGCGGAACCCGTCGTCCTCGACCTCACCTGGACGGACAGCACCTTCTCCGCCATCCTGACCGTGACGGAAGGGGCGACTACCGTTACCATCGCCTTCGACGGCGCCTATGTTTACACCGATGCGGCGTACAAGCTGGATGGCACGCTGACCTTCACCAATGCGTCCGATTTCGCTGGTGAACGCATCGCGGTTGATTTCCATGCGGATTGCGCGCTGAACGGCGTGGACTTCGATGGCACGTTCAAGGCGAGCATCACCATCGAGGATCTGTTTGACGCGGATAGCAAGCTGGCCATCGCCGTGGAGGGCGCGGCTCGTACCACCGACCCGATCGAATCCGTTGTCACGGCGGATGCCCTTCGCCCTGCGGACATGGATGACGCGACCTTCACCCAGTGGTTCGCCACGGTGTTCAACGCCCTGAACGGCTGGACGGGCGCGCTGCTGATGTCCCTGCCGGAGAGCCTGCTGAACATCATCCTGTCCAGCGGCATGTGATCCCGACGCTCAACGTGTTGTTCTTATGCTGCCAAGAAAGTCGTGCACTCAGCAGAAGTAATTCGCCGTTTGCAAGACTCTCATCGTATCGACCGGCTTTGCCACTTTTTCAAAACTCGATAGGGGGCGCTTCGGCGCTCCCTTTTTGCGTCCGCCCGCGTCGGGATATTGCAATCCGCCCGAAACTGTGATACAATATCAAACAGTATGTTATGCCATTTTTGAAGACTGCCCGCTGTCTTCCCCGACATACTGCCGATGCGGGCGGAATATCCTGCGGTATAGCCGCACTGATTTTGTGAGGAGGTAATCTCTGTGTCTGCCGACCCATGGGGCCCGCTACTGCTTCAACTTCTGCTGATCTTCGTCAATGGCTGGTTCGCCGCAACGGAAGTCGCCATCCTTTCCCTCAACGAGCTGAAGCTCCGTACCGAGGCGGAGGAGGGTGACAAAGCGGCGGAAAAGCTGCTGAAGCTCTCCGAGTCCCCCAATAAGTTCCTGTCCACCATCCAGGTCTGCATCACCCTCGCGGGCTTCCTGGGCTCTGCCTTTGCGGCGGATGCCTTCGCCGCCCCTCTGGCACAGCTGCTCATCGATGCCGGTGTCAAGCTGGATGCCGGCGTGCTGAACACCCTCTGCGTCATCGCGATCACGGTGGTGCTGTCCTATTTCACCCTCGTCCTGGGCGAACTGACCCCCAAGCGCATCGCCATGCACTATCCGGACAAGATGGCGCGGCTGAGCCTGCGGGTCATCACCTTCTGTTCGGCGCTGTTCCGGCCGGTGGTGTGGCTGCTGTCTGTCAGCACCAATGGGCTGCTGCGCCTGCTGGGCATCGACCCCAATGCCGATGAGGAAGAGGTCACCGAGGAGGACATCCGTGCCCTGGTGGATATGGGTGAGGAATCCGGCGCGATCGAGGAAGCGGAGAAGGAGATGATCGAGAACATCTTCGAGTTCAACAACCTCACCGCCGAGAACGTCATGACCCACCGCACCGACGTGACGGCCATCTGGGTGGATGAGGACTGGGACGTGATCCTCCAGACCATCCGCGAGACCGGCCTGAGCCGTTTCCCGGTCTATAACGAGGACATGGACGACATCATCGGCACGCTGAACACCCGCGTCTTCCTGCTGAACATGCAGACGGAGCATCCCCGCACCCTGCGCGAGATGATCCGCGAGGCGTATTTCGTGCCCAGCACCGTGCAGGCTGACCTCCTTTTCCGCAACATGCAGACCAAGAAGATCCACATGGCCATCGTGGTGGACGAATACGGCGGCATGAGCGGCATCGTCACCATGGAGGACCTGCTGGAGGAGATCGTCGGCAATATTTATGATGAGTTCGACCCCGCTGCGGAGGCAGAGATCGTCCGCGTGAATGACGATACCTGGCGCATTTCCGGCCAGGCCTCCCTGGATGATGTGGCCAAGGCGCTGGATGTGGAGCTGCCCCTAGATGAGGACTACGACACCTTCGGCGGACTCATCTTCAGCCAGTTCACGCTGATCCCGAACGACGGCAGCCATCCGGAGCTGGATTGCTGCGGGCTGCACATCGTCGTGGAGAAGATCGAGGAGCACCGCATCGAAAAGACGCTCGTCACCAAGCTCCATCGGGATGACGCGGACGACAAGGAGGAAGCCGACCGCAAGGCGGCTTCCGACGAGGAGTAGCGTCCTTCATCGTTATACCACAGCCTGTGAACATCAAAAAACCAGCGCAGTTCCTTCATCGGGAGCTGCGCTGGTTTTGTATTCTCAATCATTCTTCAGTCGGCGAACTGCACGATCGCGCCCAGCAGACCCGGGCCGGTGTGGATCGCCAATGCCGGGCTGACTGGCGCGATGAAGTCGGACACGACATCCAGCTTCGCGCGGAAGGCCTCCAGCAGGGCACAGGCCTCTTCGTAGGCCGCACCATGCACCACGGCAATGCGCACCTTCCGCCCCTGGAAGCGCTTGACGAACTCCTCCTGCATGATGGCGAGCGCCTTGGTGAACCCGCGCGCCTTGGCGAGGGTCGCATACACGCCGTCGTCGTTGACGTAGATGATGGGCTTGATCTGCATCAGGCTGCCGAGCATGCCTTCCACCAGGCCGATGCGTCCGCCCTTGCGCAGGAATTCCAGCGTGCGGATGACGAACGCGCCCAGCTGATGCTTGCGCAGGTCGGTCAGGCGAGCGATCACGTCCTCCACGGGCATGCCCTTTTCCAGGCATTCGGCGGCATCCAGCACCAGCAGACCCGTCCCGCAGGAGAGCGTCTGGGTGTCCACCACGTCCACATGCAGCCCCTCGGCCTCGTCCGCCAGGATGCTGACCATGTTGTATGTGCCGGAGAGGTTGCCGCTCATGCAGATGTGGAGGATGCGGGTCGCGCCCTCCGCCTGAAGCTGGTGATAGAGGGCACTCACGTCCTCGGGCAGGGGCAGGGAGGTCTTGGGCAGCTCGGTCTTCAGCAGCTCATAGACCTGATCAGTGTCGATCTCCGTTCGGTCGCGAAATTCGCCATGACTTGTGACGACACGCAGCGAAACCAGCCGAATATCATATTTGTCCACCTGCTCGGGCAGCAGGTCGCAAGCCGTGTCCGCCACCAGTGCAACACGATCGTTTCCAACAGTAAACATCACCGTTAGCCCCCTTCAAGTTCAACTCCTGTTTATTATACGCCTGATTGTATGGGAAAGTCAAGTGTGCGGACGGGTGTTCCGGGTGATGAACGTCTGACAAAAAGCAGGGACCCGGCAGTGATGCCGAATCCCTGCGATGCATCAGAATGTCATCAGAGCGTCATCAGAAGGTCATATCGCACATTTCGATGCCATTGGTATCGACGATGAGCTGATTGGCCGCGCGATGCTCGAAGAACTTGGGCGCGACCTTGGGGAACAGCGCGTAGCTCAGCACGTCCTCCTCGCAGGTGTACCAGCCCTTGGCCTTGACCTCGGCGCGGAGCTGATCCATCTCGGGGGCGAGATCATCCGCATAGCGGTGCGTGATGACGGGCGTATCGCCGATGCACTTCTTACGGACTTCCTCGTTGACGGGCGCGGGCAGCTTGCCGTAATGACCGGCCAGCAGATCCTTGGACTCCTTGGGCACCATCTTGTAGCGTTCGCCGCCCAGGACGTTCATCACGGCCTGCGTGCCGACGATCTGGGAGGTGGGGGTGACCAGCGGGGGATAGCCGAAATCCTTGCGGACGACGGGCACTTCCGCCAGCACGGCGTAGTACTTGTCCATGGCGTTGGCCTGCTTGAGCTGACCGATCAGGTTGGACAGCATGCCGCCGGGCACTTGGTACTGGAGGGTCTTGACATCCACGCCCAGGACGCGGGAGGGATCACGCCAGCCGTCCTTGGTCAGGCGATCGGCCACGCCGCGGAAGTGCTCCGCCAGCTTCGCCAGCAGCGTCAGATCCAGCCCGGTGTCGTACTCCGTGCCGGCCATGGTGGCCACCAGTGTCTCGGTGGCGGGCTGGGACGTGCCCGAACCCAGGGGGGACAGGCAGGTGTCCACCACGTCCACACCGGCCTCGATGGCCTTCATCAGCACCATGTCACCCGTGCCGGTGGTGTTGTGGGTGTGCAGCACGATGGGCAGCTTGGTGGCCTTCTTCAGGCGCTTGACGAGGCTGTAGGCCTTGTAGGGCAGCAGCAGGTTTGCCATGTCCTTGATGCAGATGAGATCCGCGCCCATGGCCTCGATCTCCTTGGCCAGCGCGACGAAGTAATCCTCATTATGCACGGGGGACTCGGTATAGCTCAGGGCGATCTCGGCGATGCCGCCGTACTTCTTGGTCGCCTTGACGGCAGTCTGCATGTTGCGCAGGTCGTTCAGCGCGTCGAAGCAGCGGATGATGTCGATGCCGTTCTCGATGGCCTTCTTGACGAAGGCATCCACCACGTCATCGGCGTAGGGGCGGTAGCCCAGCAGGTTCTGACCGCGCAGCAGCATTTGCAGCTTGGTGTTGGGCAGTGCCTTGCGCAGCTTGCGCAGACGCTCCCAGGGGTCTTCGTTCAGGAAGCGGAGGCAGCTGTCATAGGTCGCGCCGCCCCAGCACTCCAGGGAGTAGTATCCGACCTTGTCCAGCATCTCGCACGCGGGCAGCATTTCGTCCGTCGTCATGCGGGTCGCGGCCTGGGACTGATGGCCGTCGCGCAGGATCGTATCGGTAATCATAAACTTGGCCATGATATTGATCCTCCTGATGAATTAGCCAAACATGGACAGCAGCACACCGGCCGCGATGGCGGAGCCGATCACGCCGGCCACATTGGGGCCCATGGCATGCATCAGCAGGAAGTTGGCGGGGTTCGCCTTCTGACCCTCACG
>CAZJOA010000067.1:0-12093 GCA_964547515.1 uncultured Faecalibacterium sp.
GGACGAGGGGGCTTGTAATCATTCCCTCCGCCCACGCGGAGCTTGTATGAAAGCAAAGTCAACCGAATCGCGTGAAACGGGTCGAAGGCCCCGAAGTCCCCCCCTCGTCCTGGTCGGACTATCGTCCGACAACGTCCTCGGGGGGGCGCAGCACGCTGTCCTGCATGGCAAATTGATTGACACCGCCTCCATTGTGCGCATAATTGGAACATACATTCCGAGGAGGCCTCCGCCGCAAGCCTGACGATCCCCACCTCCCTGGGCGGAGCGTGGGTCGTTCGCATTGCCGCGGAGGCCTTTGACGGCTGCACCGATCTGCTCATCTACGGTACAAAGGGCAGTCCGGCCGAGGACTTTGCCCTGGAGCACGGCTTCCCCTTCGTCCTCCAATAAACAGAGCGAGCCTCCTGCTGTGTCGATGCAGCAGGAGGCTCTTTTCGGGTTCTTCGCGCATTTGCGTCCGCGCGTCAGAAGAGCTGCTTGTTCATGATGGCGGTGATGAGGTTGCCGTTCATGAAGATGGGCGCGAGAGTACTTTCGTCCAGCAGCTGGCTGAGGGCATCCATGGGGAGCATGGTCAGCACGAGGGGGACGAGGGTGAAGAGGATGAGGCAGATGAGCACGCCGCGGAGCAGTCCGAAGACACCGCCGGCGAGGCCGTCAAGCTGCTTGAGGACGGGCAGGCGGAACACCGCGCGGATCAGCCCCATGCACAGCGACAGCACCAGGAACAGCCCCGCGAAGCACACCAGGAAGCAGATGATGTTGATGCTCGCTTGCAGGATGGTCTGGTTCACATAGTCGGACACGGTGGACACAGCCTCGTTTGTGCCATAGACCATGTTCTCCAGGTTGACCCGGAGAATGGTATCCAGCGGCGGGGGCAGCTGGACATTTTGCAGGACGCGGTCGATGCCCTCGCGGCCCAGGCTGACGGCGTTGGTCAGCGCCAGCTCCAGATCGCCGATGCGCGACGATGCGTCGGTGTAGTGCAGCAGCGTCTTTTGCAGGGATTCGTTGTTCTGCACCAGCTCCGCCAGCTTGGGATACAGCGCGAACGAACCGAGGAACGACAGCAGTCCTCCGCCCATGGACAGCACGCTGGACACAAACCCGCGATATAGCCCGAACAGCACGGAAATCGCCACCACGCCGATGATTACATAGTCAACAACGTTCATTGGAAACCTCCCAGCACCCCCCCTTTCGGGGGAATTATGAATTGTGAATTAGGAATGAGGAATTTGGAATAAGGAATTAGGAATTATGAATTAGGAATGAGGAATTGAGTTACTTTGCCGAGGACAGCGGCGATGATTCGAATTGCGAATTGCGAATTACGAATGATGAATTTGGTTTCTTGGGACTGACCGGTGCGCCACCGTCAGTTCAGCATTCTAAATTCCTCATTCCTAATTCCTCATTCCTAATTTGAAAGAAGCTCACTCCGCTGAGGGGACATAGTATTGCATCTCGCCTTCCGTCAGTGCCTCGATGCCGTTCTTCTTGATGACGGTGTCGAGGTACTTCTGGCGGGCTTCGGTGAGGACGGGATCATGGTCGCCCCCGACGGCGTGTGCCTGGTTGATCTCGTCGATCTCCGCCCGGCGCAGCACCGGCACGCAGTAGGGACAGTAATCCAGCCTGGCGAAGTCCCCCGTGTCCAGCTCCGCATAGGTGAAGGCCGTGAACACCACGTCATCCTTGGCGCTGGCGCAGTGATCCTGACTGTGATAATAGCTGCCGCCGTCGGCGTTGTAGTACAGGGGTGTGTCGTCCGCCGGATAGGCGATCTGCCGCCCCTGCCAGTCCTCCCAGACGACGATCCGCCCGACCTTCCCTCGATTGTCCCAGATCCACTCCATGTTGTAGCCATCCGGGTTTTCCTTGCGCTGCACGCGGATGCACCCGTGGCTGGCACGCTGACCCAGCATCGGCTCAGTGGACGAATAGATGCGCGTGCTGCTCCCGGAGCGCTGCACATAGGGCACTTCATGGAGCAGGTCGCCGTCGTTGAACTTCATCGCCATGGGGCAGACCAGGTTGTCGCTCTTGAAGCCGCCGGTGGGGCTGCAATAGAGGAACTCGCCGGAGCGCGTTTCGTTGTAGGGCTGCTTGGCATTGGCCACTCCGGTGGACACAAGCAGTGTCGCCTTCAATTCGCCCTCGCCGAACAGGTAGAGCCGCTGCGTCAGCTTGTCCACGACGATGTGGTAGGGCCTGTCCACCGTTTTGACCTTCAGGTCGCTGGTCTTGACATAGCCCTGCACCAGCATGTTCCACGCCTGGATGGAATTGTCGTGGAAGGTGGAGGAATACAGCTCGATCAGTGACCAGCCGTTATCCAGCGTTTCCAGCACGCGCACGCCCTGACTGCCCCCCGTGACCACCGCCACCACGCGGCTGTTCATGTCCGGCTGGACATAGACGCGCTTTTGCAGGCGGGTGTCCGAATCATAGACCGTTATCGGCGCGTTGAGCATCGTCCAGATGGCCTCGGTGTCGGTGATGTCCATGGGCGTACCCCAGTAGGTGCCCTTGTCCGCGTCGGTGAGGGGATAGGGGCTGAGGGCGGACGGGGTGAAGACAGTCGCCGTGATCTCTTCGATCACCCCGCTCCCCCCGATCCCGTCGTCCCCGAGCTCCGTGACCGTCACGCTGCCCTCGCCCTCGGGCACGGGGGCATCCGTCGCCACGGCGGACACGGCTTCCGCGTCCTCCACCGCCATGGATGCATCCACATCCGCATTTTCATCATTCGCATTTTCATCGGCGGATGCCTCCTCCGGCGGGATGATGGGTGTCAGCACGCTCTGGACGGGCGCGGGACTGGCGGACGGTTCGGCGAAGGACACGCCGAAATCCTCCGCCGAAATGCGGATGTGCTCCTCGTTGGAGGAGAAGCCCGCGGCATCGGTGAGGGTCAGCGTCAGGGCGGATGCGTCCGCCGTGATGGCGGAAGCATCCCACTCGATGCGGTTCATCCCCGCGCGGATGCTGCGGTTTTCCAGCAGCGTCCACACGCTGCCGCGCCACCAGCCGATGGTCAGCAGGCCATCCACGCTGGCGTAGAAGTCCACCGTCATGGTCATGGTCTGCGCGTCCTTCACCGGGGTGATGCCGGTCAGGTAGGGCGCCTGACTGCCCACGACCACCGCGCAGGAGGTCTCCGCGCCATTCATCCCCAGGACGAGCTGATACACGCCCTCCGCTGCGGCCGCGCCGTTCGCCGTGCCATTCCACCACAGCTGATTCGTCCCGGCGGTCACGGGCAGGGCTTCCACCACATACAGCACATGTCCGCCGCTCATGTCCCGCAGCGTGAGGGTGCATTCGCCGTCCTCCGGCACGGTGAAGGTCAGCAGGAAGGCCTTGCCCGGACGGATGGCCTCCGCCGGGGTATCGATGGACAGCGCCGCACCCTCCGCCACCGCAACGGACACGAACAACGCCAACAACAGAATGAGAAGTTTACGCATGATGTATCCTCCAAATGGTCTTTGAAAAATGATGAATTATGAATTAGGAATTAGGAATTTAGTTACTTTTGACTATGGTGCAGCCGCATCGCTTTCCCGTTGGAAGGAACGAGGTGCGGCGCGGGGTACAGTATCTCAATTCCTAATTCATCATTCTGGTAAGCTCATCAATGGCATGGACGCGAACGCTGCACATGGTATCGTTGAAGCGTTCCTCCGGGTCGAGCAGCACGCCGAGCATCCCGGCGGCCAGGCCGGCTTCGGTGTCCAGCGGGCGGTCGCCGATCATGACGCATTCCGCCGGGGAGAGGCCATGCCGCGCCATGAGGTGCAGGAGCATATCGGGTGCGGGCTTGCGGGGGAGGCCATCCTCCTCCGTGACCCAATCGGCAAAGAAGCCGCCCAACCCGGCCTGCTCCAACAGGGCGAGGCACGCGTGGTCGCGGTGGGTCGCGACATAATGGGTCACGCCCGCGTCACGCAGGGCGGACAGCACCTCCGGGATGCCGGGCACGGGCGGGAGTCCGTGGGCCATCTCCGCCTTTTCGTGCCGACGGAACGCCGTCAGCAGCGTGTCCGCCGCGATGCCGTTTTCCGCGCCCACCGCCACGCAGCAATGCCACAGGTTGATCTTCATCAGCGACAGAGCCTTCTCGGGGGACACGTCCGCGCCCGATTCCGCCGCACCGGCCACGAATGCGCGCACCATCGCCGGGTAGCTGTCCAGCAGCGTGCCATCGAAATCCCAGAAGGCATGACGAATCCCCGCGAAGGCCAGATGACGCGCCACGGGTGTGTCCGCCGGACAGAAATCGTAGCCCAGCAGCTCCCTCGGGGGGACGAAGCGCACATCCTCGTGTTCGGTGGGGACGGGCGTGTTCCGTGCGTCCGCCCGGATGAAATGGAAACGGATGCCCTGCGCCTCGCGGGTGTCGAATTCCTCACCCACGGCGATCTCCAGGGACAATTCCTCCCGCAGCTCACGGATGAGGCACGCCGATGGGGACTCCCCCGGTTCGAGCTTCCCGCCGGGGAATTCCCACAGATGGGCGTTCTTGCGTCCCGCGCCGCGCTGACAGATCAGCAGCCGTCCCGCGCGGTCGGATACGACACCGGCTGACACCTCAACCATCGCAAGCCACTTCCTTTCGTTGTCGATTTCTGCATGGACACACTTGGGCGAATGAGGAATGATGAATTCGGAATTTGATTAGTCGGACTGCGTGCGGTCGCACAAGGTGCAGTCACTCAATTCCTCATTCATAATTCCTAATTCCTAATTCTCTTTAGAGGGGGTCGGGTTTTTTGACAAGCTTGCCCGTGCGGATCTGCTCGGCGATCATCTCGACATGGCGACGCGCCTGATGCTCGCCCCGTGCGGTCTGCTCTGCGGTGGCGGGGGCATCGCCCATCAGCCCCATGAACTGGCTGACCTTCAGGCCGAGGGTCTCCTGCATGACGGCATCCGAACCCTGGGGCGCGACAAGATAGTAGCAGAGCAGGGAGTCCTCCTGACCGATGCGGTGAGCACGATCCTCCGCCTGGGAATGCACCGCAGGCGACCAATCCAGCTCGCCGAAGACAACGCAGGTCGCACGCTGGAGGTTCAGGCCGCTGGCCGCCCGCAGGCTGATGCACAGCAGGTCCATCCAGCCGCTCATGAAGCGCTCGACGGCTTCGGCCTTTTCCTCCGCGGTTTCGCGTCCGGTGATGAAACGCGGCCGATAACGCTTCAGCTCCTCCCGGTAGATGTCCATCACCTTGTGGTGGTGGCCGAAGAGGAGCACCTTCTCCCCGGCATCCAGCAGCGCACGCACGAATTGGCACACATAGGGCGCTTTGGCAACGCCCGTGGCCTGTCGGAAGTGCTTGCTGATGTTCTCCTCCAGCATCGCCCGGGAGGAGGGCGTCAGCCGGTCGTCCTTCTGCCAGTACTGGATCGCCGGGAACACGGGCTCCATCAGCTGGGCATACACCCGGTCGTTCCAGTCCATCTCCTGCACGCAGCGGCGCTTCTCCGGCAATTCCCGCAGCACCTGCGATTTCGTCCGCCGGAGCATCATCCCCTCCTGACGCAGATACTCCCCCAGCTGGGTCGGCTTGGCCACGATGGCATTGCCGTAGCCATAGCACCATTCGCGGGTGAAGCTCTCCCAGTCGCCCAGGAAGTGAAAATCCAATATGTTGATGACATTCCAGATCTCGCCGCCGGTGTTGTAGATGGGCGTGCCGCTCAGGCCGATGACATGCTCGCAGCTTTCCGCCAGCATGGACGCGGCGGAGTACTTTTCCGTGCCGGAATGGCGGAGCTCCTGGATCTCGTCGAAGATGACCGCGCGGAAGCCCCGCTTGGGCAGGGCATTCTTCCATCCGCGCAGCAGCAGATAATGCATGATGTAGATGTCCGCCGGAGGGAAGGTATAAGGCCGCATGCCGGTGATGACGTGCACACGCGCCGGACGCCCCTCGATGCGCAGGAAGCGCTCGGCCTCCTCGGTCCAGTTGCGGGTCAGATGCGCCGGACAGACGACCAGCGCCGGGAAAAGGCCGGTGGAGGCCAGATAGGCCAGCGCCTGCACGGTCTTGCCCAAGCCCATTTCGTCCGCCAGAAGGCAGCGCTCATGCTGCAGCAGGAACGCCAGACCCTCCTGCTGGAATGGGCGCAGCTCCCCCGCGAAGGTGCCCTCCGGCGGTGTGGCGTGCTCCGGCAGGCGGACGGCCTTTTCCTTGCGGATGGCATAGGTCTGCGCGTCCGCCACGGCCTTCTGCCACAGCCCTTTGTCCCGGTCGCTCACCTCCAGCGGGTAGCGCAGCATCAGCCAGCACAATTCACCCACGATCCGCCGGTGCGCCGTGAAACGCGCCTCGCCCCGCTTGCTGCCCGCCGTGCCCGGGAAAAGACGCTTGCACATCTCCGTCACGGCCGGGTCGCCCTTCACCGTCCAGCATTTGCTCCGCCGGTTGTAGCTCAGCGTCCCATAGGTGTGCAGGGGACGCGGCGGCTGACGCAGATAGGCCGGGAGGTAGTAGTCGTCGTTCTCCTCCTCGGGCGGGTCAAATTGGAGCTCGTCCAGGTAATCCATTTCGTCGTTCATGATCTCTTCCTTCGGATCGTCAGATCGCGATCCCCCACAGCCGATTGAGGCACAGGAGGCGCAGGGGCTTGCCGCAGAGCATCCGCGGCAGTGCCACAGTCTTCTCCGTCACGAGGATCAGCCCTTCCACCTGGGGGCATTGGGCGTATTTGGTCAGCTGCGCCAGCAGGTGTGTCCTGTCCACCCTGCCGCGCTTGATCTCGATCCCCACCCCGCCGCACATCAGGTCGATGCGGCAGCGCGGCGCGAGCTTCACCTCGTGCTCCCACGCGATGCCGGATGCATCCAGCGCGTCCATCACCAGCCGGTGCAGGTCGTATTCCCCCTGCTGCAACGGCACGCGCAGCACGCAGAGAGCCTTGTACACTTGTTCCATCATGGATGTCCTTTTCCTTTGGTGAATTCGCCGCAACGGCTGACAGTTCCTTCATCGGCAAGCGCCGCATTCTCCTTGATGGGCGACCCATTGCCTCGTGAGACCGCTGTTGCTCAGGAATCCAAATTCCTCATTCATAATTCCTCATTCATAATTCCCAATTTCCAATTCCGCTGAATTCGGAATCATGCAGGGAAAGCCCTCCTTACAGCTCGCCTGCGGCCTTCATGGCCTCGTATTCCTCGCGGGAGATCAGGCACATGCGGGGCTTCGCGCCGTCCTTCGGCCCGACGATGCCGCGATCGTGCATCTCGTCCACCAACCGTGCGGCGCGCGCAAAGCCCAGACGCATGCGGCGCTGGATGAAGGAGGTGGACACCTGTCCGGTGTTCACGGCCAGTTCGATGCACCGGGCGAGGAGGTCTTCGTCACTGCCGACGTAGTCATCCGCGCCATTGCCATCCGGGAGAGAACTGCCTTCGCCCTGCTCGGCCTCCGCCTGAAGACGATCCAGTTCCTCCAGAACGCCCGCGTCGTAGTCCGACGGACAGTTCTCCCGCAGGAAGTCCGTGATGCGGTTCACCTCCGGGTCGGACAGGAAGCAGCCCTGCACGCGGATGGGCGTGAATTCACCCGTGGGCGCATAGAGCATGTCGCCATAGCCCAGGAGCTGCTCCGCGCCGCCGCGATCCAGGATCGTCCGGCTGTCCGTCGTCGAGGTTACCTTGAAGGCGATGCGGCTGGGGATGTTCGCCTTGATAAGCCCGGTGATGACATCCACCGAGGGACGCTGCGTCGCCACGATCAGGTGAATGCCCGCCGCACGCGCCAGCTGCGCCAGACGGCAGATGCGTTCCTCCACGTCCTTCTTGCAGGTCATCATCAGGTCGGCCAGCTCGTCGATGATGATGACGATGCGCGGCATCCTGTCCTCCTCGTCCGCCTGTTCATTATAGCCGTCGATGGCGCGGACATTCGCCTCCTGGAAGCGCTTGTAGCGCTCCATCATCTCACCCACCGCCCAGGCCAATGCGCCCGATGCCTTCTGCGGGTCGCTCACCACCGGGATCAGCAGATGCGGAATGCCGTTGTAGCATTGCAGCTCCACCACCTTGGGGTCGACCAGGATCATGCGCACCTCCTTGGGGGAGCAGCGGTAGAGCAGCGAGTTGATGATGGTGTTGATGCACACCGATTTGCCCGAACCGGTCGCACCGGCGATGAGCAGGTGGGGCATCTTCGCCAGGTCACAGACGACGGGTGTACCGGCAATGTCCTTGCCCAGGGCGACAACAAGCGGCTTGGTGGCATTCCGCATCAGGTCGGATTCCAGCACCTCCCGCAGCGTGACATTGGCGCGCTGCTTGTTGGGGATCTCCACACCCACCAGCGATTTCCCCGGAATGGGGGCCTCGATGCGGACATCCTTGACCTCCATGGTCATGGCGATGTTGTCATCCAGTGCCGTCACCTTCGACACCTTGATGCCCGGCGCGAGCTCCAGCTCAAATCGGCTGATCGCCGGGCCATGCGTGATGTAGCGCACCTTCGCCGGGACTCGGAAGGATTGCAGCGTGTTCTCCAGCCGCCGCGCACGCAGCGCATCCTCTTCCGGGCTGATGTCCGTCTGCGGGTCGGGCGCTTTGAGCAGCTCCATCGGCGGATAGACATAGGGCAGCTCCACCTTCTCCGGCTTCGGACGCTCCCCCGGCGCGTCGCTCCCCGATCGCCTCGGCTTCAGCCTCAGCTCCGGCTCGTAGCCCCCCTCCGGCTTCTGCATCGTCACCACCGGCCGCAGGGGCTCCGCGGGGCCCGCCGCAGGGCCATCCTCCCACGGGGGGATGGCCGCCCAATCCGCTTCCGCGGATTGGGCCTGCCCGGCGGCGCTCCGCGCCGCCGGGCGCGGCGGGCCCCCTGCTGCGCGGCTGTCGTCGGCCTGAACGGCCTCCTCAGCCGCGTCCTGCGGCACGTCGATCCCTGCGGCACGCTTTGCGGCACGCAGCCGCGCCAGAAAGCTGTTCTCAGGCGGCGCGTTCTCCGGATTTTCTGTTGTCGGCGGGGTTTCTTCTGCTGTCGGCATGTCTGCTATCGGCATCGCCGCCTTCGTCGGGATTTCTGTTTTCGCCGCCTCCATCGGGGTCGTCGGGATTTCTGCTTTCGCCACTGCCTCCGCCGGGTTGGTTGCGTCCGCCTGTCCGACAGGCTGCACCGGCGCGAACGCCTCCTCTTCGGGCGAGAAGATCTGCGGCTCTTCCTCGCAGGTGAAGTCCGGCACGTCCAATTCGGGCTCGGGGCGCTGGAAGGGCGAACGCCGCCTTGCGCCGGAGAAGTTCGACTCAGCCGGTTCGGCCGGTGTGACCGGTGCGACCGGGGCGGTTTGTGCCTTTCGCGCGTTTGCGGGACGAGGGCGCTCGGCGGGGGTGGGATCAGCAGCGGCCTCCTTGCGTTCGGAAGCGCCGCGCTTGCGGGAGAAGGCGGACGTATCGTCAGCCTTGTCGCGGTTGAAGATGCCGCCGCGCTTCTTGCCGCGGGCGGGTTCGGGCATGGACAGGGGCGCGGTGTCCGCCTGACCCAGCTCTTCGGGGGTGGCCTGGAAGCCATGGGCGGGGGCATTGCGCGTGACATTGGTGCGCGTCTGCACCTGACGGACGATGGGTGTCCCCTGGGTGGCGGACGGCTCGGTGTACGGCTGATTCGTCCAGGCAGGGGGCTGGGGCTGGAGCTGGGGCTGGAGCTGCTGGATCTGCTGCTGACGCATCTGCTCCTGCATGCAGGTCTGCTCCTGACGGATGCGCTGCTGCTCCTGCTGCCAGGCGAGCTCCTGCTGATGGATGGCGGCATCCTCAGCGGCCTGACGGGCGCGGCGTTCCTCCCTGCGGCTCTTGCCCTTGGCGATGATGCCGGGCACGTCCAGCCGGATCAGGAACAGGAAGACGATGACTGCCGCGAGGATGACGATGACTGCCCCGGGCGTGACACCCACGCTGCGCCACAGCGGGTAGGCGAGGGGGATACCGAGGAGTCCGCCGCCGTAGCCCTTCTGCACGCCATAGGTAAAGCCCTTGTTGAGGTACGCGGGGAGGGAATCCGCCACGGAGGACTGCGCAATGGCGTTCTGGAAGGAGGCCAGCAGGGGGACGGTGCCGTCCACATAGGAGATCAGGTTCGCGGTGGTGCAGATGAGCAGGAAGATCAGGCACACCAGAAGATAGGGGCGCAGGGGTGCTTTCCGCTGGGTGGAGAGGATGACAAGTCCGCCGCCCCATGCGGGGATGACGGACAGCCCGACGGCCAATGCGCCGCACATGCCACGGCTGACTGTCCGCAGGCCATCGAAGATGTCCCCTTCCATGCCCAGCGCGGTCGCCAGGAAGATCAGCACGCCCAGCGCGATGAGCAGCAGCCCCACAATCAGACACGCTGCCATGGTGTCCGACGAATAGGCCGGTGCCCGTTTTCCTTTTTTGTTTGATTTCTGAGCCATGCTTTACCTCCAGAATATTGATGAATCAGTGCATGAGGAATACCGTGCGCAAAACGCCTTCCTCGTCGGCATGCAGTCGCAGGCGGTATTCGCCCAGGGTGTAATAGTCGCTCGTTCCGGGGACGATGCGCCAGGAATCGGCACGGGATGCATCCACGGTGAGGGTGGTCTGCGGTGCGCCCAGGGCAGCACGCCACTGGTCGCAGGTGGTCACGCCGGTGCACAGGCCGAAGAAATTCAGCCGATCGGCGCGGATGCCCTGCACGACGCTCTGGTCGAAATGCTCCGTCAGCGCGTCGGTCAGCAGCCATATTTCGCGGAATGCACCGTCCTCCAGGGCGATCATGCGTCCGCCCTCATAGATGTCCGGGTCATTGAGCAGGGCGTAGCGGTCGATGAGCGTCTGCATGGGCTGCCCGATGGCGGCGGGGATACCGGGCAGTGCGCCGTCGGACAGCGCCTCCGCCATTTTTCCGGCGGACGTCTCCTCCAGCGTCAGATGCTCCGCCGCGCCGATGACCGTCAGCACGTCATCCGCCTCCAGACGCAGATGTGTCCGCAGCTCCGTCCACAGCAGGGTGACTGTCCCTGCGCGGTCGCCGAGGGTGCGGAAGCTGTCGATGTCGTAATAGAGGGTCAGCCCGGTGGGCGAAAGCGTGAAGCGCGCGGGCACGGGTGTGAGGCTGCCCGCAGCCAGATGGGCGGACAGCTCCGGCGCGATCTGCTCATCCAGGATGACGGCGATGGCCTCCAGGGCGGCATCCGCATCGGAAAACAGCTCGGCGAATCCGATCTCCCGACCTGTGCGCAGGTCGACATTCAGCGTGCCCCACACCTGCGTGGAACGGCTGGTCTCCACCGCGCCCTCCGCCAGGATGGCGCACGAGAACACCTCCGCCGTCAGCATATGGGTGTAGCTAACCTTCAGCTTAACGGGCGCATTGGCCAAAGCGGCCATGCGGTTGAGCCGCTCGCTGATGCAGCCGGCCTCCATAATGGCGGCATTCACGGCGGACTGAACCTCCGCGTCGTCCAGCCCGGTCAGCTGGGGATAGTGGATGCTGCTGCCCAGCAGATCAAGCCCCACGTCGGTGACGGCGCATCCGGCGGATTCCTCCGCCCACGCACCCCCGCACACCAGCAGCAGGATCATCATCAGGGAAAGAAGTCGTTGCGTCATGGCAAATACCTCCGAGTCTATTTTACTACATTTAACGAACGAACGCAAGTTTTCCTTGCGCGGGGGGCTTCGAACCGTTTTTGCGATGGGGTTGATGTCGCTTCCATACAAGTCCCGCGCGGGATGCTGATTCCGCGCCCCGAGGACGTTGTCGGACGATAGTCCGACCAGGACGAGGGGGGGCTTCGTCCCGTTTTCTCGCGGGGTCTTCGATCCGTTTTTGCGATGGGGTTGATGTCGCTTCCATACAAGTCCCGCGTGTTGCTTTCGGGGGACAGTTCTGCTTACAGCGCCCGCGCGGGCAGGGGGGGTGCGCCCCCTCGTCCTGGTCGGACTGCCGTCCGACAACGTCCTCGGGGGCTTCGTCCCGCTTTCTCGCGGGGGCTTCGACACATTTTCTCGCGATTGGCTTGACTTTTCTCCTAATATATATCCCTCCTGCAATGCCACCGCAGCAGGGCGCAGCCTTGATAAGCCCC
>CAZJOA010000067.1:12193-14481 GCA_964547515.1 uncultured Faecalibacterium sp.
AATATATATCCCTCCTGCAATGCCACCGCAGCAGGGCGCAGCCTTGATAAGCCCCGGTGTCATAATCCCCCGCCCGGCCGCATAAGCTATGGGCAGAAAGCATGCGAAAGGAGGACAAGCCCATGCTCGATACGATCTCCCTGCTCCTGACCATCATCGGCGGCGTGAACTGGCTGCTGGTGGGAGTGTTCCAGTTCGACCTGGTGTCGTGGATCTTCGGCGGACAGGCCGCACTGCTCAGCCGCATCATCTACACCGTCATCGGCGCGGCGGCGCTGTGGTGCATCACGCTCCTGTTCAAGGATCGTCAGAACGCCTGATCTCCCTGACCCGCGCGGCCCCGGAGCGGCTGCCGACCCTCTGTCCTTCCCCGCCCCGGGGAAGGCTTTTCGCGTGTCCCGCGCTTTTTTCCTGCTTTTCTGTGTTTTTCGGGCGAAAATCCCTTTTCTTTTCCCATATTCTATGCTACAATAGCGTTAACACATGGCGCGAATTGCGGATGCGGCTTATTCATCGTGTCCCTTTCCCCTGTTTCAAGGAGGCTCGCTTTATGTCGACCAAATCCACCCAGCGCAATCCCCTGCTCATCCCCCTGATCGTCGTCCTCGTGGCGGCACTGGCGGCGCTCGTCCTGCTCTTTGTCCGCAGCAGCGACCTCAAGCAGCAGGTGGCCAATCTGAATACCACGGTGGACTCCGTGTCCGCCGCATTGAATCAGGCCAATGCCAACCTGACCGCCGTCACCCAGCAGAAGAACGAGGCGGAAGCCAATGTCGCCACCCTGAGCGAGCAGGTCACCAGCCTGACCGCCGAGCTGGAGACGGCAAACAAGGCGCTGGCAGATGTCAACGCACAGCTCCTTGCGGCCACCCAGCAGCAGGCGGCGGATGCCCAGACCATCTCTGCACTGACCACGGAGAAGGCCGACCTCACCGCCCGCATCGACACCCTCACCACGCAGCTCAATGAGAAGACCGCTGCGCTGGAGACGGCGAACAAGACCCTCGCCAAGACGGAGACGGCGCTGGCGCAGGCTCAGGCGGACATCGAGCGTCTCCAGGCCGAGCAGACCGCCCAGCAGGCCGCTCATGAGGTGGACATCGCCGCCCTGACCGCCGAGCGCGATCAGCTCAGCGAGAAGCTCACCGCGGCACAGACGGCGCTGGCGACCGCTCAGGCGAACTATGAGGAAACGGCGGCGAAGCTGACCGCAGCCGAGACCGCCAAGGCCACGGCGGATGAGCAGATCGCCACGCTCCAGCAGGAGCTGGCCACCGCCCGCAATGACATCGAGGCCCTGAACCAGACCGTCACCAACCTCAACGCCGAATTGGAGAAGGCGCAGAATGCCCTGGCGGAAGCCAATGCCGCCAAGGCCACGGCCGATGCCAATATCGAGGCGCTCACCAAGGAAAAGACCGATCTGGAGAGCTCCATCGCCACCCTCACCACCCAGCTGGACGATGTGAACCTCCAGCTGGCCTCTGCGGCGGACAATCAGACGGCGGCGGATGCCACCATCGCGGAGCTGACCGCGTCCAAGGCCGACCTGGAGACCCAGCTGTCCGACCTGAACACCCAGCTGCAAAGCGTCAATGCCAAGCTGCAAACGGCGCAGAACGAGCTGAGCACGGCGGATGCCTCCCAGGACGAGGCGAATGAACAGATCGCCACCCTGACCCAGGAAAAGGCCGCGCTGGAGAGCTCCATCGCCGACCTCACCGCCCAGCTGGCGACCGCAGCCGATGTCCAGACGGCGGCGGATGCCACCATCGCGGAGCTGACCGCGTCCAAGGCCAGCCTGGAGACCCAGCTGTCCGACCTGAACACCCAGCTGCAAAGCGTCAATGCCAAGCTGCAAACGGCGCAGAACGAGCTGAGCACGGCGGATGCCTCCCAGGACGAGGCGAATGAACAGATCGCGACGCTGACGGCGAAGATCGAGCAGGCGAATGCGGCGCTGCTTGCGGCGCAGAGCAACCTGAACAGCACCGTCGCCAGCCTGGAGGCGGCGCAGGCGGAGAATGCCGCGCTGACCGAGAAGAATGCGGCGCTGGAGACCGAGGTGGCGAACATCACCGCCGCAAAGACCGCGCTGGAAGCCGAGAAGGCCGCCCTGGAGGGCAATGTGGCTGATCTGACTGCCGCCAAGTCTGCCCTCGAAGCCGACAAGGCCAATCTGGAGGGCAATGTGGCTGATCTGACTGCCGCCAAGTCCGCCCTCGAAGCCGATAAGGCCAATCTGGAGGGCAATGTGGCGGACCTGACCGCCGCCAAGTCCGCCCTCG
>CAZJOA010000068.1:0-14445 GCA_964547515.1 uncultured Faecalibacterium sp.
TCCCCTGACTGCTTCCGCTCCGCTTTTCTGTCACCTATCATTGACGCCAGTAGACTGCCGGAATATGGTTTTTTCTGCGAGGCGTTGATTTTTTCGGAAAAGTGTGTTAGCATATTCCATCGGAAGCAAAGCTGTTTTCCTTAAGGACTTTCAAATTCGCGACGAACGTGGTAAGTTCTGCCAATTCAACTGAACGAGGTGATCCGGGTGCGCTATACGCGGGAGGATGGATGCCGGGCGTGGCTGACCTATGGGCTGATCCAGGCGGACATCCTGCATGAGCTTCTCCTTGAGCACGGCAGCGCAGAGGCGATCTATGACCGCTTCGTCACGGAGGGGAGCGCCTTCCTGCGCCCGAGGATCACCGAATTCGCCATCGGTCAGCTGGCACAGCAGGCCGAACGGGAGAAGATGCACGACATGCTCGTCACCATGCGGCGTCACGGCATCGGGGTCATCACCCAGCAGGACGTGCTCTACCCCGACAGCCTGCTGAACATGCAGTCACCGCCCGCGATCCTGTTTTTCCGCGGCGATCCGGACTGCCTGATGGGCAAGTGCATCTCGGTCGTCGGGTCGCGGAAGGCCTCGCCCCAGGGGATCGAGGTCACGCAGAGCATCTGCCGCGAATTGAGCCTGGCGGGCGTCACCATCGTCAGCGGTCTGGCCATGGGCATCGACACCGCCGCCCATGAGGGCTGCCTGCGCGGCACGAGCCCCACCGCCGCCGTCATGAGCACCGGGCTGGACGTGGATTACCCCATCGACAACGCCCGGCTGAAGGACGAGATCGTCGAGCGCGGCGGCGTGCTGCTCAGCGAATGTCCGCCGGGCATGCGCGCGAACAAGTACGTCTTCCAGGTGCGCAACCGGATCATCGCCGGCCTGGGCAAGGCGCTGCTCATGATGGAGAGCCAGATCCGCTCCGGCAGCACGCTGACCGTCCACCACGCGCTGGATCAGGGCAAGGAGGTCTACGCCTATCCCGGCATCCCCGGCACGGAATGGGCAGCCGGGGCGCATCAGCTGCTGCGTGAGGGCGCAAACTACTTCACCAGCGCCCAGGACATTCTGGAGGATCTGGGCTGGAACGATGATGCCGCGCGTTCCGTCACCGAACAGAAAAAGGAGCTTCCGCCCCTGAGCGAGGAGCAGCGCAAGGTCTACGCCCTTCTGGGACAGGGCGACCGTTCCTTTGACCAGTTGGCCGCAGCGTCCGCCATGGACATCCCCACGCTGACCGTCGCGCTGACCATGCTGCAAATGATGGGGCTCATCAAAGCGCTTCCCGGTAAGATCTATTGCAGGATTTGACCGCATCAGCATATATCCATTGACATTTCGGAGGAGATCACATGCCAGCCGCAAAACAGAAACTCATCATCGTCGAATCTCCCGCCAAGGCACGCACCATCAGCAAGTTCCTGGGCAAGGGCTACAAGGTGGAGGCCTCCCAGGGGCATATCCGTGACCTGCCCAAGAGCCAGATCGGTGTCGACCCCGAGAACGACTTCGCGCTGCGGTACATCACCATCCGCGGACGGGGGGACATCCTCTCCCGCATCCGCAAGGAAGCCCACAGCGCCTCCCAGATCTACCTCGCGACCGACCCGGACCGCGAGGGCGAAGCCATCTCCTGGCATCTTGCCACCGTCCTGGGGATCGACATCGACAAGCCCTGCCGCATCGAGTTCCACGAGGTGACGAAGAAGGCCATCCAGGCCGCTCTGAAAGCCCCCCGCAAGCTGGACATGGGGCGTGTGGATGCCCAGCAGGCCCGCCGCGTGCTGGATCGCCTGGTGGGCTACAAGATCAGCCCGCTGCTGTGGGCGAAGATCAAAAAGGGACTGTCCGCCGGACGTGTCCAGAGCGTCGCGACCCGCATGGTCGTCATGCGCGAGCAGGAGATCGAGGCGTTCATCCCCGAGGAGTACTGGGATGTGTCCGTCGAGCTGACCTCCCCCAGCATCCGTGGCCGCAAGGGGCATTTCACCGCACGCCTTGCCGCCCTGGACGGCGTAAAGGCTGACATCACCAACGCCGAGGCCGCAGATCGGGCGGCGGCACGCATCCGTCAGGCGAATTTCGGTGTCTCCAGCGTCAAGCACGGCGAAAAGCACAAGTATCCCGCCGCGCCCTTCACCACCTCCAGCCTCCAGCAGGAGGCCAGCCGCAAATTGGGCTTCACCACCGCCAAGACCATGCAGGTCGTCCAGCAGCTCTATGAGGGCGTTGACCTGGAGGGCGAGGGCACCCAGGGTATCGTGACCTACATCCGTACCGACTCCGTCCGCATCAGCGACGATGCCCTGTCCGGCCTGCGCAGTTACATCTCCGAGCGCTTCGGCGAGGCGTATCTGCCCGCAGAACCCATCGAATACAAGGGGCGCAAGAACGCCCAGGATGCCCATGAGGCCATCCGCCCCACCGATGTCACCCGCACGCCCGAGAAGATCAAGAACTCCCTGAGCAAGGAGCAGTTCAACCTCTATCGCCTGATCTACAACCGCTTCCTGGCCTGTCAGATGAAGCCCGCCGTCTATGAAACGATGACCGCCAAGCTGTCCGGCGACGGTGTCAGCCTGCGCTTCTACGGCGAACACAAGACCTTCGCCGGCTTCACCTCCGTCTACGAGGAAGGGCTGGATGACGAGGTCGCGTCCAGCGAAACGGCGCTGCCCCAGCTCAAGGAGGGCGATGCCGTCACCGTGGAGGATGTCCTCTGCGAACAGCGCTTCACCCAGCCGCCCAGCCGCTACACCGAGGCTTCTCTGGTGCGTGCGCTGGAGGAAAAGGGCATCGGCCGCCCGTCCACCTACGCGCCGACCATCACGACCATTATCTCCCGCGGGTATGTCAGCCGTGAGAAAAAGCGCCTCTATCCCACCGAGCTGGGACGCATGGTCACCGCGATGATGGAGGAATACTTCGAGGACATCGTGGACACCGAGTTCACCGCCGAGCTGGAGGACAAGCTGGACGAGGTCGAAGAGGGTCAGGTGGACTGGAAGCAGATCATCCGCGAATTCTACCCGGAATTCAAGCGGGAGCTGGACATCGCCGAGCAGCAGATCGAAAAGGTGGAGATCAAGGACGAGCCGTCCGACGTGCCCTGCGACAAATGCGGCGCGATGATGGTCTACAAGATGGGGCGCTATGGGCGCTTCCTGGCCTGTCCCAACTTCCCGGACTGCCGCAACACCAAGCCGATCCTGAAATACATCGAGGCGCATTGCCCCCTCTGCGGCGCGCGCCTGATGGAGAAGACGAGCAAAAAGAACCGCAATTTCTTCGGCTGCGAGAGCTATCCGGAATGCGATTTCGTGTCCTGGGAGAAGCCCGTGACCGACCGCTGCCCCCAGTGCGGCGGCTTCATGGTCGAAAAGCGCGGCAAGAAGGGCGAGTTGCTCCACCTTTGCGCCAGCGATACCTGCCATTTCCGCATGGAAGTGCCCGAGCCCGATGAGGAGAACGAGGGGGAGAGCAATGGCTGATCTGCACGCAACGGTCGTCGGTGCGGGGCTTGCGGGCTGTGAAGCGGCCTGGCAGCTGGTTCGGCAGGGGATTCGCGTCACCCTGATCGAAATGAAGCCGGAAAAGATGTCCCCCGCACATCACAGCCCCCTCTTCGCCGAGCTGGTCTGCTCCAACTCCCTGCGTTCGGATCGGCTGACCAATGCCGTCGGCCTGCTGAAGGAGGAAATGCGCCTCTGCCATTCGCTCATCATGGCGGCGGCGGACGCAGCCCGTGTCCCGGCCGGCGGTGCGCTGGCCGTCGACCGCGATGCCTTCTCCGGATACATCACCCGTTCCCTGATGGAGCACCCCCTGGTCACGGTGGAAAGCCGTGAGGTGACGCAGATTCCCGACGGGCCGGTCATCATCGCCACCGGGCCGCTGACCTCCGACGCGCTGAGCGAAACGATCGCCGCGCTGCCCGGGCTGGACACGCTGAACTTCTACGATGCCGCCGCGCCCATCGTGACGGCGGATTCGCTGAATATGGAGCGTGTCTTCCGCCAGAGCCGCTACGGCAGGGGAGACGACTATCTGAACTGCCCCATGAACGAGGCGGAGTACAACGCCTTTGTGGATGCGCTGCTGTCCGCCGAGACCGCCGACATCCACGGCTTTGAGGAAAGCAAGGTCTTCGAGGGCTGCATGCCGGTGGAATCCATGGCACGCCGGGGGCGCATGGTGCTGGCGTTCGGGCCGATGAAGCCCGTCGGGCTGATCGATCCGCGCACGGGCAAGGAGGCCTTCGCCGTCGTCCAGCTCCGGCAGGACAATGCCACCGGCACGCTGTATAACCTGGTGGGCTTCCAGACCCGGCTCAAATGGCCGGAGCAGCGCCGCGTCTTCGGCCTGATCCCCGGCCTGGAAAACGCGGAATACGCCCGATACGGCGTGATGCACCGCAACACCTTCCTGCATTCGCCCGGCTTCTTGAACTCGCATTTCGAGATGGTCAGCCGTCCGCAGTGCTATTTCGCCGGACAGATGACCGGTGTGGAGGGCTATGTGGAGAGCGCCGCGAGCGGTCTGCTCTGCGGACTTTCTCTGGGGCGCGACCTGCGCGGTCTGGGTACGGTGGAATTGCCCGGCATCACCGCCATGGGCGCCATGGGACGCTATGTCAGCACGCCCAACAAGCATTTCCAGCCCATGAACTGCGCCTTCGGCCTGCTGGACGGGCTGGTGGTGGACAAACAGCACAGGAAGATCCGCAACAAGCAGGAGCGCTATACCGTCATTTCCGAGCGTGCCCTCGCGTATATGCGGGATTGGTGCGCCGAGGTGTACGACAGGGACGCTTCATGCTGATTTCACCTGCACGGGCTATGCTGACATGGGGAAGCGGCTGCATCCCCGAATATGCCCCGCACAAAGAAGCATCGGAGGAAATTCGCTGATATGAGCATTGAACTCAAAGGAACGACCATCTGCGCCGTATGCAAGGACGGCAGGATCTCCATCGCGGGCGACGGCCAGGTGACGATGGGGGAGAGTGTGATCTTCAAGTCCAACGCGCGGAAGGTGCGTCGCCTGTATGGCGGCAAGGTCGTCGCAGGCTTTGCCGGGACGGTGGTGGATGCCTTCACCCTCTTTGACCGGTTCGAGGAGAAGCTGACCCAGTTCGGCGGCAATCTGGAACGCGCCGCCGTCGCCCTGGCGCAGCTGTGGCGCAGCGAACAGGGCATGCGCCAGATGAACTGCATGATGATCGTCGCCGATCAGACGCAGCTGCTGGTGCTGTCCGGTACGGGCGAGGTGATGGAGCCCGACGGCGGCGTGGTCGCCATCGGTTCGGGCGGCAACTATGCGCTGTCCGCCGCAAAGGCGCTGGTGGAGAACACCGACCTGTCCGCCCATGACATCGCGGAGAAGGCGCTGCACATCGCCGCGTCCATCTGCGTGTATACCAATGACAATGTCATTGTCGAAGATGTGTAAAGGAGGTCGATCCGTATGGCAGAATTGACGCCCCGTCAGATCGTCCGTGAGCTTGACCGGTACATCGTCGGTCAGGAGGAGGCCAAGCGCGCCGTAGCCATCGCCCTGCGCAATCGCTATCGCCGCGCCATGGTGGACGAGAAGATGCGCGAGGAGATCAGCCCCAAGAACATCCTCATGATCGGCCCCACCGGCGTGGGCAAGACCGAGATCGCACGCCGTCTGGCCAAGCTCGTCGCCGCGCCCTTCGTCAAGGTCGAGGCCACCAAGTTCACCGAGGTCGGCTATGTCGGCCGGGATGTGGAGAGCATCGTCCGTGACCTGGTGGAGAACGCCATCCGCATGGTCAAGGATGAGCACACCCAGCGCATCGAGCCCCGCGCGAAGGTCATCGCCGAGGATCGGCTCGTCAGCCTGTTGGTGCATCCGCCGAAGAAGCCGTCCAACAGCGGCATGAACCTGGATTACCTGCTGGGTCGCAAGCCCGCCGTGCCCGAGGACTGCACCGACACCCCCGAGATCGCCGGGAAGCGCGAGGAGGTGCGTCAGCAGCTGATGCGCGGTGAGCTGGAGGAGCATGAGCTGGAGATCGAGGTCGAAGAAGCCACTCCCACCCTGGAATTGGGCGGCAACGCCATCAGCCTGGGGGACATGATGGGCAACATGATGCCCAAGAAGACCCGCCTGCGCCGCGTGAAGGTCAAGGAGGCACGCCGCATCCTCGAAGATGAGGAATGCGACAAGCTCATCGACATGGACAATGTGACCGCCGAGGCCATCCAGCGCGCGGAACAGAACGGCATCGTCTTCATCGACGAGATCGACAAGATCGCCGGACATCGCAGCGGCAGCGGACCCGATGTCAGCCGTGAAGGCGTCCAGCGCGACATCCTCCCCATCGTCGAGGGCAGCACCGTCAACACCAAATACGGCCCTGTCAAGACGGATTACATGCTCTTCATCGCCGCGGGTGCCTTCCATGTGGCGAAGGTGAACGACCTCATCCCGGAGCTGCAAGGGCGTTTCCCCGTGCATGTGCAGCTGCATTCGCTGACCTGCGAGGATTTCCAGCGCATTCTGACCCAGCCGGACAACGCGCTGACCCTCCAGTACAAGGCGCTGCTGGCCGTCGATCGGGTGCACCTCCAATTCGAGGAAAGCGCCATCCAGGCCATCGCCGAGGCCGCCTTCGCCGCCAACGAAACTGCGGAGGACATCGGTGCACGCCGCCTGCATGCGGTCTTCGAGCAGCTGCTGGAGGACATTTCCTTCAACGCGGGTGATGCGGACATGCCCCCGGTGGAGCTGACCATCAACGGCGACTACGTCCGCGCCCATCTGTCCGGCGAGAATCGCCCGATGGACATGAAGAAGTACATCATCTGATGCAATTCGCGGCATTATTGGCAATTAACACCATAAGAAAAGGGGAGTCATGCCTTGTCTGAGATGAGACCGCGCAAGAAGGTCAACATCTACACCGATGGTGCATGTTCCGGCAATCCCGGACCGGGCGGCTGGGGCTGCATCCTGGAGTTCGGCCCGCATCGCAAGGAAATGAGCGGCTACATGGCCGGAACGACCAACAACCGCATGGAGCTGTTCGCCGCCATCAGCGCCCTGGGCGCATTGAAAGAGCCCTGCGACGTGACGCTGTATTCCGACAGCAACTACATGGTGCAGGCATTCAACGACCACTGGATCGACGGCTGGCAGAAGAGGGGATGGAAGACATCCTCCGGCGGCGCGGTGGAGAATCAGGACATGTGGTTCATCCTCCTGACGCTGACGCGCAAGCACAATGTCAAGTTCGTGAAGGTGAAGGGGCATGCGGATCATCCGGAGAACATCCGCTGTGACGAGCTGGCCACCGGCGCGATCAAGGAGTACCGCCGGCTGAATGCGATCGGGGACGAGGACTGACCTCGTCCTTGTTCGCGGCGTGAACAGGGGCATCAGGCGGAAAATCGGCTGACGATCAGCAGAAAACAGAAGGGTAGCGGACGATGAAACTATTCGCTAAACCATAGTTTTACGAATAGTTTGGTGCTATTTCCCGGGAAGGAGGGCTTATGGCGGGACAATCGACCTATCGCGAGCAAATCGACGCAGAACGCATCCTGCAAATACGCGCCATCGCACGCGAGCTTCCGCCTGCATGCGGTGATTTTCTCAGCGCCATCGCCGTCACGACGGGCACATTCACGCGCCTGGCCTACGCCATCGACCTGAAGACCTTCTTTCACTTTCTGCAAACCGAGCGCTACCAGTTTTCCCACAAGCCGCTCTACGCCTTTACCCATGATGACCTCGCCCTCCTCACGCAGAGCGACCTGACGGCCTACATCGAGTACCTCACCTTCTACTATAAGGACGAAGCTTCGGCGGACGGCGAAGTAAAGCCGATGGTCAACCACGAGCTGTCCATCAAGCGCAAGCTGTGCACCCTCCGCTCATTCTACGATTTTCTCTTCAAGAGCGGACGCATCCCGGCCAATGTCACCACCTTGGTGGAACTGCCCAGGATACGCGAAAAGCCCATCCTGCGCCTTTCGCTGGAGGAAATGCACCGCATGCTGGAACAGGCGGCCACCGGCGAGGGGCTGACGAAGCGTCAGCAGGCGTGGCATAAATTGACAGTCAAGCGGGATTATGCGCTGCTCTCCCTCTTTTTGGGAACAGGCATCCGTGTTTCGGAATGTGTCGGGCTGAATCTGGAGGACATCGACCTGGAGGACAACGCCTTCCTGGTGACGCGCAAGGGCGGGAATCAGGTCGTGCTGTACTTCCCGGCGGAGGTCGCCAAGGCACTGGCGGATTACCTGGACGATCGCCGGGAGATCGTCCCCCTGGAGGGTCACGAAAGCGCGCTCTTCCTTTCGCTCCAGCGGCGACGCATCACCCAGCGTGCCGTGCAGATGCTGGTCAAGAAGTACGCCGCCGTTGCCGCGCCCCTCAAGCCGCGCATCAGCCCGCATAAGCTCCGCAGCACCTTCGCGACGAACCTGTACAACCAAACGGGTGACATCTACCTGGTGGCGGACGTGCTGGGGCATTCGTCGGTGGACACGACCCGCAAGCACTATGCGGACATGACCGACGCCCGCCGCCGCATGGCCGCCGAACAGGTGCAGCTGCCCACGATGAACGATGCCGCCATCGAGGGCGAAAAGAAAGGCTGACACCGAAGGTCAGCCCTCCGCGTCAGCCTCGTTCTCCAGCTGTATGCCCGTGATGGTGATCGCGCGATAATCGGCGTTTTCGCCCATGCACTTCATGCAATTATCGCATATCTTGCTCGGGTCCAGGTCGCAGCGGTCACATTCGCCGCAGCCATCGCAGAGCTTGCCGTCATAGAGCACGCATTCCTTCTGCTTTCCCATTTGGATCGCCTCCCGCATGCATTATAGCACATGTCGGAATTTTTCGCAAACTTCGAACGACTGTTTGATTTTTTCGTCGCTTTGTGCTATAATGAAACAAACACAACAACAAGGTAAAGGTGGTAGTATTATGCAGCGCCCCCGTGGAGATAATCAGCAGCGCATCCTGGAATTCATCAAGTCCGAGATCCAGTCCAAGGGCTATCCGCCGTCCGTCCGCGAGATCGCGCAAGCCGTCGGCCTGAAGTCCACATCCACCGTGCACGGCCACCTGCAAAGGCTCGAAAAGCGCGGCCTGCTCCACCGCGATGCCATGAAGCCCCGCGCCATGGAGATCACGGGTGACCCGAATTTCGTGCGCAACAACTCCACCGCCGTCCCCGTTGTGGGGCGCGTCACCGCCGGACTTCCCATCCTTGCGGAAGAAAATCTGGAGGAGTACGTCTCCATCCCCGAGGTCATGTTGGGTGAGGGCGAGCACTTCATCCTGCTGGTGCGCGGCGATTCCATGATCGAAGCCGGCATCCTGGATGGCGACTACATCGTCGTCAAGAAGTGCGCCGAGGCTTCCAACGGGGACATCGTCGTCGCCCTGATCGAGGATTCCGCCACGGTGAAGCGCTTCTTCAAGGAGGAGAAGGGCTTCCGCCTGCAGCCCGAAAACAAGACCATGGCGCCCATCTATGTCAACGAAGTGACCATCCTGGGTCAGGTGGTTTCCCTCTACCGGCTGGTGAAGTGATCCCCTGCCCTGCAAAATCAGCCTCCTGCGAAGGTTTTTTCAAAATACCCGCTGATAAGTTTCTGAAAAGCTTGTCAAAAGCTATGAAGTGTGGTATCATGAGTCTGTGCTATCGCAAGGAGGTTTTTCAACATGGAACAAACGACTCAGCAGCATCGCATTTCGATCCCCCGCTACACCCTCGGTGAGGAGCTGATGAACAGCATCACCCACGGTGTGGGCGCATGTCTGGGCATTGCCGCGCTCGTGCTGTGCATTGTCAGGAGCTGCGACCCGCTGGACGGCTACAAGCTCGCATCCAGCATCGTCTTTGGCATCACGACGACCCTGCTCTACCTGATGAGCTGCCTTTATCACGCGCTGAAGGTGAACAAGGCCAAGCGCGTTTTCCGCGTGATCGACCACTGCACCATCTTTCTGCTCATCGCGGGGACATACACGCCGTACACGCTCGTGACACTGCGCGGGGTGACGGGCTGGGTGCTCTTCGGCATCGTGTGGGGCGTCAGCATCCTGGGCATCGTGCTCAACGCCGTCAATTTGAAGCGCTATGCCAAGCTGTCCGTGGCGTGCTATATCGCCCTGGGATGGGTGGTACTCTTCGCGGCGAATCAGCTGATCGCCTCCATCGACCGCACGGGCTTCCTGCTCCTGCTGGGCGGCGGCATCGCGTATACCGTCGGCGCTGTCCTCTATGGCATCGGGTCAAAGCGGAAGTATTTCCATTCCGTCTTCCACTTTTTCTGCCTGATCGGCACTGTGCTGCACTTCTTCTCCATCTATCTGTACGTCCTGTGAACCCTTTATCCGGAGCGCATACGGTATGCGTTCCGTTTTTTTGTACGGAAAAAGCCGAAACCCATTCAGGATTCCGGCTCAATTTGGCAAATCAGATGTTCAGCGTGGGCACGTCGGGCTGTTCGTCCTCCGCATCGGCAGGGACTTCCTCATCCTGTGTGGCTTCCTCCTGAACGGCTTCCTCCGGCGCGGCTTCCTCAGCATCGGCCATGTCCGCCGCATCCAGCATCTCATCCAGCTCGGTCGCCGGCACATCCTCGGCGGACGGAGTCTCCTTGTGCGCGGTGCGCGCCTTCTTCTCGGCAGCACGAATGGCGGCGGCCTCCGCCTTCTGCGCGGCATGCTCCGCACGGAGCTTCTCCAGGTTCTTGTCCAGCTCCTGGATCTGCTGCGTCAGTCCCTCAGCGGCCATGGGCAGCTCCTGCCCATCCTGGGACAGCTCATACACCTGACGTCCCAGCTCATTGAACAGGTCGCGGCGCTTGCTGTTGGTGCCCAGCTCGTCCAGCTTGAATTTCACGTTCCTTGCGGCGGCGGTGGCGGCACGGCTGACGGCCTTTGCGCCGGTCGTCGCGGCTCGTCCCACGGCCTTTGCACCAACACCTGCGGCATGTCCCACCGTTTTGGCGGTATCAGACACCACCTGCGTGATCTTACGGGTCAAATCAGACACAATATCCCTCCCTAAAGGTATTCGCTTTCCATTATTCGCTGTAAAAATGCAAACTCCTGCTTTTTCACCAGCATTTCACCAGAATAAGCGCAAAGCACCCGGCAAAACGCGGAAATCCGCACGATCCATATCCTGAATCTCCCCATCCACGTTCAGGCGCATGCCCCTGGAGATGACCTCGACAGACTTGCAGCGCTTGTGCGTCGTGAACGAAAAGTGCAGGATGCGTCCCATCAGAAGCGGCAGCACGAGGAAGGGCAGCATCCAGCGTGGCTTGTCCTCGACGATGACCACATCCAGCAAGCCATCGTCCGCCGATGCCTCGGGGCAGATGGGGATGCCGCCGCCGATGAAGCGCCCATTGGCCACGGAGAGGATGAGCAGATCGCGCTCCTGGGTCTCGCCGTCCGCCGTGAAGCGCACATGCACCGGACGATAATGGATGATGGCCTGCACCAGGCCGACGAGGTAGGGCATAATGCCCCGGCAATGCTTCTTGGCGGCCTGGGTGTAATCCAGGACGGTCACGTCGAAGCCCGTGCCGCAGTCGTTGAGGAAGAGCCGGTCGTTGAGTCCGCCTGCATCCACCGGGCGCGGCGGATGCGTCAGGATGAAGTCCAGCGCGTCCAGCGGCTTCTTCGGCACACCGACGGTCTTGATGAAGTCATTGCCCGTCCCCGCCGGGATGATGCCTAGGGGGACGGCGCTGCCCATCAGGCCGCAGGCGACCTCATACGCCGTGCCATCGCCGCCGACGGCCACCACGCCCGTGCAGTCCGCCTCAGCGGCACAGGCCTTGGCAAGCGACGTGGCATGCCCGGGGGACTCCGTGCGCAGGAAGCGGCACGCCAGCCCCCGCGCGGCCATCGCGGACTTCAGCTGTTCCTCGATCTTCAGGGCATAGCCGTTCCCCGCGATCGGATTGACCAGAAATGTCAGCACTTTGCGTCATCCTCTTTCGTATTTTCGTCAAGCGTACACGCCATGTAGCTGCGATAGGTGTGAAAGCCGATGGACTCGTAGAAACGCACCGCGCTCTCATTGAACGCCCACACATCCAGCTCAATGCGAGTCAGGCCGCGTTCGCGCGCCGCATCCCGAATGGCGGCGAACAGCGCGCGGCCGATCCCCTGCCGGCGATGCCCTTCGCCCACGCCGAACTCCCCCACATGCAGGTAGCGCCGCGCGTGGGAATAGGCGGTCTCCGGCCTGTCCACAAATTCCAGACAGGCAAAGCCGACGATCCCGTCCTCGGTCTCGGCCACCAGAACGGCTTTGTCCGCCGCATCCAGGTAGGTGAACAGGTGCTCCTGCAATTCCCGGTTGAAGCCGTAGCGGAAGATGTCCGGTTCACCCAGCGCGTGCAGGTCGTTCACCTCGCGTCGCAGGACATTCACCTGTTCGGCATCGGCATGCGCTGCCATACGGATCAGCATGATGACTCCCCTCCCCTCGCCGATTTGCAAAAAAGCAGCGCTCCGATCCCCTCGGAACGCCGCAGACTGATGCGAATCAGGACTTCAGGATGCGTTCGGCGATCTGCTTGCCGGTCAGGCCGTATTCCTCCAGCAGGTGGGCGGGTTTGCCGGACTGGCCGAATTCGTCGTTGAGGCCGATCTTCTCAAAGTGCGTCAGGCCCATGCCGCAAATGGCGGAAGCCACCGCGTCACCCAGGCCGCCGATGATGGAATGCTCCTCGACGGTGAAGACCTTGCCACACTTGGCGGCGTATTCACGGGTCAGCGCCTCATCGAAGGGCTTGAGGGTGTGGTGGTTGACCAGCGCCGCATCGATGCCGTGCTCCTTGAGGATCTCCACGGCCTCCAGGCAGTGCTCCAGCATGATACCGCAGCAGAAGATGACCACGTCCTTGCCGTCCTTGATGACATTGCCCTTGCCGACCTCGAAGGGGCGCTCCTCATACACGGGCGAGGGCAGACGCGCGGTGCGGATGTACACCGGGCCGTTGATCTTGGCCGCGGCCTCGACGCACTTGTAGCACTCGTTGGCATCGGAGGGGACGAACACGGTCATATTGGGCAGGACGCGCATCAGGGCGATGTCCTCCACGGCCTGATGGGAACCGCCGTCCTCACCCAGGGTGACACCCGCGTGGGAGAAGCCGAACTTCACGTTGAACTTGGGGTAGCACACGCCATTGCGGATCTGGTCATAAGAGCGACCAGCGAACACAGCGAACGTGGAGCAGAACGGGATCAGCCCCATGGTGGATGCACCGGCGGCCATGTCGACCATGTTGGCCTCGGCGATGCCGCAATCGATGAAGCGGTCGGGATAGGCCTTCTTGAAGCCATTGGTCATGGTCGCGGCGGCCAGGTCGGCATCGAAGACGACGACCTTGTCGTTCTCAGCGCCGAGCTTCACAAGAGCCTCGCCATAGGCGACGCGGATTGCTTTCTTTTCCATCTTATTACGCCTCCAGTTCCTTCAGTGCGATCTCGGTTTCAGCGGCGTTCGGAGCCTTTCCGTGCCAGCCGACCTGGCCTTCCATGAAGGAGACGCCCTTGCCCTTGAGCGTGTGCAGGTGGATCAGCCGGGGCTTGCCGGGACAGGCCGGGGCATGCAGCGCCGCCAGCACCTGCTCCATATCGTTGCCGTCCGCCACGTCGATCACGTCGTAGCCGAACGCGCGCCACTTGGCATCGATGTCGCCCAGGGACATGACCTGATCGTTGGAGCCGTCGATCTGCAAGCCGTTATGGTCGAAGATGACGGTCAGATTGTCCAGGCCATAATGTGCCGCGGCCATGGAGGCCTCCCACACCAGACCCTCCTGGCTCTCGCCGTCACCGATGATGGTATACACATGGCAGGGATTGCCGGTCTTCTTCGCGCCCAGCGCCATGCCCGCAGCGATGGAGATGCCCTGACCCAGAGAGCCGGTGGAAGCATCCACACCGGGGCACTTCTTCACATCGGGATGACCCTGCAAAATGCCGTGAAGCTGGCGGAAGCTGTCGAACTCCTCCGGGCCGAAGAAGCCGCGCTCACACAGCGTGCCATACAGGCCGGGAGCAGCATGACCCTTGGACAGCACGAAGCGGTCGCGGTTGGGGTTCTTGTCGTCCTGGGGATCAACGCCCTTCATGACGTCAAAATACAGCGCGACCAGCGCCTCCGTCGCGGACAGCGAGCCGCCGGGATGACCGGCACCGGCCTTGTTGGTCATGATGATGATGTCGCGGCGAACGCGCCGACATACATCCTTCAGCTCAAGAATATCCATCGAAAGTACCTCCTCTGTCGTGTTCGCACCTGTGCGAAACAAGGGATATATGTACACTTCATTATAGTATGAATGCCCCCGGATTGTCAATGCATTTTGCGCATCGAACTGCTCAGATTGTGCCATGTTCGGCGTTTCTCAGGCAGAC
>CAZJOA010000069.1:0-4993 GCA_964547515.1 uncultured Faecalibacterium sp.
GACCCATTTTCTCGCGATGGAGGGGGCGGAACTTCCATGCAAGCAACGCGTGTTGCTTTAAGGGGACAGTTCTGCTTACAGCGCCCGCGTGGGGGCAAAAAAGCCTCCCTTGTGCAAAGGGAGGTGGCCGAAATCTCTGATTTCGGACGGAGGGATTGCCCCCTCGTCCAGGTCGGACTACCGTCCGACAACGTCCTCGGGGGTCTTCGTCCCGTTTCCCGCGATTCGGCTGACTTCTCTTCCGTACATCGCCCCGCGCGACCATCGGCGAGGTACGTGCCGTCATCCTCGTTTGCGGTTTTCGGGCGCGAAAAGCGACAAGTGGGACGCAGCCCCTTGCATCGCGTCATCCGCCATGATATAATTATGCTGCTGCCGGTTTTCGGGTGGGACTGGCTGGTCGGCGCGGTGACCACGCTGACGGGCTTGTACGTCCACATGACGCCCGATCTCGCCTTGCAGCGGTCAATGTGGATGGGCATCCTGTGGGTGGTGGCGAGCTACCTGCTCCAGCGCTGCGTGATCTATGGTCACACGGCGGACACCAATGCCTGGTACACCCGGATGTCCAGGCGGTATGGGCTGTACGCGGACGAAAACGAATCAGGAGATGACACCGATGAATAAGAATGTGCTGCAAGCGATCAAGTTCACGCTGTTCAGCATCAGCGCGGGGCTGATCCAGGTGGTCAGCTTTGCGCTGTTCCACGATGTGCTGGGCTGGGAGAGCTACTGGATGAGCTACCTGCCCTCGCTGGTGCTCAGCGTGCTGTGGAATTTCACCTTCAACCGCAAGTATACCTTCAAGCCCACCGACCATGTGGCGCGGGACATGGCGCTGGTGGCGCTGTACTACCTGATCTTCACGCCAAGCACGACCCTTCTGGGGCATGCGCTGGAGGGCGCGGGCTGGCATGCCTGGCTCATCGAGGCGCTGAACATGGTGCTGAACTTCGTGACGGAATTCCTTTTTCAGAAGTTCGTGGTGTATCGCGAAAATCAGGCGGACAACAAGTAAGCCGCACCGGGTCGTGTCTCCGCAGGGGGACGCGGCCTTTTTTTGCGCATGCGCCCCGAATATCCGGCAGAGGAGCCTCCGCCCCCGCAAAAAGTGCGCCCCCGAAGAGGCGCACCAGTCGTGCTGATTCACTTGGTCAGGGGGAGGACGATGGCCTCCTCGGGCTTTGCACCGGCATGGCGGTACACGGGGACGAGCTTCAGCTCCTTCGCTTCGCCGCTGATGCGGTAGCACACATCGTAGGTCAGCGGATCGCCGCCCACGCCGCCGTTGAGATTCCATTCCTCTGTGGGGACACCGTCCTCATAGAGCAGCCAGTCGGTGATGACATCCGCGTCCTTGAAGGCGGCTTCGTCAAAGGTGAAGTAAGCCTTCCAGTCGTCCGGGCAGGTGGTCATGCGGATGCAGCCGCTCATGTCGATGGCGCTGATGGTGATGTCCGCCTCAGCCGTCCAGGTGTCGGTCTGCTGCCCGGCATGGATGCTTACGGCGGAGGTGTCCTTCTGCACGGTGAAGGTCGGCCAGGCGGTTTCGTCCGGGCGGGACGTGGCCATGTACAGGCCGTCCGCCGTCTGGTAATAGGTGGTCTGCGTGGTGTAGATGCCGATGGCCACGGTCAGCTCGTCCGCCGCGAGCTCCTCCGGCACTTCGCATTCCTTCCAGCAGACCATCCGCCCCTTTTCGTCGATGTATTCGCCGCTGCCGATGATGTTCAGCGTGTCGTCACCCACATCCAGGTTGTCGTGCACGTTGACACGGGTGACCCTCGCCCATCGGGGCGCAGAGCCATCGAGCCAGGCGGCCATCTGCTTGCCGCTTTCGCCCCATTCGCCGAAGGTCTCGCCGTACCTTTCGCCGGGGAATTCCATGTCGTACTTCTCCACGCCCGGGTCGCCCTCGCCGAACGCCCGCTGGTCATACGCGCCCTCCACGGTGTAGGAGATGAACACGCGCGCGCCGTCGTAGTAGCTCTGGCGGACGGTGACGGTCACGCCGCCGGGGGTGGTGTGGGTCAGGGCGACGGGGTTCGCGACGGCATCCAGGCCGGGAAGGCGCGTATCGGCATCCTCCTGCTGCCCCAGCTGACCAAAGAGCCCCAGCTCCGCCGCCACGGCGACGCTGGTGGTGAACAGAACCAGGATCAGGGCGAAGATCAGCCCCAGGTTCATTTTGCGCTTCATTTTCGTTTCTCCCTTCGCGGCACGCAGGATCTCCGCCCGCTGGGAGGGCAATGCGTCCACGCCGGTGAGGCATGCATCCATGGCTTCCCGGATCGTCTTGTCGGATGGCTTCATATCGGATGGATTCATTCGTCAGCCCCTCCTTCCAGCGCAATGCGCAGGGCAATGCGCGCCTTTTTCAATCGGTTGATGACGGCCGGCGGGGTGATCCGCAATGCGGCCGCCGTTTCTCTCACGGTCATCCCCTGATCGCAGTGCAGCAGCACCACCGCCTTGTACTTCGGCGGCAGCGCCAGGATTGCGTTCATCAGGGCGATATGCTCCACGCTGGGCGGCGGCACGGGCAGGGGCAGATCATCCACCGAGACGGATGCATCCACATGCCGCAGCCAGCCGCTGCGCCGCATATCCTTGCAGGTGTTGATGGCAATGCGCATCAGCCAGGTCTTTTCCGATGCGTCGGCGCGGAATCTGTCCATGCTGCGGTACGCCTTCAGAAAAGTCTCCTGCACCGCGTCCTGGGCGAGGCTCGCGTCTCCCAGGATCACCGCGCATACCCGGCGCAGATCATGCTCGTAGGTCTGCACCATGCGGTTGAGTGCTTCCTCCCTGTCCGGGCCCTGGACTGGAGTCATGTCCCTCGCCTCCTTTCATTGGATTAGACGATGGGGGAAGGGGTGTTGTTAAAGCGGCGGCGGACTTTTTTTCGGTGCATCCGGCGAGAAAATGAAGAAAATCGCATCGGAACGGGCAAAAAATCCGCATCAGCCCCTTGCAAAAGGGACGAAAGTCTGGTATAATCCTTAATTGGCACATCCTTGCGATGCACAAAAGGATGCATCGCCAAAAGTCCAAGAGGAGGTGAAAATGATGAATAGGTATGAACTGACCTACATCATCGATACTGCACTGGAAGAGACCGCTCGTAAGGAACTGATCGAGAAGGTGTCTGCCCTGATTGCTGCTAACGGTGGTGAGGTGGAAACCGTTAATGAGGAGCCCTGGGGCAAGGGTGCGAAGCGCCTGGCCTATCCCATTAACTACAAGACCGAGGGCTGGTACGTGCTGGTGACCTTCAAGGCACCCGCTGAGCTGCCCCGCGAGCTTGAGCGTAACCTGGAGATCTACGACAGCGTCCTGCGCTATCTGATCGTGAAGCTGGAGGTCAAGAAGAGCAGCGTGAAGCCTCGCGCCGCCCGTCCTGTGGCCGCTCCCGCCGTGGAGACTCCCGCTGAGGAGACCGCTCCCGCTGCTGACGCTGAGTAAGGCATCATCAAAGAGGTAAGAACATGAATAAGATCATCCTCATCGGCAACCTGACCCGTGACCCCGAATCCCGTACCACGCCCAGCGGCCATACGGTGTGCAATTTCGACATTGCCGTCAATGAGCGCCGCGGCGGACAGGAAAGCACCGTCTATTTCCGCATTGCTGCGTGGGACAAGACGGGTGAATCCTGCCAGCGGTATCTGAGCAAGGGTCGCAAGGTCTTTGTGTCCGGGCCTTTGTCCGCCCGTACCTATCAGGCGAACGATGGATCGACCCGTGTTTCCCTCGAGGTCAATGCCAACGACGTCGAATTCCTGTCCTCCCGCAATGATGACCAGGCCGGTGGCTACAGCGCCCCCGCTGCCTCCGCTCCCGCCCCCATGGCGCAGAACAGCGGCTTCACTGCGGTCGAGACGGACGAACTGCCCTTCTGATCTTCGGCCATCCCTGCTTGCATGGATGCGCTGCAGGATCGCGGCAGAATCTCTACATTACGCAATATAGCTTGTAAAGGAGGTCATCCTCATGTCTGAAGAACGTACTGAGCGTCGGCCCCGTCCCCGTGGCGGTCGCCGTCCCCGTCGCAAGGTCTGCGCTTTCTGCGTGGACAAGATCGAATACATCGATTACAAGGACGTGAATCGTCTGCGTCGCTTCATCAACGAGCGCGGCAAGATCCTGCCCCGCCGGATGAGCGGCAACTGCGCCAAGCATCAGCGTCAGCTGAGTGAGGCCATCAAGCGCGCCCGTGCCATCGCGCTGCTGCCCTACACCGTTGACTGAGTCTGATCCAGCGAAACGCGCCCCCGACCTGCATGGGTCGGGGGTTTTTGCGTGCCCGGAAAACGGCTTTGTCACTGTCCGCGGCTGATTTTCGTCAGCGCGTCGCCCAGGTCGCCGGTGTGGAAGTGCTTGCGGCACAGGCTGACATACTGACTCGAGCCGCCCAGGAGGATCTGATCCCCCTCCTTGACCACCCGCCCGTCCACAACGCGCGCATTGCACACTGCCTTGCGTCCGCACCAGCAGATGGTCTTGACCTCCTCGATGGAGTCCGCCCATGCCATCAGCCATAAGCTGCCCTCAAAGAGGTTCTCCTGGAAGTCCGTCCGCAAGCCATAGCAGATCACCGGGATGTTCAATTCGTCCACGATGTGCACCATCAGCTGCACCTGCGCCTTGGTCAGGAACTGTGCCTCATCCACGATGACGCAATCATACCCCCGCGCCAGGTCGAGGGTCACATCCTCCACAAAGACGCATTCGGCGGACAGTCCGCACCGCGAACGCACCGTCGTCGCGCCGTCACGGTTCTCCAGCTTCGGCTTCAGCATGAGCACCCGCTGACCCCGCTCCCGGTAGTTGTACTGCACCATGATGGCGTTGGCCGTCTTGCTGGAGCCCATCGCGCCGTAGCGGAAGTAGAGCTTCGCCACAAAAACGCACCGCCCTTCCTTATAGCACCCCCCCTTTGGGGGGGAATTATGAATTGTGAATGAGGAATTATGAATTGAGAATGTGGGAC
>CAZJOA010000069.1:5093-11580 GCA_964547515.1 uncultured Faecalibacterium sp.
GGGGAATTATGAATTGTGAATGAGGAATTATGAATTGAGAATGTGGGACTGATTGCGCCGCCGATGTCGGACCTTGCGCCGCCGAATGGCCGTCGCCGACGGAAAGGCCGCACAAACCAAATTCCTCATTCCTAATTCCTAATTTCATTAAAGGCAACGCTTAGTTCAGCTGGAATCGTACCTTGAGCAAGTCCTCATCCCGTGAGCTGTGCCCCGCCATGACCTCGAACTCACCCGGTTCGACCACGCGTTCCTCGGCGCGGTTCACCAGGGAGAAATCGTCCCGCCTGAGCCGGATGCACACGCGCTGGGTCTCGCCGGGGGCAAGGGTCACGCGGGTGAAGGCGATCAGCTGCTTCACCGGGCGGATGACGCTCGCCACCAGGTCGTGCATGTAGACCTGCACCACCTCCGTGCCGGGGACGTCGCCCGTGTTGGTCACGTCCACCGAAAGGTCAAGGGTCTGCGCGTCGAAGGTCAGGTTCGCATAGGCGAAGGGCGCATAGCCCATGCCCTCACCGAAGGCGTACAGCGGCTCGGCAGGCAGATCCATATACTTGCCGCCATGCCAGCCCGGCAGATGGTTGTAGTACACGGGGACCTGTCCGCTGTGCCGGGGGAAGGAGATGGGCAGCCTGCCGGAGGGGTTGAAGCAGCCGAAGGCCGCCTCGGCGACGGCCTGTCCGCCGAACATGCCGCCATGGAACGCCACCATGACCGCATCCGCCGTCGCGTCGATCTCCGGGATGCACAGGGGCTTGGATGCCACCAAAACCACCGTCAGCGGGATGTTCAGTGCGCGCAGGGCGTGATACAGCTCCATCTGCCGGCCGGACAGGGACAGATCGGCACGATCCTTGAATTCGCCGTACTGGTCGATCATGTCGCCCACGACGAGGATGATGGCATCGGCGGACTTGGCCGTTTCCACCGCGCCGGGAATGTCATCCTCCGCGGCCTGACGCGCCAGACCCTGCTGACGGATGGCCTCGGCCACGGGGTCGGAGAGCTTCTCGCCCCGGTCGACGGGCTGCGCGGGCTTCACGGCGCAGCCGCGATGATACACGCATTCGATGCCCCGATCGGCACACAGCGCCTCGAAGCCCTCCTTCACCGTCACATAGGGGCGGCGGGCAGGACGGGGATGACGGCCATCGGGATGGGTGAAGTACGTCCAGTCGCCGTACTGGGCATTGAGGTCATCCGCATTCTGACCAATGACGGCGATCTTCTTCGCGCCCTGAAGGGGCAGCATGCCGTTGTTCCTGACCAGGGTGATGGACGCGCGGGCGGCTCGCAGGGCCGCATCCAGGTGCTCCTGACAGCCGAT
This sequence comes from uncultured Faecalibacterium sp., assembly GCA_964547515.1. Lineage (GTDB taxonomy): Bacteria > Bacillota > Clostridia > Christensenellales > Aristaeellaceae > UBA11524. The sequence goes on from CAZJOA010000069.1 coordinate 6,424, forward strand.
GCAGCCGGGCACGCCGGTCTTCTCCGGCTTTTCGAAGAGGTTCAGGCGGAATTTCACCGTCAGGATATGGCGGACGGCATCATCCAGCACGCTTTCGTCCAGCTGACCCTCCCGCACGGCGCGGATGGCGTTGTCATAGAAGTCCAGGCTGGTCATAATCATGTCATTGCCGGCCTGGGCGGTGAGGACGGCGGCCTCCTGCTTGTCAGCGGCCACATGCTGATTGCGCACGAGCGACGTGCAGTTGTCCCAGTCGGTGACGACAAAGCCGTCGAAGCCCGCTTCGCCGCGCAGGATGTCCTTCATGGACTTGGGGTCAGCCGTGAAGGGCAGACCGTCGATCGAGCCGTAGGCCGTCATGATCGTCGCACAGCCGACCTCCGCCGCACGCCGGAAGGGCGGCAGGAAGACCTCCTTGAGCTTGCGGTAGGTCATCTCAGTGTCCATGGCATCGCGCGCGCCCACCGCCTCGCCGTAGCCGATGTAATGCTTGGCGCAGGCCAATATGGAATCCGGGGCATCCAGGCTGTCCCCCTGATAGCCGCGGATGATGGCCGCACCCAGCTCGCCGGTCAGATAGGGGTCTTCGCCGAAGGTCTCGTCCACCCGACCCCAGCGTGGATCCCGCCCCAGGCACAGCACCGGCGAAAACGTCCAGTGCAGCCCGTCGGTGGACACCTCCCGGGCGGTGACGCGCCCCATTTCCTCCGCCACGCTGACATCCCACGAGCACGCCGTGCTCAGCTGGGACGGGAAGATGGTCGCCTCGTGCTTCAGGCCGTGTCCGTGGATGGCATCGATGCCAAACACCACCGGGATGCCCAGACGGCTCTGCATCGCCGTCCGCTGCACCTCCCGTGCGTCGTCCCCCAGCACATGCAGGAACGATCCCGCGCCCATTTTCGCCCAGCGCAGCGCTTCCTCGCGCCCCACCACCGTGTAGGGCACCTGCACCATCTGGGCAGCCTTTTCCTCCAGGGTCATTTTGTGCAGCAGCTCCTCCACACGGAGCTGGATTTCCTCGTTCGTCAGCATCGTTTTCTCCATCTCGCTTACTATGAATTGAATTATGAATTAGGAATTATGAATTTACAATGTGTGAACTGGCGCGCCTGCCCTACCGGAAAGATGAAACAATGACGAATTTAGCATCTTGATCCGCAGTGCGCCGTTGGCACAGCTGCAGTAGCTCAATTCCTAATTCCTAATTTTCCTTGCACCATGGTGGTCAGCCATCATCGTTATTGTACCATGTTGTCAGACGAAAAGCAATTCTCCGCAAAAAATTCGCAGGGATTTGCGTCCTGTCAGCAGGGAAAGCGAAATGCGTGTCGTATTCTTTGAAACAGGCTCACAGCGAAAACGTTTGAAAAGGAGCGAATCCACATGAAATTCACCCAGGGCTACTGGATGATAAAGCAGAACTACCTCATGTCCTACGCGACGCATGCCGTGCGCGTGACGAAGACGGACAAGGCCATGCAGATCATCAGCGCATGCCGCCCGATCAACCATCGCGGCGACATCCTCGACGGCGGGTCGCTGACCGTCACCTTCACCGCGCCGCGCAGGGACATCATCCGCGTGCAGGTGACGCATTTCGCCGGAACGAAGCTGCGTCAGCCGCGGTTCGAAACGTATGAGGAGGACGTCACCCCCGTGATGAACGAGGACGAGACGTATGCCTACTTCACCTCCGGCGCGCTGACGGCCCGCATCTGCAAGCTCCCCGGACAGTGGCGCGTGGATTATCTGGCGGGTGACACCCTGCTGACCACCAGCGGCTGGCGCGGGATGGGTCGCGCCCTGGCCAAGGACGGCACGGACTGTTCTCTGCTGCCCCATGGCAAGTCCTACATGTCCGATTCGCTCCAGCTGGACGTGGGCGAATGCGTCTACGGCCTGGGCGAACGCTTCGGGGCGTATGTGAAGAACGGTCAGGTGGTGGACATGTGGAATGCCGACGGCGGCACGGCCTCCGAGCTGGCATACAAGAACATCCCGTTCTACATGACCAACCGGGGCTATGGCGTGCTGGTGGAGGACGCGGGCGATGTGTCCTTCGAGGTGGCGAGCGAGAAGGTCGAGCGTGTGCAGTTCTCCCACGAGGGCGAAACGCTGATCTACGACATCCTGTGGGGCGGCGACGGCAAGGGGACGCTGGAACGGTACACCGCGCTGACGGGTCGTCCGCCGATGCTGCCCGCGTGGAGCTTCGGCCTGTGGCTGTCCACCTCCTTCACCACCGATTATGACGAGAAGACCGCGTCCTCCTTCATCGAGGGCATGGCCGAGCGCGACATCCCCCTGAGCGTCTTCCATTTCGACTGCTATTGGATGAAGGGCTTCAACTGGTGCGATTTCGAGTGGGATCGCGATGTCTTCCCCGATCCCGAGGGCATGCTGAAGCGCTATCATGACAGGGGGCTTCACCTCTGCTGCTGGATCAACCCCTATATCGGCCAGGCCAGCCCCCTCTTCGCCGAGGGCGCGGAGAAGGGCTACCTCGTCCGCAAGACCAATGGCGATGTGTGGCAGACCGACATGTGGCAGGCCGGCATGGGCATTGTGGACTTCACCAACCCCGATGCCTGCCGGTGGTACGCCTCCTATCTCTACAGGCTGATGGACATGGGCGTGGACTGCTTCAAGACCGACTTCGGCGAGCGCATCCCCGTGCGGGACATTGCCTGGTTCGACGGCAGTGACCCCGTCCGCATGCACAATTATTACACCTACCTGTATAACAAGGTGGTCTTTGACGTGGTGAAAAGCGTCAAGGGCGAGGGCGAGGCCATCCTCTTTGCCCGCAGCGCCACGGTGGGCGGTCAGCAGTTCCCCGTGCACTGGGGCGGGGACAATTCCGCGTCCTATGTGTCCATGGCGGAGACGCTGCGGGCAGGGCTGTCCATGGCGCATTCCGGATTCGGCTACTGGAGTCACGACATTTCCGGCTTTGAGTCCACCGCACCGGCGGATGTGTACAAGCGCTGGCTTCAGTTCGGCCTGCTGTCCTCGCATAGCCGCCTGCACGGCTCGACCAGCTATCGCGTGCCGTGGCTCTTCGACGAGGAGAGCGTGGACGTCTGCCGGAAGTTCACCAAGCTCAAGAACCGGCTGATGCCCTATCTGTATCAGAAGGCCGTGGAGGCGCACGAATGCGGCTGGCCGATGATGCGCCCGATGACGCTGGAATTCCCGGATGACCCCGCCTGCGACACCCTCGACCGCCAGTACATGCTGGGTGAAGCGCTGCTCGTCGCGCCGATCTTCCGCAAGGACGGTCAGGTGCAGTACTACCTGCCCGAGGGCAGCTGGACGAATCTGCTGGATGACGGCGTGGTGGAGGGCGGCAAGTGGCAGACCGAGATCCACGATTTCATGTCCCTGCCGCTGATGGTGCGTCCCGGCACGGTGCTGCCCATGGGTGCGGTGGACACCCGCCCGGACTATGACTACCTCGACGGGCTGGCGCTGCATGTCTTCCAGCTGGAGGAGGGCGAAAGCGTCACGGTGGACATCCCCGACCTGCACGGGAGCATCGCCGCGACCTTCACTGTCACCATGGCGGACGGTCAGCCCCGGGTGGAAACGGATTCCACCAAGCCCTATACGGTCATCCTGCACGGATAATGGCATTCCTGCCCCGGCGCTGCGCGGCATGTATACGCTCCGCCGGGGCTTTGCGTATCCCCCGGGCAGGCAAAACGCCGACCTCGCCGGGGTGGTTGCGCAAATGCGCGAAACATGGTATAATACACTGTCACTGTGTACCCATTGCGCCCGTGCGGCGCTGCATATACGGCACAAAAGCAGATCGGCGCAGTCCGGTCAAAACGAGGTCAAGCAGGAGGTGAGCCGGCGCAAGCCGGAGATCATGCCCAATAAAGAGAGAATGCTCATCACCGGCGGGAATCGCCTGGAGGGCGAGGTGCATGTCAGCGGCGGGAAGAACACATCGGTGGCGGTCATACCGGCCACGCTGCTGTGTGACGAGCCCTGCACCATCGAGAACCTGCCCGACATTGCGGATGTCCATGCACTGGTGGATATTCTGTGTGCCCTGGGCGCAAAGGTCGAATACGTCCCCAATGCGTTCATGCGGGTCGATCCCCGCCCCGCGGAGGGCTGGCAGGTCAGCTATGCCAACTCGCAGCGGCTGCGCGCCAGCTACTATCTGCTGGGTGCGCTGCTGGGACGGCGCGGCGGCGCGGAGGTGTACCTCCCCGGCGGCTGCGACATCGGCGCACGCCCCATCGACCAGCACCTGAAGGGCTTTGCCGCCCTCGGCGCGGAGGTCGATCAGCTCGGCGGACGCATCATCGCCCATGCGGACAAGCTCACCGGCAGCGATGTGTTCTTCGACGTGGTGACGGTGGGCGGCACGATCAACGTGATGCTGGCGGCCGTCAAGGCGCAGGGCAGCACCACCATCTACAACGCGGCGAAGGAGCCGCACATCGTCGACCTGGCGAACTTCCTGAACTCCATGGGCGCGAAGATCAAGGGCGCGGGCACGGACGTGATCCGCATCCGCGGTCAGCAGTATCTGCACTCCGCCACCTATGCCGTCATTCCCGACCAGATCGAGACCGGCACGCTCATGATCGCCGCCGCCGCCACCCATGGCGATGTCGTCATCAGCGGGTGCATCCCCACGCATATGGAGGCGCTGTCCGCCAAGCTCCTGGAGATGGGCGTGCGCGTCACCGACAGCGACGATGCCATCCGCGTGCGCTCCACCGGCGCGCATCGTGCCGTCAACATCAAGACCCAGGCGTACCCCGGCTTCCCCACCGATCTTCAGCAGCCCATGTCCGCCCTGTTGACCACGGCGAAGGGCTCGTCCGTCATTCAGGAGACCATCTACGAATCCCGCCTGAAGCACCTGGTGGAGATGCAGCGCATGGGCGCACATGTCCGCATCATGGATCGCACGGCCATCATCGACGGCGTGACGGAGCTGTACGGCGCACCCATCACGGCCACCGACCTGCGTGCGGGCGCGGCGCTGGTCATCGCCGGGCTGATGGCCAAGGGCGTCACCGAGATCTACGAGCCCCATTACATCGACCGCGGCTATGACCACATCGAGGAGAAGCTCCGCAGCCTGGGCGCGAGCATCTCGCGCGAAAAAAATTAGGAATTTTGAATTAG
>CAZJOA010000069.1:11680-14281 GCA_964547515.1 uncultured Faecalibacterium sp.
TCATTCCTAATTCCTAATTCCACTAAGGGGGGTGTTGTCACGCGGAATCCGTTTGAGGTGCTGGGATTGCAGGCGAGTGCGGACGCGGATGAAGTGCGCAGCGCCTACCGACGGCTGGTGAAGACCTGTCATCCGGACAAGTTCCAGGATGCGGAGGAGCAAAAGGCCGCGCAGGAGAAGATGATCGCCCTGAACCTGGCCTACGAAGAGGCGCTGAAGCTCGCCGTCAGCCGACGCAGCGCCGCCACCAGCTACAACAGTGAATTGACCATGCTGGATGCCCTCACCCTGGCGGACAAGATGCTCCGCCGCGGCAGCCCGGAATCCGCCCTGCGCAGCCTGATGCGCACGCATGAGCGCAGCGGCAGCTGGTATGCCATGCAGGGGCGCATCCTCATGACGATGGAGGAATACGAAAGCGCTCATCAGTCCTACCGGGAGGCCGTCCGCCGTGAGCCGAACAACAACGATTTCCATTCGGGCGCACTGGAGGCGGCTGTTGCCCTGAAGAAGTCCCGCACGCTGTCCGGACGCATCCGGGCGCTGTTCCGGCGCAAAAGGCGCTGATCCCCCCATTCAAAGTCAGAAGGAGAATCCTATGCGCAAGTGCTTCCTGCTGTGTCTGCTCCTGCTGCTCTGCGTGCCGATGGGCGCATTAGCGGCGACGGAGCTGACCGTCACCCCCCGCGAGATGGGCTTTGACTACACGATCACGTCCGACGAGGAATGGCTCGTCCTCCTGTGGGACAGCGCCAATGAGGATGGCCGCAAGACCCTCTACCGCCCGGACGGACAGTTCTCCGGCAGCATCGCGCTGCCCTATGGCGCGGCGGGCGGAAAGTACACCGTCACCGTGCAGAACCTCAAGCAGACCCGCCTGGTCAAAACGACCGTGCAGATCCCCCAGGCGGCGGATTACGTCAAGCCCAGCGGTTCGGCCAGCGCCAAGGTCAATGACCTGACCCTGACGGAGACCGCCACCGGCTTCAAGTATTCCTTCACCGCGCCGGGGACGGATTACATGCTGCTCTACTTCCGCTCCAAGCAGGAGAACGCCACCTTCCCGGTCTATCCGGCTAATGCCGATGGCCTGTATGAGGGCGAGATCTTCGCCCCGCTGACCTACGCCCGCACGCTTTTCACCGTGCAGGTGCGCACGGCGAAGGGGACGGTCCGCTGCGAGGAGACCATCCGCAAGGGCTACCAAGCCCCCGAAGCCCCCGAGCAGCAGCCCGGCCGACTGTCCGGCGTGGTGGTCTGCATCGATCCCGGCCATCAGGAGAACGGACAGTACGTCAAGGAGCCCATCGGCCCGGGACTGCCCGGTTCGTCCACCGGCAAGGGCGGCATGGCGCAGGGTGTCGTCACCCTCCGCAAGGAAGCCATCATCACCCTCGAAACCGGCATGATCCTCCGGGATCTCCTCCTCCGGGAGGGTGCCACCGTCGTCATGACCCGCGAAAGTCAGGATGTGTTCCACTCCAATATCGAGCGCTGCGAGATCGCCGATGCCGCCGGGGCGCATATCATGCTCCGCCTGCACTGCGACAACAATTCCAACGCCAACAAGACCGGCCTGAGCGTTTATGCGCCGCTGAATTCGGACTACGCCCGCGCCGTCGCCACGCCGGAGGAATACCGTGCCCTGGGCGAGGCCTTCATCGACGAAATGAAAAAGGCCGTCGGCTATGAGCTGACGGACAAGACCGGCTTCGTCCACCTGAATGATAACTACATCGGCAACAACTGGGCGAAGATGGTCTGCTTTCTGGTGGAAATGGGCTATATGAGCAACGCCGGGGAGGACATCAAGCTCGCCACCCCCGAATACCAGACCCTGCTGGCACAGGGCATGGTCGAGGGCGTGTATCAGGTCGCGCTCATGCGCGGATGGATCGAACGGTAAATGGGGAATTAGGAGTTAGGAATTCGTAATGAGGAATTGAGTTGGTGTGGCCAGCCGGCTTCCCATTCCCCAAGATCACGCTCCTATCAAGAATCCAATAAAAGATAAGGCGGTGTTTGTCATGGAAGCACTCAAGCGCAGGATCGAAGCAGAAGGCATCGGTGTTGGCACGGAGGTCGTTCAGGTGGACATGTTCCTCAACCACAAGATCGACGTGGGACTGGCCGTGGAGATGGGGCAGGCGTTCTATGAGGCCTTCCGGGAGGATCAGGTGGACTGCATCCTCACCGTGGAGGCCAGCGGCATCATCGCCGGTCTGACCACCGCCATGGCCTTCGGCAATATCCCCGTTATCTTCGCCAAAAAGGGCGACCGCCGCAACATCGGCAGCGATGTGTACACGGCGGACGTCTATTCCTTCACCCATCAGAGGAACAATGTCATCCGCGTCAGCCGCAATTACCTCAAGCCCGGCATGCGCGTGCTCATCATCGATGATTTCCTGGCCAACGGCGGCGCGATCAACGGGCTGATGCAGATCATCGAGGAAGCCGGCGCTGTCCTTGTCGGCGCGGGCGTGTGCATCGAGAAGGGCTGGCAGCCCGGCGGCGATCACCTGCGCGGCAAGGGCGTGAAGCTGGTCTCCCTGGCCGTCGCCGACCGCATCGAGAACGGCAAGGTCATCTGCCGCTAAT
>CAZJOA010000070.1:0-2039 GCA_964547515.1 uncultured Faecalibacterium sp.
TGCCGGCTGCCGTCCAGGTGGCTCTGGAAGGTGACACCCTCCTCCTTGATGGTGCGGATGCCCGCGAGCGAGAAGACCTGGAATCCGCCCGAGTCCGTCAGGATGGGCTTGTTCCAGCTCATGAACCTGTGCAGGCCGCCCGCCTCCCGGATCAGCTCTTCGCCCGGGCGCAGGTGCAGGTGATAGGTGTTGGACAGCATGATCTGTGTGCCGATCTCCTCCATTTCGCGGGGGGTCATGGCCTTGACGCACGCCGCTGTGCCAACGGGCATGTAGATCGGCGTCTGAATGTCGCCGTGGGGGGTGTGCAGCACGCCCAGACGTGCGCCGGACTGCTTGCACACATGCAGCAATTCATAGGAAAAGGGTTTGCTCATTCGATACCTCCGTCGGATGGGGAAAGGGGTTCGTCCATGTCGAGGACGGGCTGCGGGGGCTCCGGCGCGTGGTTGTTCAGGATGACCGGCGCGGAGTTGGCAAAGCGGATGGCCATATCGGTCAGTTCATCCGCATACTGATTCCAGACCGAGCCGCAGGGCAGGTTCTGGAAGGTCATGATGTTCTTGGTGGTGGGGTGCTCGAAGGTCAGACGATACCCCCACAGGGCGATCTGCTGACCGGGAATGCCATGTCCATAGCGGTGGTCGCCCCACAGCGGTGCGCCCATCTCCTTCATCTGCACGCGGATCTGATGCTTCCGCCCCGTTTCCAGCCGCAGCGTGCACAGGGACGTGCCGTTGCGCCGGGCGATGCAATGCCCGTGGAGGATGGCTTCCTGAGCGCCCTTTTCGTCCGCATCGCAGACCATGACGCGGTTCAGCCGGTCATTCTGGATGAGGTAGTTGATGAGGGTGAACTTGTCCTTGACCTGCCCCTCGGTGACGCAGAGGTATTCGCGCCCCATCTCGTGCTCACGCATCTGCGCCGAAAGCCGCGCCGCCGCCTTCGACGTTCGCGCGAAGACCATCAGCCCGCCCACCGGACGATCCAGCCGATGCACCAGCCCCAGATACACATTGCCGGGCTTGCTGTACTTGATGCGGATGTACTCCTTCACCATGGAGAGGATGTCCGCATCCTTGGTCTTGTCCGCCTGGGAGAGCATGTTTGGCGGCTTGACCGCGACGATGACGTGATTGTCCTCGTAGACGATATTAACCATGATACCACCTTCCGCTCGCACCCGCCGGGAGCACGCCGCCGCTGGTGACGGGCAGGCAGAGCTCCTGGGAGTCGATGTGTCCACCATGGCGGCTGACGACGCATTTCTCCAGCATATTGCTCAGCACGCTGGCCTGGAAGCCCGTGGTGTAGGAGTTGATGAGGTAGAACAGCGGCTGATCGCTGAGCACCTGTGCGCAGGTCTCCACCAGGCCGAACAGCTCGTTCTCCAGCTTCCACACCTCACCGGACGGTCCGCGTCCATAGCTGGGCGGATCCATCAGGATGCCGTCGTACTTGTTCCCGCGCCGGATCTCCCGCTGAACGAACCGCAGTGCGTCCTCCACGATGAACCGGAAGCGGTTCTCCGGCAATCCGGACAGCTCGCGGTTCTCCTTCGCCCACTGGACGATGCCCTTGGACGCATCCACATGGGTGACATGTGCCCCGGCCGCCGCACAGGCGATGGTCGCCGCGCCGGTGTACCCGAACAGGTTGAGCACCTTCACGTCCGAACGGCCGGACTGACGGATCAGCTCCTGCATCCAGACCCAGTTCGCGGCCTGCTCCGGGAATAGCCCGGTATGCTTGAAGCTCGTCGGGCGGACATAGAAGGTCAGCGCCTGATGACGAATCGTCCACCGCTCCGGCAGGCGCGTCAGAAACTCCCATTCGCCGCCGCCCTTTTCGCTGCGATGGTAATGTGCCTGCGCCTTCTTCCACAGCGATGGATCAGCTTTCGGCCAGATCGTCTGCGGATCAGGGCGGCGCAGGATGACATCTCCCCAGCGCTCCAGCTTCTCGCCGTCGCCGGTGTCGAGGACCTCGTAATCTTCCCAAGTGTTTGCTAAAAACATACCATTGCCTCCAGGGGGTAC
>CAZJOA010000070.1:2139-14054 GCA_964547515.1 uncultured Faecalibacterium sp.
GGCAGGGGCTACGCGCCCCTGCACCCGCGCAAGGGTCTTCGACCCTTGACCCGTTTTGCGATATTTCTTGATGGTTGCCTTTTGAGTACATGCGCATGGGGGACGGCAGGGGCTGCGCGCCCCTGGTTTTGCGATGCTTATAAGGGGACATGAGGGCGACAGCGGCGGAAAGCCTCCCTTGTGTAAAGGGAGGTGTCACCGAGCCTGCGAGGTGACGGAGGGATTGCCTGTCCCATGTTGCGGCACATGGACGATCCCTTCCTCACGCAAGCGCGACAGCTCCTTTCGCGTCGAATGCCCCTCGGACGATGAATCAGAGCCTTGGCCTGTGCTTCGCGGTTCGCAGCGGGCGACTCGTCCGCCGAAAGGTCAGCCTTCCTCCTCGTTCAGCCGGCTGATGACATCCGAGTGCATCTCGATCATCCGTCCGACCACGTCCTGCACATAGAGCCGATCCAGTCCGGCCAGCGCGGGATCGACCTCGATGCACTCCCGCAGCGCGGAACGGTCGCCCGCTGCGGCACGTGCCGCCAGCTGATTCGTTTCGTCGATCTCCCCGCAGATCTCCATCAGCGCCATGGGCAGCAGCGTCCCATGGGGGACGACCTGTCCGCCGCGCTGCGTCAGCACCGCCTCTATCATAGCAGATTTTCCGAGCTGTGGCAACTCCCCCCGATTCAGTCGGGTGACGGCGGGGATGTCGCAGTCGTCCCCGCGCAGCATGGCCAATGCCAGCTGCATCGGGCGGATGGGCGGCGCTTTGGACAGCAGCAGCAGCTGTGCCATCTGCCCCTCCTTCTCCTGTGCGCCCTTTGCGCCCACCGTGTTCATCCACAGGATGCGTTCCTTGCGGCGCTCCACGCTTTCGCCGAATTCCGGCTCGGCATCGGGGATGTAATCCTCCTGCGCGGGCAGCCATTCCGCGTGGTCGGTCACGTCACCCACGGCGATCGCGCCGTACCAGTCGTACCAGCGGCGGGTCAGGCGACCCAGCTCCTCTTCCTCGGCCAGGTCGGTGAGCAGGGGCAGCAGATCGTCGCCGGTCTTGGCATCCGTCAGCCCCAGCAGGAAGCTGAACCCCGGCAATCCGGCGATGGTGGCATGCACGTCCTCCATTTTGCAGGAGAGCTTCTTCACCAGGCTGTCCAGGCCGTTTGCGCCGCGCAGGGGCGTGCGTCCCAGGCCGCAGCAGCGGAAGCCCGCCTGCTCGAACATGAGCGTCGTCCGCGCGACGGGCTGACCCAGATTGACCACCGCCGCATGGGGGCAGTGCTCCTGCATGGCCTGGCACAGGTCGAGCACCATTTCCCCCTGACGCAGGGTGTGGAGCAATCCGCCGATGCCGCCGTTGACGCGCGCCTGCTCCGTCAGGCCGGGATCGTCCTTCTCCACGCCGGAAAGCGCCTCCCGATCCATCTTGAATCGGCTCGCCGCCATGCAGTCCCCCGCGTAGATGACGCAGTCCGCCCCGGAGAGCACCTCGCTGCGGCGGGCGGACACGCAGATGGACGCCTCCAGCCCCGGATGACGGCTTTGCGCATCCCGGATGACGGCCTCGCCATAGCGCTGGAGCACCTCCTGCATGGCGGCGTTCTTCTCCTCCAGGGTGACGGCGGCGGATTGCTTGCCCACGAAGAACAGATCCGTCAGCAGCGTGGGCAGCAGCATGGGGATGTCCTGACCGATCAGTGCGATTTTCATCATGAATACCTCTTGAAATACCTCTTGACAACGCAAACCGGGAGGAGACCCCGTTGGAGCCTCCTCCGGAAAACGAATGCGGGTCACCTCAAAAAACTTGTTTTTCTTACTGCATTGGAATTCGAGTACAAGGCCGCTTTCGCGCGTCGAAAGCGGCGCAAAGCCGCCGGGGCGAAAAGCAGGGTGTGGCTTTTCCCCCGGCCCCCCCGAGTAATCGGAGCATTCGGCAAAGGCGGCTGCATATCTTGGCGGCTCTGGATGCAGTCGATTGCTTTGAATTCAGACCTGAGCAAGTCGACTTTTCTCTTCTTTGTAGGTGAATTGCTGTGGAAGCAATCGCCCGCATATTCGCCGCACCGTCCCCTTTGAGGTCACGATGCAGCCGCCTCACCCATCCGCCCCCCAACGTTTCGGACAATCCATGATACGTCTCTTTTGACGCTTTTTGATAAGCTGAGCCTTTTGAAGAGTATGCTTATTTCGCCACGCGGACGGCGATCACGGCCTTCTGGTCGTTGATCTTCCACTCCTGCGCGGTGTAGGAATCGTCCGCCTCGCCCGCCTCGACGCTCACCGCCAGCGTGCCGTTCCGGATCATGTCCACCCCGGAGGCGATGGCGTCCGCCAGCTTCTCGCCGCAGGTGTAGCGCACATCGATGCGATCCGTCACCTCGAAGCCCGCGTCCTTGCGCATGGTCTGCACCTTGCTGATGACCTCGCGCACATAGCCCTCCCGGATCAGCGCCTCGGTCAGGTTGGTGTCCAGCACCGCCATCACGCCGCGATCCTCCTGGGCGACGAAGCCGGGCTTCTGCATCGGTGCGGTCAGCACGTCATCCTTGCCCAGGGTGACGGTCGTGCCGTCGATGTCAAAGGACACCGTCTCGCCCCGGTCGAAGGCCTCCACCACGTCATTGCCGTCCATCGTGCTCAGCTGCTGACCGATCTTGCCCAGCAGCTTGCCGTACTTCGGGCCGAGGGTGCGCATCTGGGGCTTGAGCTGATAGGTGGTGAAATCGCGGGTGGAGTCGGTGAACACCACTTCCTTCACGTTCAGCTCATCCTCGCACAGCGCCTGATAGTCCGCGCCGAAGGACGCGCCCTTGACGTAGAGCTTCGCGGCGGGCTGACGGGTCTTCATGTTCGCCAGGGCACGGCAGGCGCGACCCAGCTGGACGGCCTCGACCAGTGCGTCCATCTGCTCCTCCATCTCCTTGTCGATGCGGGAGACATCGGCGACGGGGAAGTCGCACAGGTGGACGGAATCGATCGCCCCGGGGACATTGGCGACCACCAGATTCTGATAGATCTCCTCCGCCATGAAGGGGATGAACGGCGCACAGACCTTGCTGAGCGTCACCAGGACATGATAGAGGGTGGCGAAGGCGGCTTCCTTGTCACCGGCCATGCCCTTGCCCCAGAACCGCTCGCGCCCGCGACGCACATACCAGTTGGACAGCTCGTCCACGAACTCCTCGATGGCCGTCGCCGGTTCGACAATGCGGTACGCCGCCAGATCCTCATCCACGCGCTGGATCAGGCTGTTCAGCTTGGACAGAATCCACTTGTCCATCAGCGACAGCTCGACATTCTCCAGCTGATGCGCGTTGGGATCGAAGCCGTCGATCTGCGCGTACATGGAGAAGAAGGAATGCACGTTTTGCAGCGTCGCCAGGAATTTGCGCTGCACCTCCTGCACGGCCTCCTTGGAGAAGCGCTTGGGCAGCCAGGGGGCAGCGGTGGTGTAGAAATACCAGCGGAGCGCATCCGCACCATAGGCATCCAGCGCCTCGAAGGGATTCACCACATTGCCCAGGTGCTTGGACATCTTGCGGCCCTCGGCATCCTGCACATGCCCCATGACGATGCAGTTGCGGAAGGGTGCACGGTCGAAGAGCAGGGTGCTGATGGCCTCCAGGGTGTAGAACCAGCCGCGGGTCTGGTCGACGGCCTCGGAGATGAAATTGGCGGGGAAGTTCTTCTCGAACAGCTCCTTGTTCTCGAAGGGATAATGCCACTGGGCGAAGGGCATCGAACCGGAATCGTACCAGCAGTCGATGACCTCCTTGACGCGCTGCATCTCGCCGCCGCACTTTTCGCAGCGGAGCTTCACCTCGTCGATGAAGGGACGGTGCAGCTCGATGCTTTCGCCGGGATCGGTCACGGCCATCTCGCGCAGCTCCGCACGCGAACCGACCACATGCATGTGTCCGCAGGCGCACTGCCACACGGGCAGGGGCGTGCCCCAATAGCGCTCGCGGCTCAGACCCCAGTCATGGACGTTCTCCAGCCAGGTGCCCATGCGGCCTTCCTTGATGTTCTCCGGCATCCAGTTGATGGTGCGGTTGTTCGCCACCAGCTGATCGCGCACGGCCGTCATCCGGATGAACCAGGTGGGGCGGGCGTAGTACAGCAGGGGCGTATCGCAGCGCCAGCAGAAGGGGTAATCATGCTCAAAGGGCATGGGCTTGAAGAGCAGGTCGCGCGCCTTGAGATCCTCCAGCACCAGCGGATCAGCCTTCTTCACGAACACGCCCGGCCACTGGGTGTCCGCCGTCATGCAGCCCTGATTGTCCACAAAGTTGACGAAGGGCAGACCGTTCTCACGGCAGACGCGGTTGTCATCCTCGCCGAAGGCGGGTGCGATATGGACGATGCCCGTGCCGTCGGTCATGGTGACATAATTGTCCGCCACGACATACCAGGCATCCTTGTCCAGCTTGCCCCTGGCGAAGTCGAAGAGCGGTTCGTAATGCAGGCCGCACAGGGCATTGCCGGGCATTTCCTCGATGACCTCCACCGCCTGACCCGGGAAGCAACTCTCGATGAGCGCCTTGGCCATGATGTACACCTTGCCGTCCGCGGCCTTGAAGCGGGTATAGGTGTCGGTGGGGTTGACGCACAGCGCCAGGTTGGAGGGCAGCGTCCAGGGGGTGGTCGTCCAGGCGAGGAGGTAGGTGTTCTCCGCATCCGCGACCCTGAAGCGCACATAGGCGGACACTTCCTTGACCGTCTTGTACCCCTGCGCCACCTCGTGGGAGGACAGCGCCGTGCCGCAGCGCGGGCAGTACGGCACGATCTTGTGCCCCTGATACAGCAGACCCTTCTCGTGGATGGTCTTCAGCGACCACCATTCGGACTCGATGTAGTTATCCTGATAGGTGATGTAGGGATGCTCCATGTCCACCCAGTAGCCCACCTGGTCGGACATTTCCTCCCAATCGTGCAGGTATTTCCACACGCTCTTCTTGCACTCGGCGATGAAGGGCTCGATGCCGTACTGCTCGATCTGGGGCTTGCCGTCCAGACCCAGCAGCTTCTCGACCTCCAGCTCAACGGGGAGGCCATGGGTATCCCAGCCGGCCTTGCGCAGGACATTCTTGCCCTTCATGGTCTGATAGCGGGGGAAGAGATCCTTGATGACGCGGGTCTCGATGTGGCCGATGTGGGGGCGGCCATTGGCCGTGGGCGGCCCATCGAAGAAGGTGAAGGTCTCCCCGTCCTTGCGATGGGAGAAGGAGCGGCGGATCACGTCGTTCTGCTTCCACAGGGCAGTGATCTCCTTCTCGCGCGCGGGGAAATTCATGTCGGTTGCGACTTTCTTGTACATGCGTGTTCCCTCCTGAATCATTGGGGCGAAAAAAGAAAATCCGCCCCAGCAAGCATCACTGGGACGGATCGAAAAAACAGATCCGCGGTACCACCCAAGCTTGACGGCTGAGCCGTCCTCTCATGGCAGACTCCGACCCTGCGCCGCTTCTGCCCGCCCTGTATCGGGAGCGCCCGGGTCATCCTACATATCCTTTCGGATGACCTCACTCCGGGGTGATCCGTGGCGGAGCGCTGACCCGTCGGCCTTCCACCCTCTGCCGACTCGCTGCTGGCGCGCTGCCCCACCGTCCCCATCTGCGTGAACGTTTCGCCTTATTATATGCCAATCCGGCGCATTTTGCAAGCACTTTTTGCGGACATGTGCTGGAGCAACATAAAGCACTGCATGGGCTTCCATTTTCCTATTTGATCTGTATAGTCGAAGGCCGCTTTCGCGCAGGGTCTTCGACCCATTTATGCGGCGTAAAGCTGGTCACAGCTTTCATGCGCGGACTGTATGCAGTGAAAACCAACTCAATCGCAAAAAAAGGGACGAAGTCCCCAGCCGCCTCACCCATCCGCCCCTCGACGCTTTGGATAAGCCGATGTTGAGCGATGACATGGCTTTTGAGAAGACTGTACCATTCTATTTCGAATGATGACATGGCTTTATGAGAAGACTGTACCATCCAATTCCGAATGATTATTGAAGAAAAAATGGACGAAACCGCGCTTTTGTGTTATACTATAAGTTGGCTGAATCTGGCCGAAGCCATATTCGCCGCATGAAAGCACAGAAAGGGAGTCGAAGACCCTGCGATTAAAGAAATTGGAGCTGTACGGGTTCAAATCCTTCGCCCAGCGGACGGAGATCGTCTTTGATGAGGGCATCACGGGGATCGTCGGCCCGAATGGCTCCGGGAAGAGCAACATCGGCGATGCGGTTCGCTGGGTGCTGGGGGAGCAGAGCGCCAAGACCCTGCGCGGTGCGTCCATGGCGGACATCATCTTCAACGGCACGCAGAAGCGAAAACCCCTGTCCTACTGCGAGGTGTCGCTGATCTTTGACAACGAGGACGGTCAGCTCCCCATGCAGAACGCCGAGGTCATGGTCACCCGGCGCGTCTACCGCAACGGCGAGAGCGAGTACTTCCTCAACCGCGCCGCCTGCCGCCTGAAGGACATCATCGACCTGTTCCGCGACACGGGCATCGGCAAGGAGGGCTACTCCATCATCGGACAGGGGCGCATCGACGAGATCCTGTCGCGCAAATCGGAGGATCGCCGTCAGGTGTTCGAGGAGGCCGCGGGCATCGTCAAGTTCCGCGCCCGCAAGGAAGAGGCGGACAAGAAGCTCCAGCGCACGCTGGAGAATGTGGAGCGCCTGGAGGACATTCTGGAGGAGCTGAACCGCCGTCTGGGCCCGTTGGAGGAGCAGAGCCGCAATGCCCGCCTCTACATGGAATACGCCGAGGAACTCAAGCATCTGGACATGAACCTCTTCCTCATCCGGACGGATCGGGCGCGGCAGCGTCTGGCGGAGCTGGACGGGGAACTGATGACCCTGGCGACCATTCTGGCGGACTGCGAGAACGCCGTGGCGGAGAAGTCCGCCCAGCGGGACGCGACCCAGGAGAGCATCACTGCGCTGGACGCGCGCATCTCTGCCGCCCGCACCGCGCTGATGGCCTGTGCCGAGCGTGTCCATGAGAGTCAGGAGCAGCGCAGTGCCCTGCGTTCCCGTCAGGAGACGCGCCGGGAGAACCGCGACCGCATCCTTGCGGAGCAGGAGGACGCAGCCGCCCGCCTGACGGAATTGGAAACGTCCTTCGGCGCGAGTCAGGAGGAGATCAACGCGCAGGAGGGGCTGATCGCCGGTGCGGAGGCCACTCTGGCCAAGGCGCAGAAGGACATGGAACGCCTGCAAGCCGAGGAAGCGCAGGCGGACACCACGCTGGAAAGCCACAAGGCTGCCGTCATCGCCGCGATGAACCGTCAGGCGGCGGTGAAGAACGATCAGACCCGCCTGACCACCATGCGCAGCCAGATGAGCGAACGTCTGGCGGACATCGAGTCCTCCGCCGAAACCCTGCACACGCAGGAGGATGCCCTGATCCGGGCGGTGACGCAGGCCGAAGAGAATGTCCGGCAGGAGCAGCAGCGTCAGGAGGAGCTCCGGCAGGCGCATGCCGACCTCAATGCCGAATTCACCGCCCATGACGCCGCATTGTCCCTCCAGCGCACCCGCGCGGACGAGCTGTCCGCCCGATTGCAGGCGGCACAGAGCCGTCATGGCGTGCTGACCGAAATGGTGCGCGACATGGAGGGCTACAGCCAGGCCGTCCGCCGCGCCGTGCAGTACGCCCAGCAGCGCAGCATGCCCGGTGTCAAGGGCGTTCTGGCGCAGCTGATGACCGTGCCCCGGCAGTATGAGACCGCCATCGACATGGCTCTGGGCGCGGCGCAGCAGAACATCGTCACCGACAGCGAGGAAACGGCCAAGGAGCTCATCGGCTACCTCCGGCAGAATCGCTATGGCCGCGCGACCTTCCTGCCCATGAGCGCCATCCGCCCCCAGGCCCTGAATGCCAATGTGCGCCATGTGCTCAAAATGCCCGGCTGCATCGGTGTGGCCAGCGAATTGGTGCAGTGTGCACCGGAATACCGCGCCATCATCGAGAATCTGCTGGGGCGCACCATCATCGCCGACAATCTGGATCACGGCATCCCCATCATGCGGGCGGGCGGACATTCCTTCCGCCTGGTGACGCTGGAGGGGGACGTGATGCATTCCGGCGGATCGATGACCGGCGGTTCGGCGCAGTCGAAGGTGTCGAACTTCCTCAGCCGCGAGCGCGAGCTCAAGGAGCTGACCGAGCGAATGCGCACCGGCAAGGCCGAGCTGGACGCGATGAAGCAGCGCCTGACGGAGGGTCAGCAGAAGAAGGCGGCGCTCCGTCAGCGCATGGCGGACGCGCTGGAGAGCGTCCACCAGCAGGAGATCGCCGTCACCCGTGAACAGACCCGCCGCGAAAGCGCCCTTTCCGACCTCACCGCCCATCGCAGGCGCATCGCGGAGACCGATCAGGCCATTGTCCAGCTGCGGGATTCCATCGCGGACATCGAAACGCAGCTGTCCTCCATCGGCGATGCGTCCGACGGCGCGACGCTGGATCAGGCCGCCATGGAGGCACGCACGGCCGAATTGCAGCAGTCCCTCGCCGTCGCCCGTGCCGCCGCCGCCGATGCCGCCGACCGCGTCATGAACCGCACCCTGCAGCTCTCCGAGCTGCGCCACGGCCTGGATAACCTGCGCCGCGACCAGACGCATTTCGATGCGGATCGGGCGCAGATCGGGCGCGAACAGGAGCGTCGCCGTCAGCAGCTTGACGAGATGGACGAGCTGGATCGGCAGGACGCGGAAGCCATCGTTCGGGTGGAGGCCGCCGTGACCGAGCGTCAGCAGGAGCAGAAGCGTCAGGAGGAGGACGCTCAGGCGCTGGAGCAGACCCGCGCCGATGCGCAGAACCGCCTGCGCGATCTGCTGCATGACATCGAGGGTCTGCACGAAGCCTACAAGCGCGACGGCGAAAAGCAGCATCGCCTGGAAATGACCCGCCAGCGTGTGGAATCCGAGCAGCGCAACCTGGAGAACCGCATCTGGGACACCTACAAGCTGACCTACGCCGGTGCGGAGGAATTCCGTCAGGCCGAGGGCTTCAATGAGCGTGAGGCTGACAAGCGCGCGGGCGAGCTGAACGCCGCCATCCGCGCCCTGGGCAATGTCAACGTCGGCGCGGTGGAGGAATACGCCCAGACCAAGGCGCGTGTGGATGACCTGACCGCCCAGCAGGCTGACCTGCGTGCGGCGGAGGCCGACCTGCGGGAGCTGATCGAGCGCCTGCTGGAGCAGATGCGCGTCACCTTTGTGGACAACTTCACCAAGCTGCAGGGGTATTTCTCCGAGACGTTCACGCGCCTGTTCGGCGGGGGTAAGGCGGAGCTGCTCCTGATGGACCCGGAGGATCCGCTGAACTGCGGCATCGAGGTCAATGCCCAGCCCCCGGGGAAGAAATTGCAGCTGCTGTCGCTGCTCTCCGGCGGCGAACGCGCCCTGACGGCCATCGCCATCCTCTTTGCCACCCTGAAACTGAAGCCCACCCCGTTCTGCATTCTCGACGAGATCGAGGCCGCCCTGGACGATGCCAACATCGGCTACTACGCCGACTACCTCAAGGAGTACTCAAAGGGCACGCAGTTCATCGTCGTCACCCACCGCAAGGGCACGATGGAACGCTGCAACGCTCTCTTCGGCGTGGCCATGGAGGAGCAGGGCGTGTCGAAGATGGTGTCCGTCAGCTTGCAGGACTACAAAGAGTGACGGATTGCATATTGACAACACCGCGCCTGCGGATATACAATAAACCGTTGATTTTCCCGACATCATGTAGGAGGCATACCATGCTGCCCAGCACCGATAGCCAGGCGTACCGCGACATGCTCCACGAGCAGGTCAGGAAGCGCCGCACCTTCGCCATCATTTCCCACCCTGACGCGGGCAAGACCACCCTGACCGAGAAGCTGCTGCTCTACGGCGGCGCGATCCGTTCGGCAGGTTCGGTCAAGGCTCGCAAGTCCGACAAGCACGCCACCTCCGACTGGATGGAGATCGAGAAGCAGCGCGGTATTTCCGTCACCTCCTCCGCCATGCAGTTTGAATACAAGCCCGAAAGGGTGCAGCCCTTCCCCGGATCGGGCGAAGACCCCGTCGACATCCCCGACGAGGGCTTCCGCATCAACATCCTGGATACCCCCGGTCACCAGGACTTCTCCGAGGATACCTACCGCGTTCTGGTGGCGGCGGACGCTGCCGTCATGCTCATCGACGCGGCCAAGGGCGTTGAGGCGCAGACCATCAAGCTCTTCAAGGTCTGCCGCATGCGCAACATCCCCATCTTCACCTTCGTGAACAAGATGGATCGCGCCGCGAAGGACCCCTTCTCCCTCATGGAGGAGCTGGAGCAGGTGCTGGGCATCCGCTCCTGTCCCATCAACTGGCCCATCGGCGTGGATGGCGACTTCCAGGGTGTGTACCACCGCGACACACAGACCATCACCCTCTATTCCGGCGGCGACCACGGCGCAAAGCGCGTGGATGAGCTGGAGCTCTCCCTCACCGATGAGGCGCTGCCCCATGTGCTGGATCAGCATTACATCGACCGGCTGGAGGAGGAGATCATGCTGCTGGACGAGGCGGGGGATGCCTTCGACCTGGAGAAGGTGCGCCGGGGCGAGCTGACCCCGATGTTCTTCGGATCGGCCGTGACCAATTTCGGTGTCGAGCCCTTCCTGGATCGCTTCCTGCAGTACACCAATCCGCCCCTGCCCCGCAGGTCCGACGCGGGGGACATCGGCCCGGAAAACCCCTATTTCTCCGGCTTCATCTTCAAAATTCAGGCGAACATGAACCCCGCGCACCGCGACAGGCTGGCGTTCATGCGGATCGTGTCCGGCGCATTCGAAAAGGGCATGGAGGTCTGGCATTCCGGCACGAACAAGCAGGTGGCGCTCAAGCAGCCCCAGCAGTTCATGGCGGACGCACGCGAGGCTGTCGAGGAGGCCTGGGCGGGGGACATCATCGGCCTGTTCGACCCCGGCATCTATCAGCTGGGGGACACGCTGTCCACCGGCCCGAAGCTGCACTATGAGAACATCCCGGTGTTCGCGCCGGAGCATTTCAGCCGTGTCCGCCCGATGGACAGCATGAAGCGCAAGCAGTTCCAGAAGGGCATCACCCAGCTGGCGGAGGAGGGCGCGATCCAGACCTTCATCCGCACCGAAACCGGCCGCGAGGAGTTCATGGTCGGCGTGGTCGGCGTGCTGCAGTTCGAGGTGCTGGAGCACCGGCTCAAGACCGAATATCAGGTGGACATCGTGATGGAGCCCATGCCCTTCCGCTTTGTGCGCTGGGTGGTGAAAACGCCCCGGGAGGTGGATAAGCTGAAGCTGACCTCGACCTCCGGCCGCGCCAAGGACAGCCGCGACCGCGACGTGCTGCTGTTCGAGAACGAGTGGAGCATCCGCCTGGCCTGCGAGAACAACGAGGGGCTGGAATTGGCGGACACCGCGAACAGATTGTAAGCCAGCAAATGGGTATCACGAAAAGCTCGGTTTATCTAAAGGGCGTCATAAAAGAGCAACTATGGTTTATCCGAATCGTGGGGGGGCGGATGGGTGAGGCGGCTGCATCGAAACCTCAAAAGGGGACGATGCGGCGACTATGGCTATCGGCCTGTGTCAGGGATAAACCCTGCCCCAAGCTTCGCTCTGCCAATGCAAGCATTGGCTATCGCTCGTCGCGCAAGCACGACCTAAGGCGATTGCTTCCTGTTTCCATTCCAACTATGGAGAAAAGGACTACTATGCATTAATATGAATTCAAAGCAATCGACTGCATCCAGAGCCGCCATGATATGCAGCCGCCTTTACTACACGTCACCGGTTACGCGGGGGGTCCGGGGGGAAAAGGGGTCTTCGACCCGTTTTCTAAAGGGAAGCATTGCCCTTAAGAAAAGAGGCGAAGCCTCCCCCCCGGCGGCTTTGCGCCGCTTTCGACGCGCGAA
>CAZJOA010000071.1:0-14011 GCA_964547515.1 uncultured Faecalibacterium sp.
GTGATCCGCCCTATCAGGAAACATCCGTCATAGTATGTGCAACAATGCAGGATTGATGATCTGGTCGAAGATAGACTATAATAGTGCATAGATACGATGACGCGACGGAAATTGATCCCCATCAGCCGGAGAAATGTTGACTGACGACAGAATGGAAAGGGCGCGTCCCTTTCACAATAAAATGCTCAAGGAGGCAAACCCCATGAAGAAGGTTCTCAGTGCGATCCTGGCGGCCATGCTGCTGCTCACCCTGACCCTCCCCGCCCTTGCGGAGACTGCGGACGGCCTGATCTACATCTACGGCGGCGCGTCCAACAAGAACCGCGCCAAGCTCAAGAGCATGGGTCAGCAGAGCTGGTACATGATGTACTCCACGCAGATCAACGCCGGTGAAACGATCGACCTGGCGGCGTTCAAGGAGTGCGTGCAGACCGAAACGGGCATGTGGCAGCCCGGCGAAACGGTCGAGCTGCCCAATACCGCCCCCGATGCGGAGGAAGGCTCGATGGTCACCTGCACCGGCTCGTGGTTCAACATCCGCAAGGACGGCCTCATCGCGCCGGACACGGGCTTCAGCGCCGCGCTGAAGTGGGTCTGCGAGAAGGACGCCACCTACGACCTGCAAATCGGCTATTCCGGCGGCACCTCTGCCGGCTTTGCCCAGGAGGGCTACTTCGATCCCATCGGCGGACATTGGGTCCCTGCGTCCGATGGCGTGTACATGTCCATGTGGATCCGCCGCGCGGAGGCCGAAGCGCCCGAGATGCTCTTCGTGACCGACACCTGGCTGGCGGATGCGCATTCCGTGGCGCAGACGGACATCCCCATGGCGGGCGTGGAGCTCAAGGCCGGGGACGAGATCTGGCTGGTGTGCGACCCCAAGCTCAACGGCGGCTGGGACAGCCCCTGGTGGTGCGTCAGCATCACCGAGATGCCCTGATGCCCCTGTGACAGGAAGAAAGGAATGCGGACAATGAAGAAGATCATCGCGCTGCTGCTGACCCTGGCGCTGCTGCCCATGCTCGCGCTGGCGGACGAGCCCGCCTACGACCTGGGCGGACGTGTCGTGACCATCGCGAGCTGGGCGGACGGCACGCCCAAGGAGAACAGCCCCACCTACGCCGAGGAAATGGCGCTGCTGGAGCACATCAACAGGAAGTACAACTGCGACCTGCAATTCGTTACCACGGGGGACTGGCATTCCTACATGTCCGTCATCAACGCGCAGGTCATCAATGGCGACAAGATCGCGGACGTGTTCTGGTCGGGCTTCGGCACGACCGTCCCGCTGTGGGTCGACAATGGCTTCGTCGTCGCCCTGGATGATTACTTTGACATCAATGACCCCATCTTCAATCAGTCCATCAACGACGAATGGGCGCTGAACGGCAAGCATTACGGCCTGACCACCTGGGATGATGCCCTGGGGCATGTCATCCTGTTCAACAAGCGCATCTGCGCCGAGAACGGCATCACCGATGCGTATCTCTACGACCTTCAGGCCAATGGCGAATGGACGTGGGAGAAGCTGCGCGAGCTGGCCATCAAGTGCACCAAGGACACCGACAACGACGGCGCGATCGATGTGTACGGCTTCGGCTCGTATGGCACCTGCCCCACCTGTCCCGAGGCGTTCGTGTATGCCAATGGCGCATCGCCCGTCATCGTGGATGAGAGCTTCCATTATACCTACAACCTCAACGACCCCAAGGTCATCGAGGCCATCCAGTTCTGCTATGATCTGTACTGGGTGGATCAGGTCTGCTACACCGGGTCGATGAACTGGGGCAGCTGGGAAGGCCTGTGGCGCATGGGCAAGACGGCCTTCTATTCGGTGGCCTCGTGGAACATGGCGGACTATTTCGAGGATCTGGAGGATGACGAGATCGGCATGCTGCTCATCCCCAAGGGCCCCTCGGCGGACGACTATGTCAACGCGCAGTCCTGCCCCAGCGGCATGTTCATGCAGCCCATGGTCGAGGACAAGGAAGCCATCGCCGCCATCGTGACCGAATGGTATGCGGACTATGACTGGCGTACCCCCAACACCCAGCCCGACCAGTGGGAGAACTACGTCCATGACGATGAATCCCTGGAGACCATCGCCATGATCGAGGGCCGCACCGTGTCCATCCTGGGCGAGGTGTCCACCTACTTCCGTGACAATGTGCTCTGGAACTCCTGGGGCATCAAGGAAGGCATCAGCCCCCGTACCTTCGTGGAGACGATGCAGTCCTCCTGCCAGGCCTCCTTTGACGAACTGTGGCAGGCGACGAAGGAGTAATCCCCCCGAATATCTCCGTGCCCTGCATCGCCCGAGGTGCAGGGCGCGGGGAAAAGGTGAACCGCAATGATTGAGATCATCCAAAGGCGCACTGTGCCCGGCTTTGCCAACAATGAGACCTTCCTGAACTACTACCAGTACACCGAGACGGGCGTTGATCTGGTGCTGACCGAATGCGGCTATGAGAACTGCGACCCCGGGCATTACTGGGCGGGGTGCAAGGGCTTCCATGTGATCCATGTGGTGCTGCGCGGACGCGGCGTCATCCAGATCGGCGACGCGGTGCATCAGGTGCAGGCGGGGGAGATCTTCTACATCCCGCAGGATCGGGATGTGGAATACCGCGCCGATGACGATGACCCGTGGGAATACCGCTGGGTGGGCTTTGTGGGCACAAGAGCCACCGCCACGCTGAATGAGACGGTGCTGCCCATGGCCATCTGCACGCCCGTCAGCCATGTGGAGAGCTTCGGCGAAAGGCTGGAGAAGATCTACGCCTCCGCCAGCATGGGCAATGAACAGGGGGACCTGACCGCGCTGGGGCATATGTACTTCTTCCTTGCGGAGCTGCTGGCGGAATGCGGCGCACAGGGTCGGGCGAACGATGTGTCCGCCGAGTATGTGCGCAAGGCCACGGACTATATCCGGGAGCACTATGCGGGGGACGTGTCGGTGGAGACGATCTGTCAGCGCATGAACATCTCCCGGAGCTATCTCTACAAGCTCTTCAAGCGCTATTACGGCGAATCCCCGTCGGGGTACATCACCCGTTTCCGGCTGGAAAAGGCGCGGGAGCTGCTCAGCACCCAGCGCTATGTGGTCAATGAGGTCGCGGAGATGGTCGGCTTTTCCGATCATCCCTACTTCACCAAGCGCTTCCGCATGGCCTATGGCATGTCCCCGAGAGAATACGGTAAAAGGATGTATAAGGAGAGGGAAAGAGAATGAAGCATGTTCTGCTGATGCTGCTGATGCTCGTCCTGGGGATGGGGCTGTCCACCGCGCTGGCCGAGGTGCAGGCCTATCCCGTCCCGGAGGGGACACCCAATGAGGCCGCGCCCTTTTCCGTGACGGCCAACGGGCTGGAGGTCGGCATCTACGGCGACTACAACATGGAGTTCTACGAGATCGGCTTCGGCTACTTCAACTTTGACCGGGGGGACTCCGTCGAGGTGAAGGTGCAGGTCGATTTCCCCTTCCGCCGGGTGGAGGTGCTGCCCGTGTCTGCCGGGATCGTCCCCCGGGTGGACGGCAATACCCTCACCTTCACCGTCGATGACCCCGGGCAGGATCTGTCCTTCGTCTTCGATGGGGACTATCAGGCGCATACCCTCCACCTCTTCACCAACGAGATCGACCATGACGCGGAGCAGTACAAGGGAAAGTTCGGCGTGCTGTACTACGGGCCGGGCTACCATGACCTGAGCGACCGTCAGCTCGTCCTGGGCACGGGCATGACGCTCTATGTGGACGCGGGCGCGGTGCTCAATGTCCCCGTGGTGGTCAAGAACGCCAGGAACGTCACCATCGCCGGGACGGGCATCATCATGATGGACAAGATGAACGCCGAGAACCCCCAATACGGCAACATCGTCATCACCCTCAACCACGCCGAGAACGTCACCATCCGCAATGTCATCGCCCATGTGCACCGTTCGCAGAACTGGACGACCCATGTCTATTTCAGCAGCGATGTGACCCTGGAGGGCTACCATGTGGTGTCCCCCCAGTATGCCAGCGTGGATGCCCTGGACATCTCCAACAGCCAGCGCGTCACGGTGAAGGACTGCTTCCTGCGCTCCTGCGATGATACCATCACCATCAAGGGGCTGGGGTCGGGCGATGATCCGGATGCCTGTCCGCCCAATGAGCACATCGCCGTGTCCGGCTGTCAGCTGTGGAGCGATGGCAACAATGCCATGGTCGTGGGCGAGGAGAGCATGGCCGCGTATTACGATGACATCTCCTTCCGCGACATCGACGTGCTCTATTCCTACGACGACCGCGACAACCATGGGCGACTGGAGGAACGCGCGGTCATGTCCATCGTGCTGCTCCACGGCACGGAGGTGGGCAACATCACCTGGGAGGACATCCGCATCCACAACTGTCAGCGTCTGGTGTGCTTCCGCTTTGTGGACAGCTTCTGGTTCGGGTCGATCCAGGGGAATCAGACCTATCCGGGGTATGTGGATGGGGTGACGCTGCGCAACATCACCTGCGAGAGCGCCAACAGGAGCGCCATCGCCAATGAGATCCTGCTGTACGGCTGGGACGCGGACAAGCCGATCCGCAATGTGACCTTCGAGAATTTCGTCGTCGGCGGCATGCGGCTGACCAGCCTGGAGCACCCGAGCATCAAGACCAACGAATTCGTCAGCAATATCGTTTTCAAATAAGCAGAAGAAAGAGGATCGGATATGGAAGCGTATCGCTTGGGCGATGTGAGCGTCCTGTTCACGCAGCGGGAGGAGCGACCTGCGCTGGTGCTTGTCCCGGCGGGGATGGAGGATCAGGCAGTGGCGGAAAAGGCCGCGAGCGTATTCGGCATGGCGCAGCTGCATGTGCGGGGGGACAGCCATGAGACCCCCTATTCGAAGGGCCTGACCATGATTGGCTCGGACACGGCGGCCTCCATGCGCCTCAGGGGGCGCGATGTGCAGCAGGAGTGCATCACCACGGTGCTGACGGGCGCGCACGGGCTGGAATGGACGCAGACCCTTTCCGCCTGCGGCCGGGCGCTGGTCTGCCGGACGCAGATCACCAACGCGGGGGACGCACCCGTCACCCTGGAGCACGCCGCCAGCTTCTGCATCGCCGGCATGACCCCCTTTGAGGCCGGTATGGCACCGGACTGCATGCGCCTGCACCGTTTCACCTCCTTCTGGAGCTGCGAGGGGCGGCATGAATGCCAGACCATCGAGGCATTGAACCTGGAGACCTCGTGGAGCCGCTGGGCGACCAAGTCCGTGCGGATCGGCCAGGCGGGGACGCTGCCGGTGCGGGGGTACTTCCCGACCATGGCGCTGGAGGACACGCGCCGCGGGGTGACCTGGGCGGCGGCCATCGGCTGGGCGGGCTCATGGAGCATGGAGCTTTTCCGGCAGAAGGAGGATCTGGTGCTGACGGGCGGTCTGGCGGGCTTCGAGGACGGGCACTGGCGCAAGACCCTCCAGCCCGGCGAAAGCCTTTCCCTGCCCGAGGCCATCCTGACCGCTGTGCGCGGCGGGGTGGACGAGGCCTGCGAGGCGCTGCTGGATGTGCATCAGGCGCGGCTGACCCTGCCCAATGCGGCCGAGGAGACGCTCAACCCCATGTACAATGAGTACTGCGACACCTGGGGCTGGCCGACGCAGGACACTGTGGCGGCAGAGCTCGCGGCGGTGAAGGAGCTGGGGCTGAGCTATTTCGTCATCGACGCGGGATGGTTCGGGCAGAGCCGCGACTGGAACACATCCACCGGCGACTGGGATGTGCGCAGGACGGCCTTCCCCGAGGGGATGAAGGTCATCGCCGAGAAGATCCGCGAGGCGGGGATGATCCCGGGCATCTGGTTCGAGGCGGAGGTCGCCAACGATCAGAGCAATGTCCTCCGGGAGCATCCGGAGATGTTCGTCACCGACGGCGGCAAGACCATCATCGAGACGAACCGCGCCTTCCTGAACCTCACCCGCGAGGATGCCCATGCCTACCTCCGGGAGCGCGTCATCGACTTTCTGCGCGACAACGGGTATGGGTATGTCAAGATCGACTACAACAACACCTACGGCATCGGCTTTGACGGCTTTGAGTCCATGGGCGAGGCGCAGCGCAATGGCGTGCTGGGGACGTACCGCTTCTTCGAGCAGATGCGTCACTGCCTGCCGGAATTGGTGATCGAGAACTGCTCCTCCGGCGGACATCGCCTGGAGCTGAGCATGATGAGCCGCAGCGACATGGCATCGTTCTCCGACGCGCACGAATGCCCGGAGATCCCGCTCATCGCGGCGGATCTGCACCGGCTCATCCTCCCGCGACAGAGCCAGATCTGGGCCGTCATCCGCCAGGAGGACAGCATCCGCCGCATCATCTGGAGCATGTCCGCCGCCCTGCTGGGACGCATGTGCATCTCCGGCCATGTGGCGCGTCTGGATGCCCGGCAGATGGACGCGGTGCGCCGGGGCGTGGCATTCTACCGCAAGGCCGCGCCGGTCATCCGCCAGGGGTCGACCCGCGTCCTCCGCAGGGACATCACCGGCTATGACCATGCCCACGGCTGGCAGGCGGCCATCCGCACGGGTGATGATGCCGTCCTCCTGACGGTGCATGCCTTTGAGCAAAACGGCGGCGAATGGTCACCTGAGCACGATTTCACCGGCTATGCGCTGGAGGCGGTCTATGCCGATGCGGACTGCACCGTGACCCTCCGGGGCGGACGGCTGACCTTCCGCGTGCCGGGGGACTACTGCGGCTTCGGCGTGCTGCTGCGGAAGGAGGGCTGACCCATGCGGGCATGCGACATTCATATCCGCGACCCCTTTGTGCTGCTGCATGCGGGGCGGTACTACCTCTACGGCACGCGCGGCGCGACCTGCTGGGGCGATGCGACCGGCTTTGATGTGTATGTCAGCGACGATATGGCGGATTGGTCGGAGGCCATCCCCTGCTTCGAGGATGACGGCACCTTCTGGGCCAAGCGTCACTATTGGGCACCGGAAGTGCACCGCTACGGGGGTGCATTCTACATGCTGGCATCGTTCCTGGGGGAGGGGATGTGCCGCGGGACGGCGATCCTGCGGTCGGAAAGCCCGCTGGGGCCCTTCATGCCGCACAGCGACCGCACCGTCACCCCACGCGACTGGGAATGCCTGGACGGCACGCTCCATGTGGACAAAAATGGCAAGCCCTGGATGGTTTTCTGCCACGAATGGACGCAGATCGGCGATGGCGAGGTCTGCGCCATGCCCCTCACGGCTGACCTGAAGGCCGCCGACGGTGCACCGCGCGTCATGTGGCGTGCGTCCGATGCACCGTGGGTGGTGCGCAACATCACCCCGGAGGCCGAGGGCTATGTGACGGACGGGCCGTTCCTGTGGCGGACGCAGGACGGCACGCTGCTGTGCCTGTGGGCAAGCTTTTCTGCACGGGGGTACACGCAGGGGCTGGCCGTGTCCGACAATGGGGAGATCGACGGGCATTTCACCCATCTGCCGCCCATCGACATGGCGGACGCAGGTCACGGCATGCTCTTCCGCGACGCAGCGGAGCAGCTGTGGCTGACGCTCCATTCCCCCAATGTCTTCCCCCACGAGCGGCCGCATTTCATCCGCATGTCGGATGCGGGCGCTGCACTCCGCCGGGCGGAGTCATAGCATCGGGTGTACTGCACGTTCACCATACAACAAAAAAGGAGGTATCCCCATGAAGAAACTGTCTCTCGCGATCTCCCTGCTGCTGGCGCTGTGTCTGGCACTGCCCGTTCTGGCTGAGGACGCCGCAGAACCCGTCCTCCTGGCCTACTACACCTTCGACGATGCCGAGAACCTCGGCAAGGACGCGACCCCCAACGGCAACGACCTGATCCACCTGGTGTGCCCCGAGGGCATCGAGGCGGTGGAAGGCCATGCGGGCGGCGCGGTGTTCTTCCATGGCGCGTCCGGCATGACGACCTTCGACGGCGCGTCCGTGGATGACTTCATCGACCGCAACGGCAACACCTCCATGACCGTGTCCTTCTGGGCGAAGCTGGATCTGGAGAACGCCAAGGCCGACAACATGCGCGTTGTGGACAAGGGCATCAACGGCAGCGCCGAGGGCTTCACCAATGTGCTGAAGGTCAACCGCGGGGAAGACGGCACGGTGGACAGCCTGACCTACATCGCCGTGACCGGCGGCAGCGACTGGTGGGGCGCGGCGGCGAGCGTCAACGAGAATCCGGCGGACTGGCATCACTACATGATGGTCTACGACGCTGAGAACTGCTCCGTGACCACCTACATCGACGGCGTGAAGGCCGGCGAGACCTACGCCGAGGAAGAGACCATCAAGGGCGGCTTCACCCTGTGCATCGGCGGCGCCTGGGCGCAGTGGGACTGGTTCAACGGCGGCAACCACGAGGCCACGGGCGAGGGCTATGTCGGCGCGGTGGACGAGGTCAAGATCATCTCCGGCGCGGTGCATGATGCGGCCATCGTCGAGGCGATGAAGTAATACGAATTTTCATCTAAACCATATCATTCGCACAGTGTCTTTTCCGCCCTGGCTTTGCTTCGTTCCGCTCGCGCGTACATCCAGTACGCCTCGCTGCACTCAGCTTTGCCAGAACAAAAAATCCACTATGCTCGGTGCTATGCTTTAGACGTAAATGAGTATAAGCCAAGTCAGCAAAGAAAGTTCAGTTCGTTCCCATGGGAGGGAGTGGTCAGCCATTCCCTCCCTTTTCTTCACATGGGCAGAGGAGGGACAGTCGGATGCGAATGGCACGGAGATGCCTTTGCGCGCTTTGTGCGCTGATGCTGCTTTTGAGCTGCGCGTGGGCGGAAGGGTCGGAGGTGGCCGTCCTCTGCCCGCATGAACCGGATGACGAGAACCTCATCCGGGTGGACTTCGCCACGCATACGGGTGTTCCCCTGCTCAAAAGGCAGAATGTGTTCTCCCCCTCCCATTCCTTTGTGGGCAGCTACATGGCCGAGACCCTGCGCGATGTCCCGACCCTGGCGGCACTGGGGGCGGAAAGTCAGCGGGTCGACCTGTTCATGGGCAATGGCGGCGTGGGGGCGACCATCGGGCGCGGTACGCCCGAAAAGCTCTCCAGCACCTGGATGCAGTTGGACATGACCCTCAGGAGCTTCTACAAGGGCGGGACGCTCCCCTATGTGGTGTATTTCGCCACGCCCGAGGCGCTCTTTGACCGAACCCGGGGCGCGAGTGCGTATTGGCGCTATCCGCCGACGGATGATGCTGCCTGGTCGGAGGTGTGCCGGAGCATTGCCGCGCGGTACGCCGGGAAGGGCTGGCCGTTCGCGGCGCATGAGGTCTGGAATGAGCCGGACTGGGGCGATGCGTTCTACGCCGGCACATGGGAGGAGTACCTGAAGATCTACGAGGCCGCCGTCAAGGGCATCCGCGAAGGCGATCCCCATGCCATGGTGGGCGGACTGTCCCTGGCGGAATTCGATGATTACGCCGCCAATGGCAATGTGGAGCAGTTCCTGTCCTATGTGGAGCAGCAGGGACTCCCGCTGGATTTCATCTCCTATCACTGCTATGTTCCGGTGAATTACCCCCGCTACACGGCGCTGGCGAACGAAGCGCTGGCCGCCCACGGCGACACCTTCTCCGCCACGGGGCTGCACCTGAACGAATTCCATGTGGCCATCGATGATGACGTCACCGGGACGGAACGCTGTGTCGGCCCGATGCTGGATGCCATCCTCTATACCCTGGAGCATCCGCAGATCACATCGGTGAACTGGGCGTGCTTCCGCGTGGCGGGGGAGGGCGGCATCCAGATGATCAACAGCCGCAATGGCAAGCGGCTGGCGGCGTATCATCTGCTGGCCTGCTATAACCGCATGCCGGTGGATCGTGTGCTGATGACGGAGCACAGGGCGCTGCGGGGTCTGGCGGCCATCGAGGGGGATCGTGCGGGCGTGCTGCTGTACAACCGCACCTATCGCGCCCGGGATTATACCCTCCTGCTGGAGCAGCTCCCGTGGGACAGCTGCGACATCACGGTGTACTGCATCGACGCGGCGCATTCCAACTACGGGCGCAACGGCGGCAGCGACGAGCTGGAAGCCGTCCTCCGTGCGGAAAATGTGTCCACGGCCGACCTTTGCCTGCAAGGGACGCTGGACACGAATGCCATGCTCTATGCCGAGATCGTCCGGAGCGGCACATCGGCGGAGCTCGCCCCCGTGACATCCATCGATGGTCAGGAGCGGGTGCGCCACGCGGACACCGCCACGGTGCTGCGCCGCGAATACTACTTTGAGGATCGCGCGTCCACCATGTTCTCCGAGTTTGACCTGCGTTCGTTCACCGCATGGGCGGGCATGGGCAATGCCGAAACGGGGCTGAGCAAGGGCGCTGCCGTCCTGGACAATGTGCCGGAGCATCTGGTGGCGCGGCCGTCCCTGAGCCGCCCCATGGCGGAGGGTGCGTCCGCCTGGCTGACCGCCGAATACTGGGCGGACGACACGCTGCTGAGCCGTCAGCATTGGCAGTGGGACGCATGTCCGATGGACGAAGCGCTTACGCTGGTCACCCCGGCGGACTTTGACGGTGTGCTGCGTCTCTCCTGGGGCATCCGGGACGCGGGTGCGGACAGAACACTCAAAATCACGATCGACAAGGAGTGAAAATGCTGTGAAGAAGCTGATGATCCCGCCTTTTCCGGTGGGGCTGACCCGTGCGGCGGAGCGCGGGGCGCATCGAATCCAGGGGGACGAGCCGCATGCGCCGGATCGGCAGGGGGTCTGCCTGTCCTCCGACTGGCGGCTGTACGCCGATGGGGTGGAGGTGCCCGTGTACGCCTCACCCGTGACGCGGGGCGGGCCGCATTCCTTCGCGCGGCTGGGCTACGCGGGGGATGAACCGGTTCACCTGGTGGCGGTGCGCGACGGCGGACTCACCACGGCGGAGCTGCTGCCGACCTCCTATGGCCTGACGGCGGACATCGCTGACGGACAGGTGCGCTTTTCCGTCGCCCGGAACGGCCATGTGACCCTTCTGGCGGACGGGGACATCGGGCAGCCGCTGACCGTCTCGCTGGATGCATGGCGGGAGGAAAAGCGCCCGGAGGACGTGCACGGGCGGTACTTCGCGCCCGGTGTGCATGAGCTGGACACCTTCGATTTTGCCGATGGCGACACGCTGTATCTGGCATCGGGGGCGATCGTGCGTCTGCGTCCGCATTCGGAGGACGAAAAGCCCACCAATGCCCGCGACTGGGCGGGGAAGGTCAACTACCGGGGTGCGATCCGCGCGGATGGCAGGGCGAATGTGGCCATCGAGGGCGGGGGACTATTGGATTTTTCCCTGCTGGACTGGCATGAGCGCAAGCCTATCGCGTTCTCCCGGTGCAGGGGTGTCCGCGTGCAGGATGTGACGCTGGTCAACGCGCCGGAATGGAATCTGTGCCTGGGGGGCTGCGAGGATGTGCTGGTGGACGGCATCCACATCATCGGCTATCGCGAGAATTCCGACGGCATCGACATCGTGTCCACCCAGCGCTGTGTGGTGCAGGACTGCTTCATCCGCACGGGTGACGACGCGGTGTGCGTCAAGGCGATGCTCCCGGGCGTCTGCGGCGGACGGGACATCCTCTGTCAGCGCTGTGTGGTGTGGAACGACAAGGTGCGCTGCTTCGGCGTATGCGCGGAGTCGGTGGAGGACATCGCCGACCTGACCTTCCGGGACTGCGATGTGATCCGCTCCTATGCGGACTGGACGCTGGAGCTGGGTTCGCTGGTGGTGTATATCTGTGACCGCGCGCTGGTGCAGAATGTGCTCTTTGACGACATCCGCATCGAGCATGAGGTGCATCTGGCGACCCATGTGCACATCACCCGGGATTTCTGGTCAAAAACGCAGGAGGCGGGCAACATCCGCAGCGTGACCTTCCGGAACATCGCGGTCACGCCCGAGGTGGGGTCGCGCGTGAACGGCTACGACGCGGAGCACTGCGTCCGGGGGGTGCACTATGAGCATTACCGCATCGGCGGACATGTGGCGCAGAGCCTTGCGGAGGCGAAGGTCACCGTGTGTGACCATGCGTCGGACGTGACGATCACGGGGTGACGGCTTTCAGGCGAACCCATGGGGGACACCGGGGCATGCGTACCGGGTGTCCCTCTTTGCGTGCGGGCATGCAAAAAGCCCTGCTCCGTTCAGGGCAGGGCTTCGTGGGTCGGTTTTACTTGCGCACGGTGATCGGGCAGTCCCCCGGCCAGCGATGGGCATCCAGGATGACCTCGCCGATGGAGTCCGCCGTGATCGAGCCGTTCACCGGGTTCTTCACGCTGTCGATGTGGCCGCTGACGGTCGCCACCACGTCGCTGTTCTCAAAGGACAGGTCGCAGCCCTCCATCGTGCAGTCCTCCAGCACCAGTCCCTTGCAGTAGCACAGGGGCTGCGTCCCGCTGATCCTGCAGCGCACCAGGCGCAGGTTGGTGGAATACCACGCCAGGTATTCGCCCTTCACCACGCTGTCGTACACGGTGACGTTCTCCGCATGCCAGAAGGCATCCTTCGTGTCCAGAATGCAGTCGCGCAGCACCATGTTCTTCACATACTGGAAGGAGTACTTGCCCTTGAGGCGGAAATGGTCGAATTCGGCGTTCTCCGTGTGGAAAAACGGGTATTCGCTGGTGAGGGTGAAATCATGCACGCGCAGATCGCGGCACATCCACCCGAACTCGGTGGAATTGGCCTCGCCGCCGCGGATGGTGATGTCGCGGCATTCGCGCAGCGCCTTGATGCCCCCCAGGGAGCAGTCCTTGAGCGTCAGGTGCTGGTCATACCACAGCGCGGCGCGGCAGGTGGCGGTCATGCGGCAGTCCGTCAGCGTACCGTCGGTCACATGCCACAGCGGATAGCGCAGGTGCAGGTCACAGTCGGTCAGGTGGACATTGCGGCATTCCTTCAGGGCGGATTCGCCGTCAGCAGACCCGTCGAACAGGCAGCGGACGACCTCCGCTCCGTTCAGCCCGTACAGGGCGCGTTCTTCATCCAGCGTCAGAGCTTCATAGCGTTCCATAGGGATTCTCCTCGGTGTCAAAATCACGCCCTTATCATACCATCATTTCCCGCCGGATGCAAGGGGAACAGCCAAAATCCGTGCGCCCGCCGGGACGGAAGATGTCACCAGCGCCCCCGCCCCGATGACCGCGCCGTCCCCCACGCAGGTTTCCCCGCCCAGCACCGATGCCCCCGCGTAGAGCGTCACCCGATCCCCGATGGTCGGATGACGCTTCTGCCCCCGAAGGCGCTGTCCGCCGCGCGTGGAAAGCGCACCCAGCGTCACCCCGTGATAGAGCTTCACATGGTCGCCGACGACCGCCGTTTCGCCGATGACCACCCCTGCGCCGTGGTCGATAAAGCATGCCCGCCCGATGGACGCGCCGGGGTGGATGTCGATGCCCGTCAGGGAATGGGCGGACTCGGCCATCATGCGGGGGATGAGCGGGACACCCATGCGGTGCAGGCGATGCGCCATGCGGTGGACGAGCAGTGCGCGGAAGCCCGGATAGCACAGCGCGATCTCCACGGGGGACGCGGCAGCCGGGTCGCCCTCGAAGGCGGCATGCAGATCCTCCAGCAGCAGCGCGCGCAGCTCGGGCAGGGCGGACAGGAAGTCCGCCGCCTGAGCGCCGGCGCGTCCCACGGGCGGGGTCGTCACCGGCGGGAAGGTCATGCACAGCGCCAGGGTGATCTGATCGGTCAGCAGGCGGAGGACCTCTGCCATCCGGGCGGACAGTGCATCACGGTCGGCGGGGGAGGGGAGGAGCAGATGCGTCAGATGGTCGATGAGGCGGGCGATGTCCGCCATGTCCGGATGGTCGGGAAGACGGTCGATGATACGTCCCTGGGCGCAGTCCGCCCGGAGCAGCGCGGTCAGGTCGGCATGGGGGGATGCATCGGGCATGGGATTGCCTCCTTTCGGCACAAATACAAAGGAGATACCGCCAGGCTGCCTTGCACATTTCGGCGAATGATGGTATACTGAGCGCAGTCCATTTCCAC
>CAZJOA010000072.1:0-13993 GCA_964547515.1 uncultured Faecalibacterium sp.
GACGGGCAGCCTTCAGGCCGTACTTCTTGCGCTCCTTCATACGAGGATCGCGGGTGAGGAAGCCAGCCTTCTTCAGCGCACCGCGCAGCTCGGGATCGGCCTTGCACAGGGCGCGGGCGATGCCATGACGGATCGCGCCGGCCTGGCCGGACACGCCGCCGCCGCACACATTCACCAGCACGTCGAAGGACGTGGTGTTGGTCAGCGTCAGGGGCTGACGGGCGGTCATCTTGAGGGTCTCCAGACCAAAGTAGTTATCGATGTCACGCTTGTTGATGACGATCTTGCCCTCACCGGCAACCAGGCGGACACGGGCAACGGCCTTCTTACGACGGCCAACAGCATTATAAGAAACCTTAGCCATTGTTTGTTACTCCTTTCCGCTCGATTACAGTTCCAGCTTTTCGGGCTGCTGAGCGGCATGCTCATGCTCTGCACCGGCATAGATCTTGAGCTTCTTCGCCATCTGGCGGCCCAGGGGGCCCTTGGGCAGCATGCCCACGACGGCATGGCGCATCGCCTCTTCGGGCTTCTCCGCCATCAGCTTGCGGTACTTGGTCTCCTTCAGGCCGCCAACGTAGCCGCTGTGCTTATAGTAGATCTTCTGATCCAGCTTCTTGCCGGTCAGGATGACCTTATCGCAGTTGATGACGATGACGTAGTCACCGGTATCAACATTGGGGGTGTAGATGGGCTTATTCTTACCGCGCAGGATATTGGCAACCTGGCTGGCCACGCGACCCAGCGCCAGGCCCTCGGCATCGACAACATACCACTTACGGGTAATGTCCGCCGCTTTCGGCATGAAAGTCTTCAAAGGTGTATCCTCCCTAAGATGATCGTCAATGATGATTGCGTCCCGCGTGATGGTCGCACGCGCTTCGCGGCTTTTCATTCAATAGTTACCGGGGCTAGCGGAGCTATTGATGCCAACGTATATTTTACTATACCCCTGCCGGAAAGTCAAGGACTTTTTTGGTTTTTCCGCGAAAAACATGGCTGATCCTCCCTTCGCCGCGCCGCATTCCCCGCGCATGCCCCTCCCGACCCCCTCATATCCTTTACAAACCTTTGCAAGGGAGTGAGTCGCATGGATGAATCCATTGCGCGGCGCTGCGTGACCATCGCGCAGCACATGCTGGAGAAGCGCTGCACCGTCCGCCAGGCCGCTGCGGCCTTCGGGCTGTCGAAGTCCTCCGTCCACAAGGACATGTGTCAGCGTCTGCCCCATGTGGATGCGCATTTGGCACATGAGGTGAATGCGCTGCTGGAATACAACAAGTCCGTCCGGCATCTGCGGGGAGGCGAGGCGACAAGAAGGCGCTATCAGGGCTTGCAATCCGCCGGGGATGCGCTATAATGGAAGGGGAACGCACATCAAAGGAGGTCCGCCCATGCTGACCACGATCACTCCCGCCCAGATGAAGGCGCTGGAGGATGCCTTCATGGCTGAATACGACGTGCCCGGCGCGCTGCTGATGGAGCATGCCGCTGCGGGCATCTGTGCCGCGCTGACCCGCCGTGTGGGACGGGGCACGGTGGCATTTCTCTGCGGCCCGGGCAACAATGGCGGCGATGGCTATGCCGCCGCGCGGCTCTGGACGGCGCAGGGCGGCAAGGCCTGCATCGTCGAGGTCACGCCCGATGTCCATGGCGACGCGCTGACGAACCGCCGCCTCGCCCGGATGCTGCACATCCCGTGCCTGTCCGCGGAGGACACGGAGCACCTCCCGGCCTGCGATGCCATAGTGGACGCGCTGTTCGGGACGGGACTGTCCCGCGCGGTGACTGGCGACGCAGGGTGGCTCATCCGCTGGGCGAATGCCTGCCATGCCGCCGGAACGCCCGTCATCGCGGTGGATGTCCCCAGCGGCATCGACGCATGCACCGGGCGCTGTCTGGGCTCGGAGATCATCCGGGCGGACGAGACCGTCACCTTCCACCGCATCAAGCAGGGACTCCTGCTGGAGCATGCGCCGGACTACACCGGGAAGCTCACCGTCCACCCCATCCTCATCCCGGAGGGCGAAGAGCCTGATCTGGCGTATGACGGCTTCTCGGTGCTCGAACCCCGTGATCTGTCGGGCGGACAGCTCTGCCGTCAGCCCACCTGGCACAAGGGGGACCTGGGGCGGGTGGTGCTCTTCTGCGGTTCGCGCGGGATGGCGGGGGCGGCTGCGCTGTGCGCCAATGCCGCCGTCCGGGCAGGCGCAGGGCTGACCTCGATCCTCTGCCGGGAGAGCCTCCTGCCCATCGTGCAGACCCTCGCGCCCAGCGCCACCTGTGTCCCCCTGCCCGAACGGGACGGCATGCTCCTGCCCGCCGGTGCGGATCGGGCGCGGGAGGCGCTTGCCCGGGCGGACGCGGCCTGCATCGGCTGCGGCCTGGGGCTGGACGGCGATGTCATGCCCATCCTGCGCGCTTTTGCCCGGGCGGACTGTCCCGTGGTGTGGGATGCCGACGCTTTGACCCTCATCAGCCGCTTTGACGATCTCCTCCCCCTGAAGGAGGCGGATGTCATCACCCCCCACCCCGGCGAAGCGGCACGCCTGCTGGACTGCACGGTGGACGCGGTGGTGCACGACATGCCCGCCGCGCTGGAGCGCCTGCATGAGCTGTGTGGGTGCACGGTGCTGCTCAAGGGAGCACGAAGCCTCATCACCGACGGCATTTCGACCTTCTGCAACCTGCACACGAGTCCGGCGCTGGCCAAGGGCGGCTCGGGTGATGTGCTCAGCGGGATCATCACGGCGCTGCTGGCACGGCGCTTCCCACCCGCGCCGTCCGAAAGGATGGACAGCTGCCTCGCGGCGGCGTATGGCGCGCTGATCCACGGGCTGGCCGGGATTCGTGCCGCCCGCCTGCACGGGGAGGACGCGAGCCTGCCCGGCGACATCGTGTCCGCCATCCGCCTGGACGCATCGGGGCTGGACGAATGCTGACCCTCGCGCGGCTGTATCGCCCCATCACGGGCACGCCCTTTCAGGCGAATGCGTCCTACCGCGAGGTCGCGCCCTGTGCGGCTCTTGCGCCGTATATCCGCTGCTTCTGGGGGAGCGAGCGTCCCCTGCCGGACGCGCCGTCCCCCGGGGGCATCGTCATCCCGGACACCTGCATGGACGTGATCTTCCACATCGATCACGCTGCGGACTGCGTCGGCAGTGTCTTCTGTGCGCTGGACGAGCATTCCGCCTTCACGCCGCCCCATGACGGCACGGGCGGACTGTCCTCCACCTTCGCCATCCGCTTTTACGCCTGGACGGCCTGCCTCTTTGCCGATGCGCCGCTGAACGGGAGCATCAACGGGCGCTATCCGGCCGATGCGTTCTTCCGCCGTCTGGAGAAGGGGCTGATGCCCGTGCTCCTGCGCGAAACGACCCTGACCGGCCGTATCCGCGCCGCCGAAGCGCTTCTGCTGACGCTTCTTCGCCCGGATGCCGCCGATCCCGCCGTGCTGAACGCGGTGCATCACATGCTGCGCACCGAGGGACGCTGCCGCATGGCGGAGGTGTCCGCCGCGTTGGCGTATTCGCCGCGTCAGCTGGAGCGGCGCTTCGATGCGTCGCTGGGCATCCCGCCCAAGGCCTTCGCGGCGCTGATGCGGTATCAGCTGCTCTGGCAAAGCATGGTGCTCTCGCCGCATTTTGACCCGCTGGACGCAGTGGACAGGTTCGGCTACACCGATCAGGCGCACCTCCTGCATGACTTCCGCCGCCATCACCTCATGTCCCCGCGCGAAGCCCTCCATCTGGCACGTCAATGACGCATTTTTACAAGACACGCGCGGCGGATGCGGGTATCATGCTGCTGCAGCAAAACGCCGAAACGGAGGCATCAGCATGAAAAAGACCTATCGTACACTGCCCGACTCCATGGCACAGATGGAAATGTACGGCTTCCACTGGATGGAATTCGTCGCAAGCATCCCCTCGCCCCTGTGCATCGTCACCACGCGCAAGCCCAATGGCCGGTCGAATGCCTGCATGACCTCCTGGGTGACGTTCACCGGCGGGAAGAACGGCTTCTACGCCATTCTCTCGTCCGTCAGCAAATACGGACACCTCTATCAGACCCTCCACGACACCCGGGAGGCCGTCATCAACTTCATGTCCGCCGACATCTACGACGCATGCATGGCCACCATCCGGCATAATCAGGCGGACGAGGATGAGCTCGCCGCCGCCGGGCTGACCGCGTCCCAGACCGATCTGGTCAGCGCACCCATGATCGACGAATGCTTCCTGAACCTCGAATGCCGCTTCCAATGGGAGCGGGAGATCGCCCCGGGGGACGATTCGGTGCTCATCTGCCTGGAGGTCGTCAGCCTGCACATGGACGAGCGCCATCTGGACGAGGGCGACCTGGGACGCACCGGCCGGACAGGCATCCTTTACAACATTCACCACCCCATCGACCCGGAGCACTTCACCGGCACTGCCCATGACTATCTGGGCGTGCTCGGGAAGGTGCGGGACTACGCGGAATACTGAACGCTCCCAACAGAGCCGCGCCGCACATGCGAAATTCCGCATTCCGCATTCACAATGCATCATTTCCCCTCAATTCCACGAATAAAGGAGCATGAACATGGCCTCCTCCTATCTGCTCGTCCTGTTGGGCGTGGCGATGGTATCCTATTCCGGGCCGCTGGTGAAGCTGGGGCTACAAAACGGCGCGAATCCGGCCTCGATGGCGCTGATGCGCATGGTGATCTCGGCCGTCATCCTTCTGCCGGTGATGTGCGTGCGGCGCAAGGGTCAGCCGGAAGCCCCCATCGTATCGCTCCGGCGAATGACACGCCATCAGTGGCTGGGCAGTCTGGCGGCCAGCGTCTTCCTCGCCCTGCATTATCTGACCTGGATGACCTCGCTGAACGCCACGTCCACCTTTGCATCGGTGGCGCTGGTCTGCACGCAGCCGCTGTTCGTGGCGGCACTCAGCGGGCTGCTGCTGAAGGAAAAGATGCCCCGGGAGGCCCGTCTGGGCGCATTGGTGGCTCTGGGCGGCACGATGCTCATCGGCACGAACAGCATCGCCGGACTGTCCGGGGACATCACGGGTGACCTGCTGGCCTTGGCCGGGGCGGCCTTTATGGCCGGGCACTGGCTGTGCAACCGCTATGCCCGCCGCACGGTGGACACGCTTTCCTTCACGCTCCTGCTGTACGCGCAGACCGCGCTGATCCTGCTGTGTGCGCTGCCGTTCATGGGGGGCTTCCGGATGACGGGCGCATCGCTGCTGTGCGCGGCGGGACTGGCGGTGGGCTGCACGCTGCTGGGGCATTCGCTGTTCACGCTGGCGCTGGGGAAGGTGTCCGCGACGG
The DNA here is from genome assembly GCA_964547515.1 of uncultured Faecalibacterium sp. Taxonomy (GTDB): domain Bacteria; phylum Bacillota; class Clostridia; order Christensenellales; family Aristaeellaceae; genus UBA11524. The sequence continues at coordinate 5,324 of CAZJOA010000072.1, forward strand.
TGGTGTCCTTCGCGATGCTGGGCGAACCCGTGGGCGCGATGCTCTGGAGTCTGCTGATGTTCGGCGAACGGCCAACGACCCTCCTGCTCGTCGGCGGACTGGTGACGGTCTCCGGCCTAGTGCTCTACCTGATGGGCAGCATGGGGATGCTGCGGCGGAAGCGCTGAACGGGCGATACCGGAAGCGAAGCCCTGCCGACGACGCGCGGGGAAGCCCCGAGGAAGTCGTCGGACGGCAGTCCGACCATGACGAGGGGCGTTTGCCTTCCCCTTTGAGGAGAAGGTGGAGTTGGACGAGGTTCAAAGACGGATGTGCCTGACGCGTCAGCCATCCCCCCTCATCCCACGATCTCATACCCTGCGGCAGCCAGAACCTCCATCGCCCGCGGGCAGTTCTCCGCCTTGGTCAGCACATAGTCGGTGTTGAAGGTGGAAATGGCGAAGATGCCGATCCGGTTCTCGGCCAGCAGGGTGCTGATCGCCGACAGGATGCCGATCAGCGAGAAGTCCAGCGTGCCCTCGATCCGGAACGCCCTCCAGCCGTCCTCCCGCGCGGTCACATTGGCGGGCACGGCCTCCGTCGGACAGACCAGCGAGTTCTCCTCGTCGGTCTTCCCCACGAACACATACGGCTGACTGAACGCCACCTGCGAATAGTCCGCCACCTGGCAGACGGTGAAGTCCTCGGCCAATCTCCTGAGCTTCATCTTGTCCCTCCTGACCTCCGATGCCGTGATTGTATATGCGAACCGCCCGAACAGCTTCGTCCGGGCGGTTTTCGTGTATGCGTTATTTTGCCTTGACCGGCGCGGTGATCTTGCTCGTGGCGCTGCCGAAGGTGCCGTTCGCGCCGTCCGCCCAGACATAAAGGCTGTGACCCACGTCCTCCGCCTGAACGATGTACGAATCGGTGGTGGAGAGGATCTTGTCGTCATCGCGATACCAGGTGTAGGTCGCCGATGCGCTCAGCGGTGCGAGCGTCACATACAGCCGCTGCCCCACCACCGGCTCGGTGCTACTGATGGTCACGCTGTCCACCCGGACGGTGGCTTCCGCCTTGGGCTGGACAGCCGTCGTCAGCTTGCTGACCACAGAACCGGTGGTCGAACCCGTCCCGTTGGCGTAGACATAGAGGCTGCTGCCCACGACATCCGCCGTGACGGTGTACTGTTCGCCGTAGCCGAGGATATTGCCTGCGGAGCTGCGCCAGGTGAAGGACGCGGTGGCATTGGCGGGGTTGACGATGGCATGGAGGACATCGCCGACAACGGGGGTATTATCGCTGATGGTGACATCCTGGAGGGCGATGGTGGGGGAGGAGGCCGCCACGACCACGGAGGTGTGGGCAGACGTGACGCTGCCCGTGGTGACGCCCGTGCCGTCCGCGCAGGCATAGAGCTTGTAGCCCGCGTCCGCCGCAGAGACGATATAGCTGCTGCCGCTGCCCGCGAACACGCCATTATCCCTGAACCAGGAGATGGTGGCGGTCGCCCCTGCCGGGGAGAGAGTCGCCGACAGCGTCTGACCCACGGTGGGGGTCGTGTCGCTGATGGTCACGGCCTTGAGCTGATACACCTGGGAGACATAGCTGCTGACAACGGTCGCCCAGGCGGTGACGGCAGTGCCGCTGCTGCTGCCCGTGCCGGTGACGGACGCGCGGAGCTTCCGCCCCACGTCCGCCGCCGTGACGGTGTAGGTCGTGCCATAGCCCACGGTCTGACCCAGGTCATTCACCCAGCTCACGCTGACGCTGGCCGTGGAGGGCAGCACCGTCACGGTGAGCAGTTCACCCGGGCGGATGCTGGTGGCGCTGATGGACGCGGAGGTGATCTTGCCCGGCGCTTTGGTGGTGAGGAATTCGCTCATCATGTAGCCGGTGTTCGTGCCGATGCGGACGCGGCTCCATTCGCTGCCGGCCTCCAGCACCGTCACCTGCGTGCCCACGCTGTAGCTGGCGACGGTCGGGAAGAGCTTCCCCGCACCGGCACGCAGGCGGACGCTCTTGCCGTTCTTGCTGGTCACATAGGCCGTGTAGCTGCTGCTGCCGGTGGAGATCGTGCCCTCGGGCTTCACCGTGGACAGGAATTCGGACATCATGTAGCCATCCAGCCCATTGACGCGCACCTGTGACCAGGTGCTGCCGTAGCTGAGCACCGTGACCTGCTGGCCGACATTGTAGCTGGCCAGGGCGGTATTCTGCCTGGACGGGCCGGAGCGCAGCACGACATTCTTGCCATTGCCCGACACCACATATGCGGTGTATCCGCCGCTGACCGTGCTGCCGATGCTGATGAATTCCTTCATCATATACCCCGTGCGGCCATTGACGCGCACCCTGCACCAGTCGCCGCTGGTGGTCAGCACGGTGAGGGGGGTACCCACGGCATAGGTGGCGATGATGGAATGCTGCACGGACGGGCCGGAGCGCAGGCGGACGGCCTTGCCATTGGCGCTCTGCACCACGCCGGTGGTGTTCTCCTCCAGCGTGCTGCCGCTGGACAGACCCGTCAGCGTCAGATAGCCGGAATGCATATAGCCGGTCTTGCCGTCGGGGGTCAGCACCCGATACCACTGTCCGGACGTCCCGAGCACCGTCACCGACGTGCCGGTGAAATAGGCGGAGATGGTCTCGGCATCGGTGGACGCGCCGTCACGCAGGCGCAGCCATCCGCCCTTGACCACTGCGGTGGCGTAGTTCTCCGCATGCGCGGGAAGCAGCAGAGCCGTCAGCAGCAGCGCCAACGTCAGGAGCATCGCAATCAGTCGCTTCATCGTTTTTACCTCCCTGGGTTTTCATATCCTATGATTCGGGCTGAGCGCAGCATTTTCCTGCCTGAGCCGCCCGCCTTTGTGATTTGTCTGACACACATACAACGCATCACGGCTGACAATCCCTGCACGGCTGGGAGGCATCTGGCAAAAGAATTTTCGCACGGCGTTCACAGAGGGACAAAGGTCATGATGGCAAAAAGAAAACCCCATCCTGACGGAGGGGGTAAACGCGAATCCAGCGATGCGATTACACAGCGGCCTTGCTGAGCTGCTTGGCCAGACGAGCCTTCTTGCGGTTGGCGGCATTCTTGTGGATGACACCCTTCGCGGCGGCCTTATCAATCGCGGAGGTGGTCGCGGTCAACTGCACATTGGCGGTCGCGGGATCGGCAGCAACAGCAGCCTCGAACTTCTTCACAGAAGTACGGACAGCGCTCTTCACCATGCGATTACGCAGGTTCTTCTTCGCAGCAACCTTCACGCGCTTCTTAGCGGACTTGATATTCGGCAACTTCTTTCACCTCCTGCTGATGTGAACTGTCTATCGGCGGTCTACACCGATCTCGTTGGTACGGCATGAACCGTCAGATACCAGCGCTATACATAATAGCACGTTTGTCACGAAAAATCAAGGGGCAAATGAAAAATTTTTGCGTTTGTTGGTCGTGTGATTCGTCCGCGCCGGTCAAGTGCGCAGGGGGCTGACCTCCGCGCGTCCCGACAGGTCACGCGTGACGCGGTAAAACCCGATCAGGTTGCCCAGCGCCAGCGCCTGATACAGCGCCCGCACCCGGGGGAAGTCCTCCTCCTCAAACCGCACGGACAGCCCGCAGCCCAGTGCCACCGCACGCGGGGTCGTCACGATGGATGCCTTCATCCCCCGCGCCCTGAGCGCTTCCTCGAACGCCATCACCTGCAAGCGCGACCGGAACGCCGCGATGCAGAAATTCTCCGCCATGGTTCTACCTCCTTCCCGCTTCCCTATAGGATATGACGCAAGCAACGCCATGTGCAGGAGGGCCCTATGATCTATCTGGACAACGCCGCCACCACCTTTCCCAAGCCGCCCGAGGTGATCTCCGCCATGGGGGACGCACTGCGCACCTGCGGGGCGAATCCGGGTCGGGGCGGGCACAAGCTGGCGCTCCAGGCCGGACGCATCGTCGAACGCTGCCGGGAGGCCGCCGCGTCCCTCCTGGGCGTGTCAAGGCCGGAAAGGCTCATCTTCACGCGGAACTGCACCGAGTCGCTGAACATCGCCATCACGGGCATGCTCCACAGGGGGGACGAGGTCATCTGCTCCTTCGGGGAACACAATGCGGTCATGCGCCCCCTGGAACGCTTCGTCCGCCGGGGCGAGATCGCCGTGAAGCTCCTGCGGCCGGATGCCCATGGGCTGCTCACGCCGGAGGCCCTTCGCCACGCCATCACCGACCGCACGGCGCTGGTCATCCTCTGCCATGCGAGCAATGTCACCGGGGTCGTCCAGCCCGTCCGCGCATTGGGCGGGGTGTGCCGGGAACGGGGCGTGCCGCTTCTGGTGGACGCGGCGCAGACCGCCGGCCTTCTCGATGTCACCCTGGACGGGCTGAACGCTGACCTCATCGCGCTGCCGGGGCACAAGGGGCTGATGGGTCCCCACGGGACGGGGCTGCTCGCCCTGGGGGAGGGCATCGACCCCGAGCCGCTGATCCTGGGCGGCACGGGCTCGGCCAGCGAGAGCGTCCGTCAGCCCGACCTGCTCCCCGACCGCTACGAGAGCGGCACGCTGAACCTCCCGGGCATCGCGGGATTGCTGGCGGGGATCGAATTCGTCGCGAAGCAGCGGGAAGCCCTCCACGATTACGAAAGCATGCTGAATGAGCGTCTGCGGTGTCAGCTGATGGAGATCCCGGGGCTGACGATTCTGGGGGACGCATCGGCCGAGCGGGTGGGAATCACGGCGGTCGTGCCGGAGGGGGGCGACAGCGCAGCCCTGGCGGACGCGCTGGACGCGGCGGACGTGGCCGTGCGCGGCGGACTCCACTGCGCCCCGGCCATGCACAGCTACCTCGGCACGTTGCATTCCGGCGCAGTGCGCTTCTCCCCCGGGGCATTCAACACCGAGCGCGACATGGATGACGCGGCTGCCCTCACCGCCCGCCTGATGAGGGGCTGAACCGCCCGGCGGCAGCGGATCAGGCGCATTCCCGTCAGGCGGACGCATCACAGGCGCTCCCCGTCCCCTGCTGCACAGCGCGACAGCGTCGCCAGCGTCAGGCACAGCATCCCCGTCAGCGCGTTCAGGCGCGTGCCCGTCAGCAGATACAGCACCAGCAGCAGCACCCCATAGAGCTGATAGCGCTGCGCCTTTTCCGGACGGAGGATCAGCCGCATTGGTCCGCCCGGAGGACGTGTCCGCCGCCTGCGCCGCCCCAATTCGATCAGCTGCTCATCCGTGGCCGGGGAAAGCCGCCCCGCCAGCGTCAGCAGCGTCTCCCGCCGGATGATCCGCAGGGGGATCAGCGCCGTTTCCGCCCGCGCACACACCTTGGGCGACGCTTTCCCCAGCACACAGAGCACCGCGCGTTCCGCCCGATGCCGCCTGGCCGCCCGCTGCGCCGCAAGCAGCTCGCCCATGCCCAATTCGGCCTCCGCCGGGATGCGGATGCACTGCACGAGCAGCACCTCGTCCCCTTGGACGCAGAGCACGCCGTCGTCCGTGGCCTGCCGGAGGGTCAGCGGCCATTTCTCCTGCAAGAGCCGCGCCGCCTGGGAATGCGCGTCCTTTGCGTCCGCCATGAGCATGGCTTCCAGCAGCAATTCCGCCCCCAGACGCGCGCGAAGGGCACGTTCCCGGCGGCTGACATTGCGCTTGCGCCATTGCCGCCGCGCCATGCACAGCAATAGCCCCAGCGCCGCTCCCGCCGTCAGCGATGCGGCGTTCAGCCCCCACAGCCGGCAGAACCACAGGCAGGATGCCCCGTACAGCAGCGCACACAGCCCCAGGCCGTCCAGGCATTCCGACAGGCGGTTGCGGCGAAGATAGCGTTCCATCTTTCCATCACCCTCTTGTTTACATTTGCCGAAAAATCGGTTATAATGTACATAGCAGCAGCACACAGGAGGCAGAGCATGACCATGGAACGCATCGGCATCATGGGCGGCACATTCGACCCCATCCACCTGGGACACATCCACATGGCGCAATCCGCGCTGACGCATCTGTCGCTCGACCGCGTGCTGATGCTCCCCTCCGGCAATCCGCCCCACAAGCCGGACATCACCCCCGCCGAGGATCGCTACCGCATGGTCTGCGCGGCCTGCGCCGGCCTGGTCGACCTCATCCCCTGCCGCGGCGAGATCGACCGCGAAGGCATCATCTATACGGTGGATACCCTGTCCATCCTGCACGAAAAATATCCCAGAGCCGAGCTGTTTTACCTCATCGGCACGGATACGCTGATGGAGCTGCAAAAATGGCGGCGCTACGAAAAGGTGCTGACGCTCTGCACCTTCGTGGTGTGTCCGCGCGCATCCGTCCACAGCGCCGATGCGCTGGAAAAGGAACGCCGCCGTCTTTCCGGCATGGGCGGACGGTTCGTCCTCCTGGATATGGACGAGATGGACGTGTCCTCCACGGAGGTGCGTGCCGCCTTCCGTCAGGGCAGCTATCCGCCGCTCCTGCCCATCCCGGTGTACCAGTACGCCGTGACGGCCGGTCTGTACGGCGCACAGAAGCGCCTCCCTCAGGCGGAGCAATGGCTGGACAGGCTCTTCGGCGACCTGAGCATCAAGCGCTTCGCCCACACCCTCGCCGTGGCGTACACCGCACGCCGCCTGGCGCTGCTCCACCATCTGGATGCCGACCGCGCCGAGATCGCCGGACTCCTGCACGACTGCGCCAAATGCATGCCCCTGAAGGACATGCAGCATCTGGCACGCGCACATCACCTCACGGACGACGAAGCCATCCTGCGCAGCGGAGCGCTGCTGCATTCGGTGGTGGGTGCGTACCGGGCGCAGGCGGATTACGCCATGGCGGACGCGCAGGTGCTTTCGGCCATCCGCAGTCACACCACGGGTCAGCCGGGCATGAGCCGACTGGACATGGCGGTCTGGCTGGCGGACACCATCGAACCGACCCGTGCGCCCTATCCGCTGCTGGAGGAGGTGCGCGCCGCCGCCGAGACCTCCCTGGAGCGCGCCATGCTCATCAGCCTGGAGGGGACGCTCCGCCATGTGCAGAAGAAGGGGGACGCCGTCCACCCCGCGACGCTGGAGACCATCCGGTGGCTGCGGACACTGCCGCTGGACTGAATACCAGCTTATCAACGATCGACCAACAGGAGAATGCATATGACTGACATCGCTGTGACCCAAGACATCGCCCAGACCCTCTACAAGAACAAGGCCAACCACATCCTCGCCCTGGACGTGCGTGAGCTGACCGTCATCTGTGACTATATGGTCATCGCGTCCGGCCGCAACGCCAATCAGGTGAAGGCGCTGGCCGACGATGTGGACGACCGCATGGCCGAGCTGGGCTTCACCCTGCGCCGCACCGAGGGCGCGAACGAAGGCCGCTGGATCATCCTGGACTACGGGCACATCATGGTGCACATCTTCCACCAGGAGGAGCGCCAGTTCTACAATCTGGAACGCCTGTGGGAGGACGGCAACAACCGCCTGGTGCTGCCCTTCGACCAGACCATCCCGGACTGATGCCCTCCTGCGTGATGCCCACGCCCTTGCGTCCCCTGCGCATCGAAGAGGCCGACGGCGCACTCATCGCCATCGCGTTCAGCGACGAAACGCCCTGTCCGCCCGAAACGCCCCTGCTGCGCGAGACCGTCCGTCAGCTGAATGCCTATTTTGACGGCACGCTGCGGGTGTTTTCGCTGCCCATCCGGCTGACGGGCACGGCCTTCCGCCGGAAATGCTGGGAAGCCCTTTGCGCCATCCCCTACGGCGAGACCATCTCGTATGGGGAACAGGCGCGGCGCATCGGGCAGCCCTCCGCCGTCCGGGCGGTGGGCGGGGCAAATCACCGCAACCCCATCGCCATCGTTGTGCCCTGCCATCGCGTCATCGGCGCGGACGGCACGCTGACCGGCTACGGCGGCGGACTGGACGCAAAGGCATGGCTCTTGCAGCACGAAAGGCGGCATGCCGCCCGATCATAAGGAGGTTTCCCCATGAAGAAGCTCTTTGCCATCCTGCTGACCCTGCTCCTGGCGATGGGCTGTGCCTGCGCCGAAATGTCCGCCGAAGTGCCGCAGGATCGCATCCTTGCGGTGGACTCCGCCTACCTCAACCTGACCGACATGAACGCGCAGTTCAAGGGCAACGAGTCCACCGACCGCGGCTGTCTGGGTCTCCAGCCCGCCAAGAATGCGGACGGCACGTTCGCCGATGGGTACATGATGTTCACCGTCATGGTGGACGAAGCCGGCCTGTACGACGTGACCGTGCGCTATGCCGCCAAGGCCAAGGAAGGGCAGATCCGCTGCGCTGACCTGATCGTCAACGAGGGCGAGCGCATCCACCTGCCCATCGAGGGTCAGGCAGACTGGGCCACCTATGTGGACGCGACCGTCACCGTGGCGCTGGCCGAGGGCATCAACACGCTGATCCTGACCAATGTGGAGAACTTCGACAACAGCGTGTACAAGTCCATCAACGTGGACTACATCGAGTGGGTCAAGGCCACGGAAGTCGCGCCCGACACCGCCGAGTGAGTCCGCCGCTGAGCGGGCATCCGAAAAAACAGGCAGATCTGCTGATACCGTGCAGCATTTCTGCCTGTTTTTGCTTATTACGTCGTATCCGGCTGACATTGCCTTTTACGTTTTGTCTGACTGACCCTTTTTCGCATTCGGCTGACGCACCCTTTGCCGTTTCGGCTGACGTCCCCTTT
>CAZJOA010000073.1:0-6483 GCA_964547515.1 uncultured Faecalibacterium sp.
GTCACCCTGCTGGACTGTGCCTTCGCGTGGTAAAATTCCGCATCCGCTTGCGGTTTTCTTGACAATCCGCAGGAAATGGTCTATCCTATATGGTGGTTATTCTGACATCTCTGTCACTGACACATATAAGGAGGCATTTCTCTATGAATCAGAAGCCGGTTGTTCTCGTCGTCATGGATGGCGTGGGCGAGACCCCCGAGACCCTTGGCAACATGGTCAAGGCTGCCACCACCCCCACCCTGGACGAGCTGAAGGCCCATCACCCCTGGCAGATCATCAAGGCGCATGGCTCTGCGGTCGGTCTGCCCTCCGATGACGACATGGGCAACTCCGAGGTCGGGCACAATGCGCTGGGCTGCGGTCAGGTGTACTCCCAGGGCGCGAAGCTGGTCAATGAGTCCATCGAGTCCGGCAAGATCTATGCGTCCCCGACCTGGCAGGAGCTGGTCGGTCAGGTGAAGGCCAATGCCTCCACCCTGCACTTCATCGGCCTGCTGTCCGACGGCAATGTGCACTCCAACATTTCCCACCTCATCGCCATGCTGCGTCAGGCCAAGGCGGAGGGTGTCGCCCATGTCCGCTGCCACATCCTGCTGGATGGCCGTGACGTGCCCGCCACCTCTGCGCTGGAATACGTCCAGCAGCTGGAGGACGTGCTCGCTGAACTGAACGACGCGGCCTTCGATGGCTGCATCGCGTCCGGCGGCGGCCGCATGAAGGTCACCATGGATCGCTATCAGGCGAACTGGCCGATGGTCGCCGCCGGCTGGAACGTCCATGTCCACGGCGAGGGCCGTCAGTTCGCCTCCGCCCGGGAAGCCATTGAGACCTATCGCGCCGAGACCGGCGTCATCGATCAGGACCTCCCCGCCTTCGTCATCGCCCGGGACGGTCAGCCCGTGGGCAAGATGCATGACGGCGACAGCGTCATCCTGTTCAACTTCCGCGGCGACCGCGCTCAGGAAATTTCGATGGCCTTCGACGGCGATGCGTCCTTCGACAGGTTCGACCGCGGTGTCGTCCCCCAGGTCAAGTACGCCGGCATGCTCCAGTACGACGGCGACCTGAACATCCCCAACAAGTTCCTGGTCAATCCCCCGGAGATCCGGGACACCCTCACCGAGCTGCTGGTGCGCAACGGCGTGAATGAGTACGCCTGCTCCGAGACGCAGAAGTACGGCCATGTGACCTATTTCTGGAACGGCAACCGGAGCGAAAAGTTCTCCGAGGCGCTGGAGACCTGGGAGGAAGTGCCCTCCGACGTGCGCTCCTTCGACGAGTGCCCCTGGATGAAGGCCACCGAGGTCACCGATCTGGTCATCGCGGCGCTGGAGAGCGGCAAGTACGGCTTCATCCGCTGCAACTTCCCCAATGGCGACATGGTCGGCCACACGGGCAACTGCCTGGCCACCGAGATCGCCGTGGAGACCGTCGACCTCTGCCTGGCGCGCATCAAGAAGGCCGTGGACGAGGCCGGTGCCATCCTCTGCGTGACCGCCGATCACGGCAATGCCGACCAGATGCTCGAGAAGAACAAGAAGGGCGGCATCGCACCCCGCACGGCGCACAGCCTGAATCCCGTTCCCTTCATCGTCTATGACCCCAACGGCCGTCACGAATTGAAGGACGGTCACTTCGGCCTGGCGAACGTCGCGCCCACCATCGTTGACCTCATGGGCATCAAGCCCTTCGACAGCTGGGAAGAATCCATGCTGAAGTAATTCCGGCTGGGTCGGAGTTTGCCGCCGCGCAAGCCCGACCCACTTTTTTGAATTAGGAATTAGGAATTATGAATTTGAAGTGTTGAACTGTGGTCGAATGCCGCAGTTTCTTCTACTGACACACTGTCCGACAACAGCAAAACACTCTCAATTCATAATTCATAATTCATAATTCCTAATTCCGCAAACGCCGCAAATTCCTAATTCCCAAAAAAGCAAGTTTTAAGGGACGGAATCGCCATGAGTACCCGCAAAAACACCCTTTACAACATGGCCTATCGCCTGTTTTCGATGCTGCTGCCGCTGGTGACGGCACCCTGGCTGTCCCGCGCGGTGGGTGCGGAAGGTGTCGGCCTGTATGGCTATGCCTGGGCGATCAGCTACACCTTCTGCCTGGTGGGGATGCTGGGTCTGGAGAACTACGGGCCGCGCGCCATCGCCCAGGTCAAGGACGACCCCGCCGCGCTGGATCGCACCTTCTCCGCCATCTGGCGGATGCAGCTGCTCGTCGCCGGGGTGACGCTGCTGATCTGGTGTGCCTATGTGCTCTTCGTCGCCGGTGCGGAAAGGCTGATCTCCTTTCACCTGACGCTGATGAGCGTGTCCTGTCTGGTCAATGCGGACTGGTGCCTGATGGGGCTGGATCAGTTCAAGCCCATCGCCCTGCGCAACACGGCGGTCAAGCTGCTGGCGGCGGCGGCGGTGTTCCTCTTTGTCCGCACGCCGGAGGATCTGTGGGTGTACGCCTTCGTCTGGTCGCTGTCGACCTTCCTGGGCTGCCTGAGCTGCATGCTCTCCCTGCGGGGTCGGGTGCATGTCGTCCGCGTGACCTGGCGGGAAGCCCTCGTCCACCTCAAGCCCTGCGCCATCCTGTCCATCTCCGTCATTGCCGTCAGCGTCTATCGGCAGATGGACAAGGTCATGATCGGCGCATTGGCGGACATGGTGCAGACCGGCCTGTACGAGAACGCCGAGAAGATCATCCTCTGCCTGTCGGGCTTCATTTCCGCCATCGGCACGGTGATGCTCCCCAAGATCAGCCACATGACCGCTCAGGGACGCATGGACGATGTCCGCCGCCACATGGATGCCTCCATGGAGCTGGTGATGTGCATGGTCTGTGCCCTCGCCTTCGGGCTGGCCAGCGTCGCCATGGAGTTCGCTCCCCTCTTCTACGGCGCGGAATTCACCCAGTCCGGCACGCTGATGATCCTGCTCTCCGTCACCCTGCTGTCCATCGGCTTTGCCAATGTCATCCGCACCCAATGGGTGCTGCCGCAAAAGCGGGATGCCATCTTCATCAAGTCCGTGCTGACCGGCGCGGGGGTCAATGTGGTGCTCAATGCGGCGCTCATCCCCCTTTTCGGCGCGATCGGCGCGGCCATCGCCACCATCGCGGCGGAGCTCTCCGTCCCCGTGGTGCAGTTTGTCATCCTCCGCAAAGAGCTGCCCTATGCCCGCTATCTGCGCTATGGGCTGACCTACGCGGTCATCGGCGGCATCATGCTGGTGACGGTGCGTCTGGCGGCGCTGCTCCCCCTGAACGGCTGGCTGGGGCTGGCCGTCCAGGTCGGCACGGGCGGATGCGTCTACATCGTGCTGTGCCTGCTGTGGTGGAAGGTCAGCGGCGGACAGCTCCTGCGCATGCTGCAAAAAAAGGCCAAGTCCCCCTCATAATCCGCGTGAAAGCTGCGCATGCTACCCTCAGCAACAAATGCTGGGAGGTTGGTATGATGAAAAAATGTTCCCTGATGGCGGTGCTGCTGTGTGCGGCACTGACCATGACTGCCTGCGCGACGCAGGAGAACCGCTCCTTCTACGAGGAGGCGCAGCTCTATCTGGGCTGCGGGGAATACGAGTCCGCCGCGATGCTGTTTTCGCAGCTGGGCGAATATGCCGATTCGGCGGACTACGCGCTGTACGCCCGGGCGCTGGAGGCCATCGACGGTGAGGACTACACCCTGGCGCGCGCCAATCTGGAAGCCATCCGGCCGTTCAAGAGCAGCGAGCGCTACCTGACCTATCTGGACGCGCTGGAGGCCGAGGACGGCGGCGAATTGGAGGACGCGCTGACGCTGTATCAGCGTCTGGGGACCTTCGCCGATGCGCATCTGGCAGCGGAACGCCTTGAAACGGCCATTCCCGAGGCCGCGATGAAGGAAGGCCGCGCCCTGATGAGCAAGGGGGAATACGCCGCCGCGAGGGCGATCTTCCTGTCCCTGGAGGGCTATGGCATGAGCGCCGCATTGGCGGAGAACTGCACGGTCGCGCTGAACAAGGCGGCCTATGCTGCGGCGGATGAGCTTTGCAAGTCCGGCGAGCATCGTGCGGCGATGGAGGCCTTCACGGCACTGGGGGACACGCTGGATGCCGCCCAGCGTGCCGCAGACTGTCTCAGGGACATCCACGCCGCACTGGACGAACAGTACGCCGCCGTCACCCTGGGAACAGCGCCCGCGCTGATGGCGGCCTACGCCGAAATGGGCGAGGACGCGACGGCACAGGCACGCATCACCGAGCTGTCCGCCCGATACGGGCAGAACCTGACGGTCGTCACCGCGGCGGAGGAGCATCCCCATGTGCTGCTGGGCAAATATCCCATGGCGGAGAGCGGTGAGGAGCAGTCCGTATGCTGGCAGGTGCTCCGGGCGGACGGCGCAGTGCTGACGCTTCTGGCGGACGAGGTGCTGGATGCCGCCGATGCCGCAGAAGCCATCGCGATCCTGTTCAGCGACGCCGAAGCCCCCGCCGTCAGCGAGGTGACGCTGCCCTCCGTGGCTGACCTGACCGCATTGGCTGACCTGACCTGCACCGCCACGCCCTATGCGCTGGCACAGGGTGCGTCCGCCGGGAACGGTTCGGCGCTGTACTGGCTGCGGGACAGCCTGGAGAGCGGCCTGCACCCCGTCATCGGTGCAAGCGGTGCGCTGACGCTGCCGGATGCGTCCGTCACCCCCGGTATCCGCCCCATGCTGCGCCTGTCGCTGGAGCAATACGCCTTCACCCATGGTTCCGGTACGGCGGAAGACCCCTTCCGCGCCGAATAAATCGCCCCGATGCAACAAACAAAGGAGGTTTCCCCATGAAGTACATCCGAATCGAGCTGCCCGACTGCGCCATGCAGGGCTACATCCCCGATGTCAGCGCGGAATGCAGCACCCCTGTCCGCAGCAGCATCGTCATCTGTCCCGGCGGCGCGTATGCCTTCCGCTCCGACCGCGAGGCCGAACCCATCGCCATGGTGTTCGCGGCCATGGGCTTCAACACCTATGTGGTGGAGTACCATGTCGCACCGGCGGTGCATCCCGCGCCCCTGTTCGACGTGGCGCATGCAGTGGCCTGGGTGCGCGCCCATGCCGCAGAGAACCACGCCGACCCGGACAAGATCGCCGTGATGGGCTTCTCCGCCGGCGGACATGCCGCAGCGCATCTGGGCGTTCGCTGGCACGACACGGCGCTGATGGCGCAGACCGGCCTCACCCCCGCGCAGGCCAAGCCCAACGCCATGGTGCTGTGCTACCCGGTGATCTCCGGCGGCGAATACGCCCATCGCGGGTCATTCGAGAACCTGACCGGCACGAAGGAGCAGTCCGCCCATGAGGCCTTCTCGCTGGAAACGCTGGTGACGGAACAGACGCCGCCCGCCTTCCTCTGGCACACCTTCGAGGACGGCTCCGTCCCCATGGAGAACTCGCTGATGCTGGCCACGGCACTGCACCGCTGCGGCGTGACCTGCGAGGTGCATGTCTTCCCCCACGGCGGGCATGGATTGGCGCTGGCGAATCCGCTGACGAGCACCGATCCGGGGCAGAACATCCCCGAATGCGCCCAGTGGCCGGAATTGGCCGCACGCTTCCTGGGGCAGATCCTGTAACCTGATGAAAAAAGCGCTGTTGCAGTCAAATGCACCAGCGCTTTTGCCGTGGAATGCGATTGTGTTATGATGCAGACGGATGTATCATGTCGAAAAAGGCGATGGAGGAAGACGGACGTGACACTGACCGAACTGAAAAAGCAGCTAAAGACCCTGTCACAGGCGGAGTTGATCGGCCTGCTCTGCAAGGTGTACAAGGGCAGCAAACAGGCACAGGCACTCATTGATGTGGCGCTTTGTGGCGATGTGGCGGAGCAGGCACTCCTGCCGACCTACAAGAAGAGGGTGCATGACGCATTTTGGGGCAAGCAGTATTCTCTGAAGAAAGCCAGAGATGCTGTCCTTGAGTTCAACAGAATCGCGCAGAATGCTGAAAATGCGGCAGAGCTGATGCTGTACCATGTCGAATGCGGTATTGAGTTCACTTGCGAATATGGGGATATTGATGAGCCGTTTTATGGGAGCGTTGAGTCCATGTTTTCGGACTTCGTCACCACGGTAAATCATATGGACACAGCGGACTATTACCAGCGGAATGCCGAAAGGATCCTCAGCATCCTCCGGAAGGCAGATGGCTGCGGCTGGGGCTTCCCCTATACGTTGATGGAGCTGTATCATGAGATCGTATGGCGGGCGGAGGAGGAATAGGCACAGGCTGTGCCTGGAGCACCGGCGAGGATCGCATGCAGATGTGCTCCATTCCATCGCGAAAAACGGGTCGAAGATCCCGCAGGGAAAGGGGGGGCAGCCCCCTTCCCAGACGGCTTCTCGGGGCACTCGCGCCGTGCGCAATGCCCTCACAAACTCAATTCCTCATTCCTAATTCCCATTATGCCCCCTCGTCATCGTCGGACTCCCGTCCGACTCCTTCCTCGGGGCACTCGCGCC
>CAZJOA010000073.1:6583-12615 GCA_964547515.1 uncultured Faecalibacterium sp.
GCGCCGGTCGTCCAGCACGACATGCCGCAGGGGGAGGGTGCGCAGGATGTCCAGTTCGCGGCGCTGACGCTCCGTCAGGCAGGCGATGTACCCCTCGAAGCCCTGCGCGCCGATGGAACGTCCGTATGCCCCGTGCGTGTGGTAGTCGATCACTGCATCGAGCCATCCGGGACGTTCGGCGGCGGCTCGGCGGACGGTTTCGGCGATGTCTGCGGTGCGCAGATAGACCACGCAGGGCGACAACGGCGCGATGATCTCCGCAATGCTGCGGATGTGCGCGGCGGACACAGCCACCGGCAGGTCGAAGCGCATCATCGTTTCGCACATGGGGTTTTGCAGCAGGACGCAGTTGAACACATAGGTCGTATCGGGCTCGGCCTCGCGGACGAATTGCCGCCATTTGTCCAGCATGACGGGCGCTTCGTCCGCCCAGGGCAGGCCATCGTATATCTTGCGGGGCAGGAGCGCGGGCAAATCCTCCGGGGGTACGTCCTTCAGGGCGACGATCTTGCCGTCCGCCAGCGCGTGGAATTCGTAGTCCGCCGGATGGTCGCCCGTGCCCTCGTCCACCAGGCGGACGCGCTCTCCGCGGCGGGTCAGCGCATCCGCAATGCGTCGCGCCGTGGTGCTCTTGCCGGAACAGGGCAAACCTTCGACGATGTATAGCCTTGTCATCACATGTCTCCTTTCACAGGGTCTTCGACCCTTTTTCTCGCGATTCGGTTGAGCGTTCTTCAAACAAGTCCCGCCATTAAGAAAGCGTCAATGTGCCCGTCGCCACGCGCTCCAGGAAGCGCTGATCGTGCTCCACCAGCAGCATGGTCGGCTGATACGCCGTCAGCAGCGTTTCGATCTGCACGCGGGAGAGCACGTCGATGTAGTTCAGCGGCTCGTCCCACACATAGACATGCGCCGGGATGCACAGGCTGCGCGCCAGGAGCAGCTTCTTCCTCTGCCCCTGGGACATGTTCTCCAGGGGACGCTCGAAGAGGTCGCGCGTGAAGTCCATATTGCGCAGGATGGCCTTGAAGAGGGTCGGGTCGATGTCCGCGCGGCGGATGAAATCGTCCATCGTGCCGGTGAGGTCATCGGTCTGCTGGGGGACATAGGAGACGATCAGGTTCGGCGCAAGGCTGATCTGCCCGGTGAGGCTACCGCCCTTGTTCACCAGCGCCTTGAGGACGGAGGACTTGCCGCAGCCGTTCGCGCCTGTCAGCGCCAGGCGTTCGCCCTGATGCAGGGTGAAGTCCACCCCGTCGCAGACCGTCCGTCCGCCGTAGGACACGCGCCCGTCCGTCACGCGGATGAGCACCTCCTTGGGGTGGCGGAGGATGTTCAGCTTCAATTCGCCGACCTTTTCCACATTGTGCAGCAGGGAACGCTTCTCCTCGATGGCGCGATCCTGACGCTGGGCGAGGGCTTTGCTGCGGCGCATCATCTTTTCGGACTTCGCGCCCATGTAGCTGCGGCGGTTCTTCTCGTTGTCGATGGCGATGGGGTCGATGCCAATCTTGGTGGACTCGACCTTCGCGCTCCAGGCGGCGGTGCGCCGGGCAGCGGTCTCCAGACGGCGAATGTCCCGCCGGAGACTCTCATTCCGACCCTGTTCGTATTCATTCTGCTGGTTCAGCCGCTTCTCCCAGGTGTCGTAATTGCCCTGCATGACCCACACGTCCGCCCGATTGAGGGAGAGCACATGGTCGATGCAGCGGTCAAGGAAGGCGCGGTCATGGCTGACGAGGAGGAAGCCGTCCTTGCGGCGAAGGTACTCGGCGGTCAGCTCGCGCCCGTGGGCATCCAGATGGTTGGTCGGCTCGTCGATGAGGGGATAGGCGTCCTCCCGGGCGAAGAGTGCCGCCAGCAGCACCTTGGTCTGTTCGCCCTTGGACAGGGTCGAAAACGGACGATCCAGCACGGATTCATCCACCTCCAGCTGATTCAGCTCACAGACCAGCTGCCATGGGGCGGCATCGGGCGCGGCGGCGAGCATCACGGCGCGGGTATCGGCGGACGCATCCGCCACGGGATAGGGGAAGTACACCGGCGTGAGGGGCATGTCGATGACGCCCTGATGGGGGAATTCGCCGCGGAGCAGCCGCAGCAGTGTCGTCTTGCCCTTGCCGTTGCGGCCGATCAGCCCCAAATGCCAGGAGGTGTCAAAGCGGAAGCTGACATGCTCGAACACCGGGGTGTACGAGCCGTCGTAGGTGAAGGAAAGGTCACGGATGGATGCTTGCATACAGGAAATCATGCCTCCTTGAGTGGTCGCGGGAGGCGGGAATGTCCAATTTTGGGCACGCAAAAAGGAGGGTCAGCCCCCGGCTATGCGTTTCCCGCCGTATGGCAAACAAGCCGTCAGCATGGACGGTCATTTGCCTCCCAGGTCATGGGTCACAGCGGAATTACAGACGCATATCCGGGTCAGCCCTCCTTCACAGGTCAGAATGGGTACATGATAGCACAGTCCGGACGGTTCGTCAAGGCCTTACAGCGCCGCCAGCTCCTTGAACAGCGCCTTGTTCGCCTGATAGAGCTGCTTATACAGCGCGTACACCTTGGCGTATTGGGGGACGTTCTCGGCGATGGGGTTCTGCGCAGGGTTGCAGTGGATCATGGCGCGGCAGGCCTCGGGGACGCTCTTGTACAGGCCAGCGCCCACGCCCGCCAGGATCGCCACGCCCAGCGCCGGACCTTCCGTGTTGACGGTGGTCGCCACGGGCAGGTTGAACACATCCGCCAGCATCTGCCGCCACAGCGGGCTCTTGCCGCCGCCGCCGCAGGCCAGCATCGTCTCGGGCGCGACACCCATTTCCGCCAGCACGCTCAGGCTGTCCATCTGCGAGAAGGTCACGCCCTCCATCACCGCGCGCAGCAGGTCGCGGCGGGTGTGCATGGCGCTCAGGCCGAAGAACATGCCGCGGCAGTCGGGATCGAGGTGGGGGGTACGTTCGCCCATGAGGTAGGGGGCGTAGATGAGCTTGTTCGCGCCGATGGGGCTCTGGGCGGCCTGCTGATTGGTCAGGTCATAGGGGTCGACACCCATCTGGGCAGCGGCATCCTTTTCCGCCGCGCAGAAATTATCGCGGAACCACTTCAGGCTCAGACCGGCCGCCTGGGTCACGCCCATGACATGCCACGCACCGGGCACGGCGCAGCAGAAGGTATGGACACGTCCCTGGGGGTCGATGGCGAGCTTGTCGGTATGGGCGAAGACCACGCCGGACGTGCCGATGGTGACGAAGGCCTTGCCGTCCTCCACCACACCCGTGCCGACGGCTGCCGCCGCATTGTCGCCCGCGCCGCCGACCACCAGCGTCGCCTCGCTCAGACCGGTCAGCGCCGCCGCCCCGGCGGACACATGCCCGGTCACCTCGCAGGATTCGTACACCTTCGCCAGCAGGGACTTGTCGATGTCCAGGATGTGCAGCAGCTCATCGCTCCAGCAGCGGTTCGGGACATCCAGCAGCTGCATGCCGGAGGCATCGGACACCTCGGTGGCATAATCGCCCGTGAGCATGAAGCGCACATAGTCCTTGGGCAGGAGGATGTGGCGGCACTTGGCGTAGATCTCCGGCTCGTTGTTGCGCACCCAGAGGATCTTGGACAGGGTGAAGCCGGTCAGCGCCGGATTGGCGGTGATGGCGATGAGCTTTTCCTTGCCGACCTTCTCGTGGATCTCGTCGCACTCCTTCGCCGTGCGCTGATCGCACCAGATGATCGACGGACGCAGCACCTCATTGTGCTCATCCAGCATGACCAGGCCATGCATCTGTCCGGAAATGCCCAGGGACACCACGTCCGCCTTGTCCACACAGGACTTGTCCAGCACGGTCCTGATGGTCTGCACCGCCGCATTCCACCAGTCCTTGGGGTCCTGCTCCGCCCAGCCGTTATGGGGCTGATACATGGGATACTCCACCGTGGCGGACGCAATGGCCACGCCCTCCTGGTTGAACAGCACCGTCTTCGTGCCGGAGGTGCCAAGGTCGATACCCAGAACGTATTTCATCAGGGACAGCTCCTCTCTCTTATCCGAATATCCGATCAAAACGGGGAAACTTCGCCTACAATAATACATGGAAAAACTGTGCGCGTCAAGGGGAAAGGCAAGCTTTGCGGATAAGTGGGCAAAAGCTGTCCAATGCCGCACCGGCTGACACGTCCGCCGCCGTGAATTTCCCCCGCATCCGGCTATTGACGAATCCTCCCATGCGGTGCTATAATAAAGCGTTGCTTGTTATCATTAGCTTTGACATACAGGAGGTATTTCCATGTCCGGACATTCCAAGTGGCACAATATTCAGGCCAAGAAGGGCAAGGCTGACGCTGCCCGTGGCGCGATTTTCACCAAGATCGGCCGTGAGATCGCCATCGCCGTCCGTTCCGGCGGCGCGAACCCCGACAGCAACAGCAAGCTGCGCGACGTCATCGCCAAGGCCAAGGCCAACAACATGCCCAACGACAACATCAAGCGCTCCATCCAGAAGGCCAGCGGCGAGCTGTCCAACGTGGTGTACGAGGAGATCACCTACGAGGGCTATGCCCCCGGCGGCGTGGCCGTGATCGTCACCACCATCACCGACAACCGCAACCGCACCGCCTCCGACGTGCGCCACTGCTTCGCCAAGAACGGCGGCAACCTGGGCACGACCGGCTCTGTGTCCTTCATGTTTGATGAGAAGGGTCTGCTGGTGGTGGAGAAGACCCCCGGCATCGACGAGGAAGAGCTGATGATGCAGGCCCTCGACGCGGGTGCGGAGGACATGCAGACCCAGGAGGACTGCTTCGAAATCTACACCACCCCCGCTGATTTCTCCGCCGTCCGTGAGGCGCTGGAGGCACAGGGGCTGACCTTCCTGTCCGCCGAGGTGGACATGATCCCGCAGAACACCGTCGCCGTCACCGATGAGGAGACCATCAAGAGCATCCAGAAGCTGCTGGAGATGCTGGAGGAGAACGACGACGTGCAGAATGTCTACCACAACGCCGAACTCCCCGAGGAAGAGGAAGAAGAGTAAACCCCATTTGCCTGTCCGCATCCGCCGGGCAGGCATTTTCTAATTCCGGATTAAGAATTGCGGACATTTTCTAATCCATCTTTCCTTGTTCTTCCGGCGCGAAAGATGTATACTGATGCTGTCACCGGGACATCATAGGACTGATATGAAGGAGGCCATGATATGAGCAAGCTGAACAGCATCCTGCGCGATGTGGGATACGCCAGTGTGGGCGCGGCGGCAATTCTTGTGGAGGGCTGTGCCAAGGGCGCGAAGGCGCTGGTGCGCAAGGGTGCGAAGACCCTGCATGACAATCAGGACACGGTGGACGACATCAAGCGCCGTGCCCGCGACCTGGGCGACAAGGCGAAGTCCGCCGCGAAGAAAATGACATCCAAGCCCGAAAGCACGGTGGACACCCTGACCGCCGAGGAACGCGCCGAGCTGCGCCGTCAGCTGGACGAGGCCGATCAGGCGGACGCCGCTGCCGAGGCGGAATACGGCATGCCGGCGGAGGACGACGCCTCTGCGGAGGACGAGCCGGCGGACAACGCTGCCGAACGCCCCGTTGCCCCGGACGTGATCTACCACGCCGCGCCGGACGAAGACCCCGAGGATTCCGCCAACGGCTGATCCATGAATCAAAAAGGCTGCCCTGCTCCATCATGGAACAGGACAGCTTTTCTCTTTTGGGGGACGATCACTCAAACAGGCTGTTCAGCGCACTGACGATGGCATTGGAGGTCACCGTCGCGCCGGTCACCACCTCGACACCCTCGAACGGGGCGGTCTTGCCGATGAACTGGCTCAGGAAGGCTTCCTCCGTGCAGGGGGTGGCGATGGTCGGGGTCTCGCCGGACGCATCCACCACGATGGTCGCGATGCTGCCGTCCTCGTTCTTGGTGATGGTCACGGTCACGGGCGACATTGCGCCCTGTGCGGAGGCGGTGAAGGTCTCCACTGCCGCTTCTTCCACGGGGAACAGGCTGTTCAGCGCACTGACGATGGCATTGGAGGTCACCGTCGCGCCGGTCA
>CAZJOA010000073.1:12715-13857 GCA_964547515.1 uncultured Faecalibacterium sp.
CCACGATGGTCGCGATGCTGCCGTCCTCGTTCTTGGTGATGGTCACGGTCACGGGGGACATTGCGCCCTGTGCGGAGGCGGTCAGTGCGCCCTCAGCTTCGGCGGACACCTCCACGGCGGGTTCGTCAGCCGTATCGTCAGCAGGTTCGTCCGCCACTTCGTCCACGGGTTCACCCTCGCTGACGGCGGCATTGATGGCATTCACCACGGCAGTCGAAGTCACCGTCGCGCCGGACAGGGCATCGATGCCCTCGCCCAGGGTCAGCACAGGGGTCTTGCCGATGAACTGCGCGGCGAAATCCGCATCTTCCATGCAGCGCGTGCCAATGCCGGCGGTTTCGCCGGAGGAATCGATGACCAGACCGGTGATCGCGCCGTTCTCGTCCAGGGTCAGCTCCACGGTCACGTCGGAAGCAAAGCCGCGCGCCGTGCCCTTGTAGATCGTGCCGGTCAGCTCGACCTGCTCCACGGGCGCTTTCTCCGCCACGCCGAAGACGAACACCGGCTCGGTGCGGCCATTGCCCAGCAGCTGATTCACCGCAGCGGTGGCCATATTGGCGGCATCGCGGACGGCCGTGGAGGTCACGGTCGCGCCGGTCAGCGCCTCGATCGCACCGCCCTCGGCCACATCAACGCCGATGAACTGCTCGGTCTGCCCCGCGTCCAGCCAGCGAGAGCCGAAGCCGCTCGTCTCCACGAAATTGGTGTCGCCGATCTTCGCGCCGGTGATCTTGCCGTCCACACCGATGCCCAGCGTCACGGCGACAGGGCCGCCATAGCCCTTGACGGATGCCACCGCGCAGTAGCCGACCGTTTCGCCGCCCGTGCGCGCCTCCACCAGGGCGGTCACGCCGCTGCCCTCGGGGATCGTCAGCTCGATGTACTCCTCCGCCGCCATCACGGCACCGAAGGCCTCACGCTGAGCCGCCATCTCGTGCTCCCTGATGGGCCCCTCGGTGATGGCATTGGTGGCCGCCAGCGCCAGCGCAGCAATCAGGCAGATGATCGTCAGCACCAGGAATGCGGGGATCTGCTTCTTTGCGACGGGATTGGTCATGGTGATTGCCTCCTTACAAAGCATGGTTCAGGGGGATCATTTGTTGATGAGGTCTTGATAGAGGATGTGGTCGTACTTCTCCATG
>CAZJOA010000074.1:0-13788 GCA_964547515.1 uncultured Faecalibacterium sp.
CATGCAATCCCCGCGTGCTGCTTCGTCCCCTTTCTCGCGATTGAGGCGGGGGCAATCCCCCGAGGACGTTGTCGGACGGCAGTCCGACCAGGACGAGGGGGTAACCCCTCAGTCACACTCACTGCGTTCGTGTGCCAGCACCCCTTACACAGGGGAGCCTTTTGGCGCTCACGCCCCACGCGCGAACTGTATGAAGGGCAACCCCCTCCATCGCGAAAAATGGGTCGAAAACCCCGAAGTCCCCTCGTCCTGGTCGGACTATCGTCCGACAACGTCCTCGGGGGCAACCCCTCAGTCACACTCACTGCGTTCGTGTGCCAGCTCCCCTTGCACAGGGGAGCCTTTTGGCGTTCGCGCCCCACGCGCGAACTGTATGAAGGGCAACCCCCCCTCAATCGCGAGAAAATGGGTCGAAGACCCCCCCAATCAAACAGCCTCCTCCGGCATGACCGGGGGAGGCTGCGCTTACTTTCTCGTGAAGCCATAGATGCCGATGGCGGCGGCGATGGACAGGTTCAGCGAGTCGATCCGCTCGTTGGAGGGAATGCGGACGGGCTGACCCAAGGCGGCGAATTCCGGGGGGAGACCGCTGCCCTCGTTGCCGAAGATCAGCGCCCATTGCGGCGGGATGTCCCCGGCCAGCACGTCCGGCAGGGAACGCGACCCGTCCAGCATGAAGGAATACAGGCCGTGGGCGGGATAGTCCGCCCGATAGGCCTCGAAATCGTCATAGGTGCGGATGCGCAGCTGGAACATGCTGCCCATGCTGGCACGCACCACGCGCGGGTCAAACACATCCACACACGGGCGGATGAGCGCCACGTCCTCCACGCCGAAGCCCAGCGCCGTGCGCAGGATCGTGCCCACATTGCCGCAGTCCGACGGGTGATGCAGCACCACATGGGGCTTGTGCGCGTCCAGCGCGTCATCGAATTTGTCGAACACCGCCGCCGCAAAGCAGTTCTCCTTGCCCGAAATGCGGCTCAGCGCTCGATCCGCCTCCTCCACACGCACATGCAGCTCCGCCGCCAGCTCAGTCAGCCGCTGTGCACCCTCCGTCCCGGCGGATTTGGTGTGCAGCAGGACGCGCCGCGCCAGCTCAGGCCGGTGGAGCAGGCATTCCATCGCGGGGAACATCCCCGGCGCATAGGCATAATCCAGATCGGAACGATAGGGGGACAGGGACGGCATGGCACACCTCCGCATTACTTGAACAGGACGTTCTTCCGTTTGGCATCGTGGGGCATATCAAAGAGGGACTTGCCCATCTCCCGGGCACGGGTGGAACGATCCAGCAGACGATACAGCGTGCTGGCGAGGGGCACGCCAATCAGCATGCCGGGGATGCCCAGCATCCCGCCGCCGATGGTGACGGCTGCCAGCACCCACACGCCCGGCAGCCCGATGGACGAGCCGACCACGCGCGGGAAGACCAGATTGCCCTCGATCTGCTGGAGGATGACCAGGTAGATCACGAAGAGCAAAGCGCTCAGCGGACTTTCCACCAGGAGCATGAATGCCCCCGCGATGCCCGCGATGTACGCGCCTGCGATGGGGATCAGCGCGGTGAAGCCCACCATCATCGAGATGGTCAGCGCGTTGCTGAAGCCGAAGATCATCATCCCCAGGAAGCACATCGCGCCCAGGATGAGCGCCTCGGTGCACTGCCCGACGATGAAGGCATGGAAGGAATCATTCAGCACCCGGAGGACATACAGCGCCCTGCCGGTGAACTTCTCGCCGAAGAAGGTGCGGCTGACCCGCTGGCACTGGGCAGCGAGCTTTTCCTTGTCCGCCATGAGGTAAATGGCGAACACCAGCGCCAGAAAGACCGTCACCACGGCGGACACGACGCTGGTCACGGCGGACGCCGCCACCCCCACCACGCCGCCCACGCCCGTCATCACGAAGCTGACGGCTTCCGTGATGGTCTTCTTCCAGTCGAAATCCGTCCCCGGGAAGGTCAGGTTCAGCTCCCGGAGCAATTCTCCCACCTGGAATTCCTCATCCAGCCATGCGTACGCCCTGCTCAGCGCCGGTGGCAGCGCAGCCACGATCATCTCCACGCCCTTGGCCAATTCCGGCAGGACGGTGGAGATCAGCCAGACCAGCATCGCCCCCACCGTCACGAAGGCCAGCGCCATGCAAAGCGGACGGCGGAGCTTTTTCACGGCGGACTTCCGGCTCTTGGGGAAGAAATTCCGCTCATAGAAGCTCATGAGGATGTTCGCCACATAGGCGATGGCCGCCCCCAGCAAAAGCGGCGAGGCTGCCCCCAGCGCCACGCCCGCCACATGGGCGAGCGTGTGCCAGTAGGTGCACGCCAGGTAGATCGCCACGATGGTGATCCCGGCGCGGAGGCAAGTCTTCCATGACAGATTCATCGGGCACCACCCCTTTAGGGAATTAGGAATGAGGAATTCATGGAAATTAGGAATTAAGAATTAGGAATGATGAATTGAGAGTGTTGTGCCGATGTCCTTCCCGCCGCCGGATGCCTTTCAGGCGCACGATTCGCAAGGGTGAATCAGAGCATTCCGGCAACGGCGTTCAGCCCACAAACCCAATTCCTAATTCATAATTCCTAATTCCTCATTAGAATTAAAGCTTCAGGCCGTTGAGTTCGACGGTGCGGTTAAAGACGGGCAGCGCGTCGGTGGAATCGGGGTCCTTGCAGAAATAGCCGACGCGGACGAACTGGAAGCTCGTGCCGACGGCGCAGTCGCGGATGGCGGGTTCGGCGAAGCCCCGGAGGACGGTCAGCGTGTTGGGGCTGATCTTCTTGAGGAAGTCGTAGTCCTTGCGGGTGAGGGCATCGGTCTCCTCGGCGGCTTCGTCCGCCTCCACCGCGGCGTCCTCGGAGACTTCGTCCGCCTCGTCCGCCGCGTCCTCAGCGGGCAGCAGCGGGTCGTACAGGCGCGCCTCGAAGGACACCGCGTCCTCCGCGTTCACCCAATGGAGCACCTTGCCCTTGATCTTGCGGCCGGAGCCCTCGCAGCCGGCGAAGGAATCGAAGTCCACCGTGCACTGGATCTCGGTGACAAGGCCGTTCTCGTCCTTGGTGCAGCCCTCGCACCGGACGATGCACGCGCCCTTCAGGCGCACCTCGAAGCCGGGGTACATGCGCTGGAACTTGCCGACGGGGTTCTCCATGAAATCGTCCGCGTCGATATAGATTTCGCGGCCGAGGTTCACGGTATGCGTGCCCATGTCGGGGTTCTTGGGGTGATTCTCCACGGTCAGGGGGCGGACTTCGCCTTCGGGCCAGTTGGTCAGGACGACCTTGACGGGCTTGAGGACGGCGGACACGCGGGCGGCGTTGGCATCCAGATCCTGACGGACACAGGCCTCCAGCACGGCGGTGTCCACCACGGAATCCGCCTTGCTCAGGCCGATGCGGCTGATGAAATCGCGGATGGCGGCGGCGGTGTAGCCCCGGCGGCGCAGCGCGGACAGGGTGGGCATGCGGGGATCATCCCAGCCGCGGAC
Organism: uncultured Faecalibacterium sp.; assembly: GCA_964547515.1. Classification (GTDB taxonomy): domain Bacteria; phylum Bacillota; class Clostridia; order Christensenellales; family Aristaeellaceae; genus UBA11524. Next base: position 3,490 of record CAZJOA010000074.1, read on the forward strand.
ATAGCCGCCCTCCACCAGCGCGCGCAGCTTGCGCTTGGACATGACCGTGCGGGTCATGTTCAGGCGGGCGAATTCGATCTGACGGGGCTTGGCGGGCAGCATATTGGCGCTGTGCTCCACCACCCAGTCGTAGAGGGGACGATGAATCTCGTATTCCAGGGAGCACATGGAGTGGCTGATGCCCTCCAGCGCGTCGCCGATGGGATGGGCAAAGTCATACATGGGATAGATGCACCACTTGTTGCCCGTGCGCCAGTGCTCCTTGTACAGAATGCGGTACATGGCGGGGTCACGCATGACGATATTGGGGGATGCCATGTCGATCCTGGCGCGCAGGGTGTAGCGTCCCTCGGGGAATTCGCCGTTCTTCATGCGGCGGAAGAGGTCGAGGGATTCCTCCGCCGGACGATCCCGCCACGGGGAATTCTTGCCCGGCTTGGTCAGCGTGCCGCGGTATTCGCGCATCTGCTCCTTGTCCAGCTCATCCACATAGGCCAGACCGCGCTTGATCCAGTCCTCCGCGATCTCATAGCACTTGTCGTAGTAATCCGACGCATAGTACAGTCCGCCCGTCCAGTTGAAGCCCAGCCAGTGGATGTCCCGCTTGATGGCCTCGACGTACTCGGTGTCCTCCTTGGCGGGGTTGGTATCATCAAAGCGCAGGTTGGCCAGTCCGCCGTACTTCTCCGCCGTCAGGAAGTCCATAATCAGCGCCTTGCAGTGGCCGATGTGCATATAGCCGTTGGGTTCGGGGGGGAAACGGGTGTGCACCTGGGTGTAGCGGCCATTCGCCAGATCCTGGTCGATCGCGTCCCAGATAAAGTTGCTGCGCGTCGTCGTTTCTTCCATATCGATCTGCCTCCCTGATTCTTATGCGGACTCTGCCGCCTGGTATCATCCTTTTTCCGCATGATGGCATACCACCACGCATTTTATCATTATACTTGCTTATCGGGCAGATTGCAAGGGGACTTCGTCCCTTTTTCTCGCGATTGAGGGGGCATACCCTCCATACAGCGCCCGCGTGGGGAGCTTCGTCCCTTTTTCGCCTTGCGCCGCGTCCGCCTGTATGGTATGATAGCCTTACAGCATATACCCTGCCCTTCCAGGAGGAACGATCATGGAGAAGAAAAACCGCATCCGCCGCATCACCCTGAATGTCCTCATCGTCGCCGCCGTCATCGTCTGCGGCTTCCCGCTGCTGATCCTCAGCGCCTTCGCCCGCTCCTTCGAGCGCAACGCCCTGTTCGTCCTCTTCCCCACCACCGTGGCGATGCTGCTCCTGCTCGTCAACGGCTGTCGGCGGAAGCGGTGGTTCAAGTGGGTCGCGCTGGGCTGGTGTGCGCTGGCGGTGGGCTTCGGCATTTCGCTGGGCGTGAGCTATCACCGCCTGTCCGTCCCCACGCTGGACGACCGCAGCCTTCGCATCAGCTATTACGTCCCCTTCCAGGAGGACACCCTCGCCGTCACGCTGGATGAAAAGTCCGCCCTGACCCTTTCCGTGGAGGACGCATCCTCCCTGCGCATCGACGGCGCGACCGCACTCTACCCGGTGTACGCCAGCTTCGCCCAGAATGCCTTCACCCCCAGCGACACCTATGTGGGCCGCACGCTGGATTGCAATGGCACGACCTACGCCTACCACGCCCTGATCTCCGGGGAAGCGGACGTGATCTTCTGCGCCCAGCCGTCCGAAAAGCAGCTCGCCGCCGCCCACGAGGCCGGGCTGACCCTCCACCTGACCCCCATCGGGCGCGAGGCCTTCGTCTTCTTCGTCAACGTGAAGAACCCCGTGACCGGCCTGACCGTGGAGCAGGTGCAGCGCATTTACACCGGCGAGATCACCAACTGGCACGAGGTGGGCGGACAGCGGCAGAAGATCCGCGCGTATCAGCGGGATGAGGGCAGCGGCAGTCAGACCGCGCTCCAGCGCCTGATGTCCGGTCTGCCCCTGATGGAGCCCGAAAAGGAGGAACGCATCGGCGGCATGGGCGGCATCATCGAGGCCGTCGCCACCTATCGCAATTATGACGGCGCATTGGGCTTCACCTACCGCTTCTATTCCAATGAGATGGTGGACAACGACCAGATCCGCCTTTTGGCGCTGGACGGCGTTTTCCCCACGAAGGACACCATCCGCGACGGCAGCTATCCCCTCAGCAGCCATTTCTATGCCATCACGGCATCCCCCATCGGCGAACCCGCGCCCGAGGAGAACGCTCCGGTGCTCAGGGCGTTCCTGGACTGGTGCCAGGGCGAACAGGGGCAGCGCATCGTCGAAGCGGTCGGATACGTCAGCGTGCAATAAAAAATCCGGAGAAATCCCCCGCGAAGCCTTCCCAAATCCCCCTTCTCCGTGGTAAAATAGGTTACTGACTCTTTTTTGACACGGAGGATGCCATGCTGCCCGATGCTCTTGCCCAAGCGCGTGCCATGCTGGATACCCTGACCCCCCTGCGGACGGACTGCGGTCTGACCTGCGGCGGCGCGTGCTGCCGCTCCCTGGAGGGCGAAACGACCGGGATGCTGCTCTTCCCCGGCGAAGAGGCGGAATACGCCGATGAGCCGGGGTGGCGCGTCCTGCCTGCGGGGCAGGATGCGCTGCTGGTGTGCGACGGGCACTGCCGCCGGGAGAAGCGTCCGCTGAGTTGCCGGCTCTTCCCGCTGCTGCCGCTCATCCGTCAGACGGATGCGGGCGAGGTCATCCGCGTGGCAACGGATCAGCGGGCGAAGACCGTCTGTCCTCTGGCGCGTCAGGGGAAGGATGCCCTGTCGGCGGACTTTGTGTCAGCCGTGCGCGAGGTGGGACGCATCCTCGCCGGGGACGAGACACAGCGGGACTTCCTGCTGCGGTTGACGCATCAGCAGGATGAACTGAAGGCACTGCGACACCAATTCGGGAGGGATCGCCATGTTTGAAGCGGTGCAGGTGAACCGTGAGATCACCGGTCAGGGACGGAATCTGCTCCTGTGCGGGGACGGCAGTGCGCCACTGTCCGGCCTGCTGGCGAATTACGCCGCCCAGGCGCAGTGCGTGTACATCGATCCGCCCTTCATGACGGGGGACAGCTTCACCCGGCGGCGGCGGTTTGGTCAGGCGGGCTGGCGGACGGGCTTTCCCGCCCCGGAGTACCCCGCCTATGCCGACCGTCACGGCACGCGCGATGCCTATCTGGCCTTCCTGCGCGGGCTGATCGAGAATGCCCATCGCCTGCTGGATCGCACGGGCGTATTGGCGCTCCATCTGGATTGGCGCACCAGCGCCTACGGACGGCTGCTCTGCGACGAGGTCTTCGGCGAGGAGCTCTTCCTCAACGAGATCATCTGGAGCTATGAGAGCGGCGGACGCGCCAAGAAGTACTTCTCCCGCAAGCACGACACCATCCTGCTCTATGCGCGGACGAAGAACTACCGCTTCGACCTGACGCGCGTCCCCCTGGAGCGCACCGAGCACCGCAAGAATCACATGCGGCGCAGCGTGGACGAAAACGGCCGCGCCTATTCGGAGATCAAAACGGGCGGCAAGATCTACCGCTATTATGACGATGCCCCGGTCTATCCCGGCGACGTGTGGACGGACATCTCCCATTTGCAGCAGCGCGACCCGGAGCGCACGGGCTACGCGACCCAGAAGCCGCTCAAGCTGCTGGATCGCATCCTGCGCCCGGTGGTGACATCGGGTGACCTGGTCGTCGACCTGTGCTGCGGCTCGGGCACGGCGCTGGAGGCGGCACAGGCGCTGGGCTGCCGTTTCATCGGCATGGATGCATGCCCCGAAGCCATCCTGACCGCCGCCAGCCGCCTGGAATGCACCGACCTGACCCTCGAATGCCCCTGCACGCCGGACAGCACCCAGCTGGAGGGCATCTGCACGGGTGAAGGGGGGATGCTGCTGCTGACGGGGTTCACGGCGACGCATCCGTCGTTCCCGCGGACGGAACAGGCCATGGACACGCTGGAGGCCTGGTCATCAGGGCATATCGAGGGGGACACCTTCGTCGTCAGCGAATGCTTCCGCCGCACCCGCCGCACACCGGAGCTGCCCCTGTTCTGCCTTGTCGCCCCGGGAGAGCATGTCCCGGCGGTCTCCACCGTCGATGCAGCAGGACGGCGTCGCGTATTTTGCTGGAAGCAAAACACCTGATGATTAAATTATGAATTTGGAATTAGGAATTATGAATTGAGTTACTGCGGCGACTGCCCCCCAACGAGTTCTCAGCCCCGCAGGCAGGCTCACATTCTCAATTCCTAATTCATAATTCCTAATTAAACGAAAGCGCAGCTCCGTCCTGAAGGACGGAGCTGCGCTGCTCACTGCTTGGGGGTGTGCCCGTTAACGTAGAAGCGCACAAGCTCCTCCATGATCTCGTCGCGCTCCAGGCGGCAGATCATGCTGCGGGCAGAATTATAGCTGGTGATGTAGGTCGGATCGCCGGAGATGAGATAACCGACGATCTGGGTGATGGGGTCGTAGCCCTTGGCCTGCAACGCATGATACACAAAGAGGAGAATATCCTGCGCCTGGTTGCCGGATTCCGCAAGGGGCCGGAGTTTCGTGGTGTTGAACTGATCCATGTCAGCCCCTCCTTTCAGGTGATTGCTGCCCCTATTATACACCATTTCGGTCAGCATTGTAAAGCCCTTTTTCCAAAATTGTGTACAAGAACAATCGCAGTACAGCGTCATTGATCCAGCACATCCAGGCAGGTCTCGATGGGGATGCCGACGTAGTGATCCTCGTTGTCGCGGTTGCGCAGGATCATCACGCGGATGGCATCCATGGCGTTCTGCACCGCCTGCTGCAGGGGCATGCCGTCCAGCACGCGCCCCGTCAGGATACCGGAGAAGATGTCCCCCGTGCCGGAAAAGAACACGGGCACCATCTCGAAGGGCAGACAGAAGCGTTCGCCGCACAGGTGGTCATAGCCGACGACGCAGTATTCGCCGTCCACCCGCGCACTGGTGATGAGGACGGATTTCGCCCCCAAGCCCCGCAGCGCGTCCACCAGCGCATCAGCCTCGGCGCGGGTCAGACCCGCCTGAATGGGACAATTCGCCAGATACGCCGCCTCGGTGTAGTTCGGCATGACATAATCCGCCACGGCGGTCATGGCGCGCATGTGGCGGACGGTCTCTTCCGTCACGCCATTGTAGAGCTTGCCCTCGTCCCCCATGACGGGGTCGACAAACACCAGGCTTCCCCGGGCGGACGCATCCCGGCAAAGGCCGCTGACCAATTCGGCCTGTGCGTCGGAGAAGATCATGCCGGTGGACACCGCCTCGAATGTGAAGCCGAGCTTCCGCCAGACAGCCAAAGCATCCCGCATGTAATCCGTCATTTCCTGCACGCGGAATTGCCCATAGTCCAGCGTGTTGCTGACGATGGCCGTCGGCAGGGTGTAGATGTGGTGCCCCATGTGGCTGAGCACCGGCATGATCGCGGCCAGAGCGACCTTGCCATACCCCGTCATGTCGTGGACGAGGAGAATCCGCTTGGGCATGGTGCTCATCCTTTCGTTCGGGATCGTCTGCGCACGATCCATTTTCTTGCTGATTTCGCTTTGCCGAGCCATTTTCCCGGGAAACCGGCGAATCAATTATAGCACGAGTGCGCACACATTTCAATATACCCACCCCCGGGCGCATGAGGTGCGATACGGGTATGGCTTCGAATACTCTGCCACACTTTTGCGTTGTCCGCTATATCGGAGACAGGCTGCCGCACCCATTCCGCATGCATCATTCCCGATCCTCCCAAGCGGCATTGTCTTTGGACATTCGCGCACTTGTTTTCCCACGCAGGATGGTATATAATGTAGGTGGTTGATTCGTCGATCGCAGACAAATCTTTTTTTCAAAAAGGAAGCGAAAAGCATGCCTACGTTAAGCGTTTTCTTCGGAATCATCATCCGCATGTACTGGACAGACAGTGACCGCCATAAGACACCTCACTTTCATGCCTATTACGGTGAGGAAGAAGCTACATTCACCCTGGACGGTGAAATTCTCGCCGGTTCGTTTCCTCGCAAACAAGCAGTACTCGTAAAGGCATGGGCTATCGTACACGAGGATGACTTGAAGGCCAACTGGACGCTCGCCCAAAACGGCGAAAGCACCTTCCGCATCGACCCGCTGCGCTGATGGAGGTATCATCATGAGCCATATCACAGGGAAGGAGCCCCTTCTGCCACGGCTGAGCGCTGTGCAGGTCCAGCCGGGCTATCAGCTCCTTCTGACATTCAGAAACGGTGAACGCAAGCGCTTTGACGCATCGCCCCTGCTGCATCTGCCGGCCTATCAGGCGCTGAAGGAGACCTTCCCCGCCGTGCGGGTGGCGTATGGCACAGCCGTCTGGCCGGGGGATATCGACATCTGTCCCGATCTGCTGTACCTGAAGAGCGTCCCCGTGTCACCCGATGCGCCGGAGGACTGAACGTCCCCCCTCTTCAATTCCTCATTCCTGATTCTTTGTTTCCCCCCAAAAAGGAGTTCAGGCCGCACCCTTCCGGATGCGGCCTTGCTTGTGTTTTGCTTATTTCTGTCCCGCAGGGCAGTTGCTGTAGGCGTACTCGATCGCTTCCTTGTGGGACACGCTGACCGCCTGGGACGCATGCCCCTTCGAATTGGTGAAGTGCAGGCAGATCTGGCCGTCCATGCCGTTGTTGGGGATGGTGTCCGTGCCGTGCTGCATGCCGTCCAGCGAACAGGCGAAGGTTCGCGTGCCGATGGTCACCAGACAGGGTCGACGCTGCCAGAGGTTCTTGTCGACGACCTCCTGCAGGTTCTTCACGCCGTAGATGGCGCACAGGCGCGCAGAGTCCGCCGCAGTGAGGGTCTCGATGTCCGCATGGTCGCTGCCCGCCCAGCGGTGCGCCCACCAGACGATGCCCGTCTTCACGTCGTACACCTTGAAATTCGACCCGCGCGGGATCATCTGCTGAATGCCGCCGGTGTACCAGTCGATCTTCTCCACCGGGTAGATGGCGAAGTCCAGATTGGTGGTGTCGCCCGAGCCGATGGGCTTTGTGCCGAAGAGGGCATGCTGGGTCTCGCTCCCGGCGATGCCGTCCACCGTCAGCCCTTTCGTCGCCTGGAACGCCTTCACCGCCGCCTGCACCGCGCTGGTGTAGGTGCTGGTCTGCTTCCCGGTGTAGTAGCCCTGGTTGATGAGCTCCGCGACCAGGTTCGCCACCTTCTCGCCCGTGTCACCCAGGCTCAGCTTGCTGTAGCTGGTCTCCTGCTGACTGTTGCCCGCGTCGGAGGTGCTGCCGCCGATGGTGGGCGGGTTCTCCGGCAGAGCATTGCCGTATGCGTCGCAGAATTCGACCGTGTCGGAGCGGATGTAGCCGTACTGGCCGTTCGGGGTCAGCACGCGATACCAATCGTAGCTGCCGGCGGGGATCTTCTCGGTGTAATAGCGGATGACTGTCCCCTTGGCGAGCTGATCGACGATGAATGTGCCATTCGCCGCGTTGCGGATGTACACCTTGTCCTTCACCAGCTTGAGGTAGCCCAGGTTCGCCGATGCATCCGGCACGCTGCCGGGATTCGCCGCCGCCCAGGCGCTGTATTCCGCCGCCGTCATCACCTCGGCATAGCTGCCGTGCACCCAGATCTCGGTGTGCTGATAGACCGCGCAGTACCAGCGGACAGTGCCCTGATCCTTATAGCCGTAGCAGGGCATCACCACGCCCTTGTTCACCTGGAAGAGCCGCTCGGAATCCGTCGAATAGCTCTGGCGCAGGTTGACCTTGTTGGCCGTGATGGTGACATGGGCGGACGCCTCCTCGCCCGGTGCGGGGGTGGGGGTGGGGGTAGGCGTGGGCGTGGGCGTCGATGCCGTGCCGTCGCTGATGAGCGTCAGCAGGGACGCATGCACATAGCCCACGTCGCCATTGTAGGCGACCTTGTACCAGCCGCTGCTGGTGTTCTCCGGGATGGCGAGCACCGTCACGACCGTGTCCACCTTGATGACCGTGTATATGCCGTAGCTCGTGCCCGGGCCCTTGCGGAAGTTGGCGCTCTTGCGCAGGCGACCCGTCGCGCCGACAAGGTCGGTGTTCCCCGTGGGGGTGGGGGTGGGGGCTGCCTCGCCGCCCTCCTCGTTGCACCACTGCGCGCAGTCGCCGCGGATGTAGCCGGTCATGCCGTCCGCCGTGCGCACGGGATACCAGCAGAACTTGCCGGACTGACCCGCCGGGACGATCTCGCCCACCACGGGCAGGATGAGGCCGCGCGGCAGCTGCACCAGGGAGTTGCCCTGGGGGACGGCGCGCAGGTTCACGCCGGTCTTGATGAGCTGGATGTAGCCGACGACGGTCGGGGCGGGGGTCTCCGCGGGATCGGGTTCGGGCGTTGCGGCCACATCGCCGCCGGTGGCGGTGCACACGCGGACGCAGTCGCCGCGCAGGTAGCCGTACATGCCGTTATAGCGGACGTAGTACCAGGTGTAGCTCGTGCCGCTCTCCTGGGGGGACATGGGCTTGCCCACGCAGGCCAGAATGGTGTTGCGCGGGATCTGCTCCACGCTCTCCCCGGCGGGCTTGATGCGCAGGTTCACGCCGTAGGTGGTGGTGATGACATAGCCGTATTCGCTCCCGGGCGCGGGGGTGGATGAGGCATCCGCACCGCCCGTGCGTTCCACCACGTCGATCAGGTCGCCCCGGACATAGTAGATGGTCGCGGTGGCATCGTAGTACACGGGATACCAGCTGAAGGAGCCCTTCTTGACCGCATCGCCGGTGATGCGCAGGCGCGAGCCCTTGCCCGTCCACTGGACGACGGTGCTGCCGCCGGGGGTGTCGCGCAGGTTCGCGGAGGACTGGGTCAACTCCGCATAGCCGTACACACCCGCATCGGGGAGGGCATCCGTGCCCAGGGTCAGCACGCGGATAAAGGGCGCTTGAATATAGCCGGTCTGACCGTTATAGCGCACCCGATACCAGTGGCTGGCATCGATGGTATCGGGGATGGACAGCAATTCCACCACCGTGCCGTGGTTGAGCTTGCCCAGCGTGCCGAAATCGAGTCCCGCGCCGATGCGGAGGTTCACGCCGTCCGCCGTAATCATGCCGGTGGCCGTCACCGCAGGGGTAGGCGTGGGCGCAGGGCTGGGGGTGACGGCGCTGTCGCCGCCGGCGGTCACGCGGACATAGTTGGACTGGACATAGCCGATCTGCCCGTTATACCGCACGGTGTACCAGTATTTCGCGCCGATCTGCTCGGGGACGGTGAGGATCTCGACCTCCGCGCCCTCGCTGAGCTTGACGAGTGCAGCGTCCTCGGTGCTGGCCGATGCGCGCATGGGCACGCCGTCCGCCGTGATGACACCCTTCATGCCCGTCACCGGCGTACCGGGGGCGGTTGTTTCCGTGGGGGAGGGCTCAGCCGTCGGGACGGTCACGCCCTGACCGGCGAGGTAGTCCGCCGTCTCCGCCGCCGTCATCGGACGGAAATATTCCGCGCTGACATAGCCGATGTAGGTGCGGCCATTGGGCACGGGATGCCCGGAATTGACCTTGTACCACTCCGGGTCACCGCTGCCATCCTCGATCACATCGAGGATCTCCGCCACAAAGTCCTTATCAATATAGAACCATATATTCGCGCTGGTCTTGGGCTGCTTGCGCACGCGCACCTGATCGGCAAGGCACACGCCGTACACCTTGTCCGCCGCCGTGTCCGCCGCACACAGCAGGGGCAGCAGCATCAGCACCAGGACGGCCGCCGTCAGCAGCGATCGGATATGCTTCATCGTGGTCACCTCAGTTCTTCGCCCCGGGGGGACGAGCCTTGCTGTCGGAATGCTCCGTCAGCGCTCCCGCCGCAAAAAGGGCGAGGAGCATCTGCATACATTCTATTACAAAACACCCCCCCTGTCAAGGATGACGGCGGCACATCCCTTGAATTTACAATCATGACGGCGCAGGGTTTTCCGGGTGTTGACAAGCCCGCCTTTTCCCGGTAAAATAGCGGCAAAGGATGTCATTCCTTTCACAGCTGACATGCTGCCAGTAGCTTCCTCCATTTGCAGAACAAGGCCGCTTTCGCGCGTCGAAAGCGGCGGAAAGCCGCCGGGGGGGAAAGCAGTGTGTGGCTTTCCCCCCCGGACCCCCCTCGTAACCGGTTGCTCTCAGTAAAGGCGGCTGCATATCTTGGCGGCTCTGGATGCAGTCGATTGCTTTGAATTGATATAAATGCATAGTTGTCCTTTCCTCCGTAATGGAAACAGGAAGCAATCGCCTGCATAGTCGCCGCACCGTCCCCTTTGAGGTCTCGATGCAGCCGCCTCACCCATCC
>CAZJOA010000075.1:0-13684 GCA_964547515.1 uncultured Faecalibacterium sp.
AGCTTCGTGCTGGCGTGGTCGCTCTCCCAGCTGTCGAAGGGTCCCCGCACGGTGCTGGCGCTGATCCTCTATTCGCCGTCCATGACCGCCGGCGTGGCCATGTCCGTCGTATGGCGCACCGTCTTCCTGGGCAACCAGAGCGGCATCGCCAACTACGCGCTGACGGCACTGGGCATCATCAACGAGCCCATCCTCTGGCTGTCCAACGCCACCTACATCCTGCCCATCGTCATCATCGTGGCGCTGTGGTCATCCATGGGCGTTGGCTTCCTGGCGATGCTGGCCGGTCTGCTGAATGTCAGCCCCGAGCTGTACGAGGCGGGCGCGATCGACGGCATCAAGAACCGCTTCCAGGAGGTCATCTACATCACGATCCCCTCCATGAAGCCCCAGATGCTCTTCGGCGCGGTCATGGCCGTGACCAATGCCTTCCAGCAGGGCTCTATCGGTGTCATGCTGACCGGCTCCAACCCCACGCCCCAGTACGCCGCACAGCTCATGGTCAACCACGTTGAGGATTACGGCTTCACCCGCTATGAGATGGGCTATGCCGCTGCGGTATCCGTGGCGCTGCTGGCGCTGATCTACGCCTTCTCCTTCGTGGCCCGCAAGCTCTTTGAAGAAAAGGATTAAGAAAGGAGGGAATCCCGTGGCAGTTGGCGGAACAAAGGTCAATCCGAAGAAATTTGAAAAGTCCCAGATCCCGCTGTATGTGTACCTGCTGCCCCTGGCAGTGGTGATGGGCGCGCCGATCGTATATATCGTGTGCCATGCCTTCAAGCCCATGGACGAGCTGTTCGCATTCCCGCCGAAGTTCATCGTGTCCCATCCGTCCACGATCAACTTCACGAACCTCCTTCAGCAGGCCGCAGGCTCGACCGTGCCCTTCTCCCGGTATGTGTTCAACTCCCTGGTGGTGACGGTGGCCGTCGTCGTGCTGTCCATCCTGATCTCCACCATGGCCGCCTTTGCGCTGAGCAAGATGAAGTTCAAGCTCAAAGGCCCGATGATGGAGATCAACAACCTGGCGCTGATGTTCGTGGCGACGGCGGTGGTCATCCCGCGCTACCTGACCATCTCGGCCATCGGCATCCTGGATACCTGGTTTGCCCACATCCTTCCCCTGATCGCCATGCCCGTCTGCCTCTTCCTCATCAAGCAGTTCATGGATCAGGTGCCGGACTCCCTTCTGGAGGCCGCGCAGCTGGAGGGTGCAGGCTCTTTCACCATCTACCTCAAGATCATCCTGCCCATGGTGAAGCCCGCCATCGCCACCGGCGCGATCCTGTCCTTCCAGCAGGTGTGGAACAACACCGAGACCTCCAACCTGTTCACCTCGACGGAAAGCATCCGCACGCTGGCGTTCTACATGAACACGCTTTCCGGCGTGGGCACGGTGCAGGGTCAGGGCATGGCGGCCGCTGCGGCGCTCATCATGTTCGTGCCCAACCTGGTGCTGTTCATCATCAGCCAGAGCTCGGTCATGAATACCATGGCGCACTCCGGCCTGAAGTAAAGGAGGATGAAGATGAAGAAATTTGCAGCATGGCTGCTTCTGCTCCTCCTGTTGACTCCCTGCCTGACGGCGCAGGCGGCAACGCCCTTCCGCACCTACACCCAGGGCACGGAACAGAACCTGGTGGAGACCCAGACGGCTTATGAACCCGTCCGCACCATGATCCGCTTCGGCGATGAGACCCTCAAATTGCCCCAGGATCTGCGCATGGGTCCGGATGGCAACCTCTACATCGCCGATAACGGCAACAAGCGCATCCTCGTCATTGACACCGAGGGCAATTTCATCCGCGAGATCGTGGACAAGAAGAACATGAAGAGCCCCATGGGCGTCTTCGTGGATGACGACCTGAATGTCTACGTCGCGGACGAAAAGGCACGCGCCGTGCTGGTGTATGACAAGAACGGCGACTTCGTCATGGAGTACGTCAAGCCCACCCACCAGCTCTTCGGCGAAACCGCGCCCTACGTCCCCCAGAAGGTCGTGCTGGATAAGCGCGGCAACCTCTACATCGTCTCCAAGGGCAACACGAACGGCATCGTTCAGATCAGCCCCGTGGGCGGCGGCGAGTTCCTCGGCTACTATGGCGCGAATGCCTCCCGCATTTCCCTGCTGACGCATATGCGTCGTTTCCTCTTCGGCGAGAATTCCTCGGCCGTGGGCGAGATCGTCCCCATCTCCGTCAAGAACCTGACCATCGACCAGAAGGGCATGGTCTATACCGTGACCGAGGCAGGGGATGAGAGCAGCCTGCGCCGCCTGAACGTGGCCGGCAAGTCCACCATGACTCCTGAGTGGTGGATCGAACTGAACAGCGCCGTGGCGGTCAACTCCTCCAACTCCATCTTCACCGCCAATGCCAATGGCTACATCATGGAGTACACCGCCGAGGGCGACCTGCTCTTCATGTTCGGCACGAACGACACCCAGAGCGAGCAGCGCATCGGCATGTTCAAGTCCGTCACGGGCCTGGTGGTCACGGATGACTACACCATCTACGTCCTGGACGCGAACCTGAACAGCATCCAGGTGCTCAAGCCCACCGAGTTCACCGACCTGGTGCATCAGGCCTTCACCCTGTTCCAGGAGGGCAAGTACGCCGAGTCGAAAGCCCCGTGGACGGAAGTCCTCCGCATGAACTCCCTGTTCACCTACGCCTCCACCGGTCTGGGCGAAGCGCTCTACCGCGAAGGGCATTACGAGGAGGCCATGGAGGCCTTCCGCAATGGCGGCTATCGTCAGGGCTACTCCGATGCCTGGTGGGAGCAGCGCTCCAACCTGCTGCACAGCAACATGTCCACCGTGATCTATGTGGCCGTGGCGGTCATCGTGCTGTGGGTGGTGCTCAAGAAGCTGGACAAGAAGTTCCGCATCTTTGCTCCCCTGCGCTTCGTGAAGGAGAAGCTCGCCTCCATCCGCATCCTCCGCCAGGTCGGCTGGAGCACCATGATGCTCCGCAACCCCTACGATGCCTGCTACGGCATCAAGCGCGAGAAGCGTGCCGGCTGGCTGAGCGCCTTCATCATGCTGATCCTCTTCTTCGTGCTGTATGTGGCCAACAAGTACTTCGCCGGCTTCCTGTTCAAGACCATGCCGGATGGGTACTACGAGCTCATCAACGACTTCCTCATCATCGGCGGCGCGTTCCTACTGCTGACCATCTGCTGCTACCTGGTCTGCACCATCACCGACGGTGAGGCGCGCTTCCGTGACATCTTCATCAGCGCGGCGTACGCCCTCATCCCCATGATCGTGTTCCTGCCCATCAAGCTGCTGCTGACCAATGTGCTGACCTACAACGAGGAGTTCTTCATCACCCTGATCGATGTGGTCTCCATCGGCTGGACGGCGCTTCTGATCGTGCTGATGCTGATGTATCAGAACGACTATACCCTCAAGCAGACCTTCAAGACCATCTTCCTGACGCTGTTCTGCGTGCTGGTGGTGGTGGCGCTGATCGTCGTGCTGTACATGCTGATCAGTCAGCTGGTGGACTTCATCGTGTCCATCTACGGAGAGGTGGTGTATCGCTTTGTCAAGAAGGTTTAACCCCCGGCTGATCGCCATGCTCCTGGCGCTGCTGATGGCATGGAGCTGCGTGTCCGCCCTGGCGGAGGACGCTCCATCGGCTGTCCCGGCGGACTACAGGCTGGCCGCGCAGAGCAGTGCCTTCAACCTCTATGTGCAGGAGAAGACCATGGCGGTCATCCTGGAGAGCAGGGAAAACGGTAAGCTGCTCTATTCCACCGTGCAGAACCCCAACACCGGCAATGCCACATGGAAGGGCTTCTACCAGTCCGGCATCGTCATTGAGTATCTGGAGGACGTGAAGGACAAAGCCATTCAGGCGGACTTCATCAACAACGCCTCCACGCTCACCTACGAATACACGGACAAGGGCTTCAACACCCATGTCAGCTTCACCGATCTGGGCATCTCCTTCGATGTGCAGGTCTGGCTGGACGACGAGGGCATGCATGTCTACATCCCGACGGATTCCATCGTCGAGGTGAAGGATCAGACCTACATCGTCATCCTGGACGAAAACGGCCAGGAGAAGCGCATCGACATGACCAAGTACACCAAGACCTCCGAGGAGAGCGAATTCCTGCTCACCGCGGCGGACGGCAATGTGTACACCCTGACGAAGACCTACTACGTTTCCGGCACGGACAGCACCGTCACGGTGAAGAACGTGGCGGGCACCAGTCAGGTGACGCTCCCGCTGGAGAAGGAGCTGACCGCGCCCTTCGAGGTGTATGCCACCGACGCGAATGGGACTGCCGTCACCCTCCAGGCACAGGACATCGCTTCCGTGCAGAAGAACCTCTACCGCACCGGCTCGGCCAAGGACGGCACGTCTCTGCGCATCCCCGTGGAGCAGGTGGTGGAGATCAGCGAGTACTCCTACACCATCGCCAGCATCTATGTGTACCCCTTCATGGGGCACAGCCGCGCGGGCGAGGGGCAGGGCTACATGATCATCCCCGATGGCCAGGGCGCAATCGTCGGCTTTGAGGACAACGAGGGACGCTATTCCTCCCCCTATGACAAGCCGGTCTACGGCGTGAATATCGGCGTGGACGACCAGTACATCTCCGCGGTCAGCGTCGCGGCAGAGGATGTCATCATGCCCGTCTTTGGCATGGTGCATACCGACAGCCAGATCGCCGTTCTGGGCGTGATCGAGCAGGGTGACATCGCTGCCCGCATCCAGGCCTATCCCAACGGCGTGCGCAATCTGCCCTTCGACTGGGTGACGGCCAAGTACACCCTGCGCTTCGTCTTTAACCAGCCCATGGGTCCCAGCGCCGGCAACGTCGCTACCCGCACGGAGAAGCGCCGCGATGTGGACATCCTCCAGCATTTCCTGCTGACCACGGGTGACGCGGCGGACTACGCCGGCCTGGCCGTGGCGTATCGCAATTACCTCATCGCCAACGACACCTTCAAGCAGGCGGACGACCGCGATTTCGACATCCAGCTGGACTTCCTGGGCATCGAGCGGGAGAACTACATCCTCGGCAAGCAGGATGTGGTCATGACCGACTTCGAACAGGCAGAGACCATTCTGGACGAACTGAAGGCCGCAGGCGTGGACAAGCTGAGCGTGGTGTATCGCGGATGGCAGACCAACGGCCTGACCGGCGGTGTCCCCACGGACAGCCTGAGCGTGGCGAAATCGCTGGGCGGGAAGTCCGGGCTGAAGAAGCTGGCCGAAAAGGCGGCGGAAGCGGGCATCCCCTTCGCGCTGGAGGCCGATGTCCTCAGCCTCAACACGGAGACCCATCCTGCGCTGACCTTCTCCGCACTGAAGAAGATCACCTCCCAGACCCTGTCCAAGCCCACCTTCGGCAAGGTGTACGACACGCTGAACTACTGCAACCCGACCACCTCCCAGAGTGCGGCGGAAAAGCTGATCTCCGGCATGACCAAGGAAGGCCTGACCGGCATTTCCTTCACCGGCATCACCCAGGTGCTGACGGACTACTTCCACAAGGATGCGTACCACGACCCCAGCGAAATGGCAGCGATCTATGCTGACATCATCAGCCAGGCCAATGACAAGCTGACCACCGCGCTGGTCAGTCCCAACGCCTATCTGTGGCAGTATGCGGACGTGATCTCCGATCTGCCCGTCGCCGGGAGCGATTACACCTACACCGATGCGGAGATCCCGTTCCTGACCATCGCCCTGAGCGGACAGATCCCGTACTATGTGGAGTACACCAACTTCCAGGCGAACACGCATGAGTTCTTCCTGCATCTGGTGGAGCAGGGTGCACGGCCGTCCTTCCTGCTGACCTGGGAGGACCCCATCGAACTGCAAAACACCAATTCCGCGTCCATCTACTCCTCCCGCTACGAGCTGTATCAGAGCCTCATCGTGGACTGGTATGCTGACCTGAGCACGCTCTTCGATGCCGTCGGCACCCATGGCATGATCGTCGACCATGTCCGCACGGGCGACCTGGTCAAGGTCACCTGGGACAACGGCACGCAGGTGTACATCAACTTCGGCGATGCGGCAGGGAAGTTGGAAGGCGTCACCCTTGAGAAACTGAGCTTTAAGGTGGTGAACGGTCATGGCAGCTAAGAAAAAGCAAGCCCAACAGCAGGAAATTGCCATCACGCCGAAGAAACCTAATAAGCGTGAAAAGAACCCCCACGACAAAAAGCGCATCACCAAGCGCAAGCTGCGCGACTGGATGTACGGCTACATCTTCCTCGCGCCGTGGATCGCGGGCATCCTCTTCTTCTTCGTCTTCTCCATGGTGGATTCGCTGCGCTATTCCGTCCACAAGATCGTCATGGACAATGGCGTGCAGATGTCCGCCCTGACGCACTGGTATGACAACTTCGTCTCCGTCTTCTCCCTGGAGACCGATCTGCCCACCACCCTGGGTGCATTCGCCATCTCGCTGGTGCTGCAGGTGCCCATCATCATCGCGTTCTCGCTCATCATCGCCATGCTGCTCAACGGCAAGATTCGCTGCCGCAGCGTCTTCCGCATGATCTTCTTCCTGCCGGTCATCATTGCCACCGGCCCGGTCATGAACATGCTGACGGCGCAGGGCGCGGCCACCGTGCCCATGATGTCCGACGGCAGCCTGCTGAATCTGCTCTCCGGTCTGCCGCAGTTTCTCCTTGATCCCATCACGGAGCTGTTCAACAGCCTGATCCTGATCCTGTGGAACTCCGGCATCCAGATCCTCATCTTCCTCTCCGGTTTGCAGAAGGTGTCCACCACCATGTATGAGGCCGCCAAGATCGACGGTGCCAATGGCTGGGAGACCTTCTGGAAGATCACCCTGCCCATCGTCAAGCCCATCATCCTGCTCAATTCCATCTACACCGTGGTGTCCCTGGCCACCGGCGGCACGAATGAGATCATCGAGCTGATCTACGCGGCCACCTACACCACCCCGTGGACGAAGGGCTACAGCTACGGCATGGCCTTCAGCTGGATCTACACTGCCATCATTGGCCTGATTCTTCTCGGTGTCTTCCTGCTGCTCAAGGAAAAGAGCGACAAGAAGGTCAAGTACGAGAAGAAGCTGGTCACGCTGCGCTAAAGGAGGGGAGAGCATATGAAATTTACAGCCATCCCCAAGGATGCGCGCAAGGATCACTACAAAAAGCTTATGCTGGGCAGCAATGATCGGCGCGGCTTCATCATGACCTTCGTGGTCTACCTGCTGCTGATCACCATCGCGTTCATCTACCTCTACCCGGTGCTCTACATGCTGTCCCGCTCGCTGATGACCAAGAACGACCTGCTTGACGCATCCGCCAAGTGGATTCCGTCCTCCATCACCCTGAGCAACTACAACCAGGCCATCGCCACGATGGACTACTGGAATTCCCTGTGGAAGAACCTCGTCATCGCCCTGTCCGCCACGGTCTGTCAGGTGTTCATCACCTCCTGGGTTGGCTACGGCTTTGCGCGGTACAGCTTCCCCGGCAAGACGATGTGGATGCTGCTGCTCATCCTCAGCTTCCTCCTGCCCGCGCAGACCATCGCCGTGCCGAACTTCCTGCGTTTCAACCAGTGGCACCTCATCGACGGCACGGTCAAGCCCTTCGTCATCACGGCCATCTGCGGCCAGGGCTTCAAGAGCTGCCTGTGCATCCTGATCTTCTACAACTTCCACCGCCAGACCCCGCAGAGCCTCATCGAGGCCGCGGAGATCGACGGCGCGGGGCACATCAAGGCGTATTTCCGCATTGCCGTGCCGCTGTGCTCGGCGGCCATCGTGGTCGTGACGCTGTTCTCCTTCGTCTGGTACTGGAACGAGGTCGACCTCGTCCGCACCTACCTGGGCAGCAGCAACACCCGCAACACCGGCCTGACGACGCTCATGCTGGAGCTGAACAAGTTCGAGGACAGCTACAACGCCGTCTACGCCACCCACGCGCAGTCCACCACGTCCACCAACCGCCTGAACGATGCCATCAAGATGGCCGGCACGATGCTTGCCATCGCCCCGATGATGGTGCTCTACTTCTTCCTGCAAAAGCAGTTCGTGGAGTCCATCGACAAGGCGGGCATCACGGGCGAGTGATCCCATCGGCAGGGCAGGGGAGGAATGCATCCCGCCTGCCCCGCCGCCCTTTCCATTCGAATCAAAGCCTGGTCAGAGGCCTTTGATTAAAACAAAAAGGAGGACAACCCCAATGAAAAAGCTGGTTTCCCTGGTTCTGGCTCTGTGCATGGTGCTGTCTCTGGCGTCTTTCGCGGCCGCGGAAGAGCCCCAGTACAACATGCCCGCCATGAACACCACCGACCCCATCACCCTGAGCGTCATGATCTGGGATGACTTCGAGATGGCTGAAGCGCTGGCCGCTTCCTTCATGGAGATCTATCCCAACATCACCGTGGAGATCGTCCGCACCACCACGGGCACCGTCACCGCCGATCTGACCAACTACGCTGCTGCCGGCAGCCTGCCGGACATCTTCATGTGGCTGGATCTGGATCCCCTCCTGGCCTCCCCCTACATGGCGGACATCTCCATGTACCTGGAGAACGACGAGGAAGCGCAGACCAAGCTGTACTACACCATCCGTAACGCCGGTTACATCGATGGCGAGCGCTGCTACTTCCTGGCTGGCGAGTTCCTGCCTGCGACCGTCTATCTTGACATGAACATCTTCGAGACGCTGAATGTCGAGATGCCCGGTCAGGATTGGACCTGGGAGCAGTTCGTTGAGCTGACCCAGACTATGACCGATCCCAGCCAGAACATCTGGGCTTACACCAACGGCATGTACGCGCCCGTCACCTTCGGCCCCATCGCCCTGACGGAGAACTCCATCGGCGAATTCGGCTGGAACGGCGAGAGCTACAACTTCGAGTCCGGCTGGGCCGAGGCGCTGGAGCTCCAGCTGGAGAACATCCGCCTGGGCAACACCTGCGTGGGTGGCTCCGATGCTTACCTGGCTGTTGATCCCTCCAACGAGTGGCCTGGCCAGACCGGTCACGTGGCTGTCCTGACCGACGCCTCCTGGACCCTGAACAACATCTACACCCAGCCTCTGGCTCTGGATCGCGGCATCAAGATGGTGCCCTACAATCCTCCGGTGGGCGCTGAGAACTGCGGCCAGCTGGGCTTCCTGGACAATGTGTCCATCTCCGCCGCCTGCGAGCATCCCCGTGAGGCCTATGAGCTGATGAAGTATCTGTTCTGGGGCAAGGACGGCTGGATGAAGCGCTGCGAGCTGTTCCCCACGCTGGTGTGGGAAGGCACCGAGAACAAGGCCTACAATGTGCCCAACTGCTTCCCCATGATCCAGGACGAAGAGCTGAACGCTGCCTTCGCCGCGCTGCTGCCCGACCTGGGCTACTGGAATGAATGGGTCTCCTTCATGGAGCATATCCAGAACCCCGTCACCTGGGGTGCCCGCACCATCCCCGGCTTCAACGCCTTCCTGGCCAACGCCTACAACGGCGGCGACTTCGGCGGCACGCAGGGCATCGAGGCTGCTGTGTCTGCCGGCACGGCTGATCCCTGGGATTACACCGATTACCTGGCTGAGCAGGGCCGCTATTACTACGATCAGGCGATGACCGCCTTCTTCGAGATCTACGGCCAGCCCACCGCCGAGTAATTCCCGGCAACGGCTGAACCATCGGGTTCGATGATCCCACGGGGGAGTGGCTTTCGGGCTGCTCCCCCTTTTACGGATTGCAGGGAGTCCAGTTGATAACCATCTGGTTATCTACTGGTATTATAGACCTCTGATGCACAAAAGTCAAGATGTCCGAATGGTTATATCGAAACTTTTTTTGCATCTTCTTCGGGAGGACGGCTTATGACGAACTATCCGCGCATCCGGGAGCTGCGCGAAGAGCATGGCTACACCCAGCGGGAGCTGGCCGAGAAGCTGGAGATGCTTCAGCCCCAGTATTTCCGCTACGAACAGGGACAGCGCGATCTGCCCACGGCGCTTTTGATCCACCTGTCCGCACTGTATGATGTATCGACGGATTACCTGCTCGGGCTGACGGATGAACCGCGCCGGGCGAAATGAAACGCATTGTCCGCTTGCATTTTTCCGCCGCTATGGTATAATGGAAGCACCGAACACAGAGCGACATAAAGGAGGAACTCACCCCATGCGCAAGTTCATCGCGCTTTTTCTGGCGCTGATGCTGCCCTGTGCGGCCAGTGCATCCACCCTCACGGCGGATGCGGCGCAGACCACCGTTACCATGAGCGACACGCTCTACGGCCTCTTCTTTGAGGACATCAACTACGGCGCGGACGGCGGACTCTACGCCGAGCTGCTGCAAAACCGTTCCTTCGAGTATGAGGACATCCTCAACCCGCGGACGACGGATCACTACAACGGCTGGGGCTTCAACCTGTCCGCCGGTGCAAAGGGGACAGCCACCGTCCAGACGGAAAGCCCCCTCAACGAGAACAACCCGACCTACATGCGCGTCACCTGCACCGATGGCGAGTATCGCTTCGCCAACCTGGGCTATCAGTCCAGCACCTTCTCCGGGGGCATCCCGGTGGAGGCGGGCAAGAGCTACCGCTGCTTCGTGTGGATGCGCAATGCGGGTGATTTCGACGGCCAGGTGGAGATCGCCCTGACCAAACGCACGGGCAAGTCCCTCGCCGTGCCCAAGCGCTTCACCCTGACCGACGAATGGCAGAAGTACGAGTTGACGTTCCAGTCCTCCTACACGGAGGATGCGGTGCTGTCCTTCATCCTGCACGGCACGGGCGCGATCGACATCGACATGGCCTCGCTGATCCCTGCGGATGCCTACGGGGCGGATTGGCCGAATGGCGGCTTGCGTGCCGATCTGGTGCAGGCGCTCAAGGAGCTGCATCCGTCCTTCCTGCGCTTCCCGGGCGGATGCGTCACCGAGGGCAGCTATTACCGCAGCAACTTCTATGACTGGAAGGACACCGTCGGCCCGATCGAACAGCGCAGGGAGAACTTCAACACCTGGGGCTATATGCAGAGCTATGGCCTGGGGTATTTTGAGTACTTCATGCTCGCCGAGGCCATCGGCGCTGAACCGCTGCCCGTGGTGCATTCCGGATTGCTGTGTCAGGCGCGGGATGTCAAGGAAGCCCCGCTGACCATCGAGGAAACGAAGGCCTATGCGCAGGACATCCTTGACCTGATCGAGTTTGCCAACGGCGGCACGGACACCCCGTGGGGCGCGCTGCGTGCCGAGATGGGGCATCCCGAGCCCTTCGGCCTGAAGTACCTGGGCATCGGCAACGAAAACTGGGATCAGGTCTACTGGGATCGCTTCGACATTCTCTATCGCGCGGTGAAGGAAGCCTATCCGGAGATGGAGATCATCTCGTCCGCCGGCCCTGTGGCGGATGGTGCTCTGCCGGACAGCGCCTGGCGCACCATCCGCGCCAAGTACCCCGACACCATCGTGGACGAGCATTACTACATGGGCGGGGACTGGTTTCTGTCCCATGTGGATCGCTATGACAGCTATCCGCGCACGACCCGCGTGTTCGTGGGCGAATACGCCGCGCATGAAGCGACGCAGGCCAATGGCCGTCGGCCGAACAGCCTCTACAGCGCCCTGTGCGAGGCGGCCTACATGACCGGTCTGGAGCGCAACAGCGATGTGGTGGTCATGGCCTCCTATGCGCCGCTGATGGCGCGGGACGGCATGCAGCAGTGGACACCCGACATGATCTGGTTCAACGCCCGTGAGGTGCTGCTGACGCCGAATTACCACGTCCAGGCCATGTTCGCCGCGACGGTGGGCGATCAGGTGGTGGACAGCCGCTATGAAGGCGTCAACCAGCTGATCTACCATGTTGTCACCCGCACGGAGGACAGGCTCTACGTCAAGCTGGTCAATGTGTCCGCCTATGCGGAGGACATGACCCTGAACCTGGCCAATGTCCCGGACGGAACGGCGGCCTTCACCCGGCTGACGGGCGACAAAAACGCCGTCAACACCTTCCAGAACAAGGAGCGCGTCGCCCCCATCGCCGGTGAAGCCGACCTTGCTGACGGCACGCTGACCCTGACGCTGCCCGCGTATTCCCTGACCATCCTGACCTTTGACCTCAAGTGATCTCCCGGGGAAAACCCGGCCAATACAAGGGAGGAATACCCATGAAGAATGCCAAGCTGATCCTGGATAAGGACTATGTCATCTCCCCGATCGACAAGCGCCTGTATGGCTCCTTTATCGAGCATCTGGGGCGTGCGGTGTACACCGGCATCTATGAGCCGGAGCATGCCACGGCCGATGAGCAGGGCTTCCGCAAGGACGTGCTGGAGCTGGTTCGTCAGCTGAATGTCCCGGTGGTGCGCTATCCCGGCGGCAACTTTGTCTCCGGCTTCCGGTGGGAGGATTCGGTCGGCCCGAAGAGCGAGCGTCCGCGCCGCCTTGACCTGGCCTGGAAGACCACCGAGCCGAATGCCTTCGGCCTGCACGAATTCGTGGACTGGGCACGCAAGGCCAACACCGAGGTCATGTACGCCATCAACCTGGGCACGCGCGGTGTGCTGGAGGCGCAGGACGTGGTGGAATACTGCAACCACAAGGGCGGCACCTACCTGTCGGACAAGCGCATCGCCAATGGCGCGCGCGACCCCTTCGGCATCAAGCTCTGGTGTCTGGGCAACGAGATGGACGGCCCGTGGCAGACCGGCGCGAAGACCGCCTATGAGTACGGGCGCATCGCCAATGAGGCCTCCAAGGTCATGAAGTGGGTCGATCCCACCATCGAGACCGTGGCCTGCGGCTCGTCCGGACTGACCATGCCCACCTTCGGCGCATGGGAATATGAGGTGCTGGATCAGTGCTATGAGAATGTGGACTATGTGTCCCTGCACCGGTATTACGGCAATCCCCATAACGACACGCCGGACTTCCTCGCGTCCTCCCTCGACCTGGATGAGTTCATCAAGACCGTGGCCTGCATCTGCGACACGGTGAAGGGCAAGAAGCACGCCAAGAAGAAGGTTCACCTGTCCCTGGACGAGTGGAATGTCTGGTATCACTCCCAGCAGCAGGATCAGAGCCTCTACCGCAACGAGCCCTGGGGCACGGCGCTCCACCTGCTGGAGGACGTCTACAACTTCGAGGATGCCCTGCTGGTCGGCCTGATGCTCATCACCATGCTCCACAATGCCGACCGCGTCAAGATCGGCTGCCTGGCACAGCTGGTGAACGTCATCGCCCCCATCATGACCCGCGAAAAGGGCGGCGCGTGGGCGCAGACCATCTTCTACCCGATGATGGATGCCTCCATGTATGGCCGCGGCCAGAGCCTCCAGCCCATCCTCACCGGCGATAAGCACGACACCAAGCACTTCACTGACGTGCCCACGGCTGATGCCGCCGCCACCATGGATGCTGACGGCCATGTGACCATCTTCGCCGTGAACCGTGACCTGTCCGAGCCGGTGAAGCTCCAGCTGGATCTGCGCTCCTTCGGCGACCTCGTGCCCGAGTTCCACAATGTCCTCCATCATGACGACATGAAGGCCGTCAACACCGAGGCGAATCCCGATGAGGTGAAGCCCGTCCAGAAGCCCGTGGTCATCGAGGATGGCTGCGTCATCCTCCCGGCGGCCAGCTGGAACGTCATCCGTTTCGCCCCCGCCAGGTAATCGCACATCCGGGGCGCGCTATGCAAGAAATGAGCATAACGCGCCTCT
>CAZJOA010000076.1:0-13313 GCA_964547515.1 uncultured Faecalibacterium sp.
GTCCGGGACGCGCAGCTTGACGGATGCGGTCGGCATACGGTATAATATAGGATATTTCATTGCCACCGCCGGCGGAAGGGGAGGTTGCCATGCTGGAATTCGTCAAGCGCGGCGCAAAGGATGTTCAGCCCATCGGCGATCTGCCCCTGTGGCTGAGCGGTCTGCTGCGCTGCCGTGGGGTGGACACGCCGGACAAGGCCGAGCGCTTCCTCCACCCGGCGGTGGAGCAGCTGCACGACCCGCTGCTGATGCAGGACATGGACAAGGCCGTCCGCCTCATCCGTGCGGCGGTGGACGCGGGCGAGGGGATCATCGTCTACGGCGATTACGATGTGGACGGCGTGTGTGCCACGTCCATCATGCTGGAAACGCTGCGGGAGATGGGCGCAGCGCCGGATTTCCGCATTCCCAGCCGTCATCATGAGGGCTATGGGCTCAACGCCGATGCGGTGCGCGAGATGGCGCAGAGCCATCGCCTGCTCATCACGGTGGACTGCGGCATCACCAATCACGAGGAAGTCCGCCTGGCGCAGATGCTGGGCATGATCGTCATCGTGACTGACCATCATCAGCTGGCGGACACCCCCTCCCCGGCGGATGCGGTGCTCAATCCGCTCCTGGGGGATTACCCCTTCCGCCGCCTGTGCGGTGCGGGGGTCGCGCTGAAGGTGACGCAGGCACTGCTGGGCATGGACGCGGTGCTCCGCCGGATCGATCTGGCCGCGCTGGCCACCGTGGCGGACATCGTCCCCCTGATCGACGAGAACCGCGTCATCGTCCATGAGGGGCTTCGGCGAATGGCGGACAGTCAGCGTCCCGGCCTGCGCGCGCTGATGCAGGTCAGCGGCGTGAATCCCCCGGTGAATTCGGGGCATGTGGGCTTTCGCCTTGCACCCCGGCTGAATGCGGGCGGCCGTCTGGAGGATGCCTCCCAGGGCGTTCGCCTGCTGACCGCGCCCGATGCCGCCACGGCCGAGCCCATCGCCATGCATCTGGAGGAGGCCAATGCCCAGCGTCAGGGCATCGAGCAGGACATCACCCAGCAGGCGCTGGCAATGCTCCCGACCCATGTGGACTTTCTGACCGATCGGGTCATCCTCCTGATGGGCGAGGGCTGGAATCACGGCGTGATCGGCCTGGCCGCCGGACGCATCTGCGAGCGCTACCATTTCCCGACCATCGTGCTGACCCGCGATGCCGATGGCCTGGCCGTCGGTTCGTGCCGCTCCATCCCCGGGGTCAATATCCATGCCATGCTCAGCGTCTGCAAGGATCTGTTCATCCGCTTCGGCGGACACGAACAGGCGGCGGGGCTGACCATGCGTGCCGAGCTTGTGCCGGAGCTGCGCCGTCGGCTGAATCTGGCCATCACCGAGAACTGCGACCTGACCTGCTACATCCCCCGGAAGGAATACGACATGACCGTGCGCCTCCAGGAGGTCGATCTGGACATGATCGCCCGTCTGGATCAGCTCCAGCCCACGGGGTACGCCAATCCGAACCCGGTCTTCCTCGTGCGGGATGCCCATTTGCAGCAGGCGGTTCGTGTGGGCAAGACGCGCACGCACCTGAAGCTGCTGCTGCTGGACGGCGCGACCATCCGGGACGGCATCGCGTTTGGCATGGGCGACCTGGCGGACGAGGGGCTGGAGCGCGTGGACGTGCTCTTCACCCCGGAGCGCAACGAATTCCGGGGGCGCGTCACCCCCCAGCTGATGGCGGAGGCCATCGCCCCGGCGGAGGGCGCTGTGTCCATCCCGGCGGAGAACGTGCTTTTTTCGGGCTTTTTGCAGGAAATGACGTGGCTCGCGTCGAATCATAATAAGATTCTCCCCAAGGCGGAGAATATCACTGCGGCGGGTGTGCGCAAGCTGATGAAGACCGGGCGCAATGTCCTGCTGATCGGCCATGAGCGGGAGCATGCCGCCCGCATGCTGACCGAATGCCGGGCGGACGTCGCGGTGCGCCGCGTGAAGGACGCGCGTGCCTTCAACACGCTGGTGATGCACCCGGAATATGGGGCATTGGCGGACGTGTGGACGGACATCGTGCTGTTGGACGGCGAATTGCTGCCCGGTGAGGCCGCCGCCATCGCGGAGAAATGTCCGCGGGCGCAGCTGCATGCCATGGCGAAGAACCCGGCGCTGCGGACGCTGCTCCAGCAGCTCAGCATGGCGGACGAACCGCTGCGCACGCTGTACCGGCGTGTCCGTCAGGGCGGCGATACGTCCCCGCGGCAGCTGGCGGCGGATACCGCGCTGACCCCGGAGCAGGTGCTGGTGGGGCTGATGGCCTTCCATCAGGTGCAGCTGGCGGAGCTGTCCCTCGCGCCGTATGCCCTGCGGCTGCTGCCCCCAGTGAAATGCCGTATGGACGACAGCGCATTGATCCGCTATCTGCGCGCCCTCTGAGCATCATGGGCGTGACAGTCGATGGAAAGGAGGATGCTCGATGTACACCGTTTATGAAGCGATGCCGCTGGACACGATGCTGGCGCGCGTGGAGAAATATACCCCCGGTGACGGCGCGGAGCTGGTGCGCAAGGCGTACCTGTTCGCCCAGGAGGCGCACAAGGATCAGAAGCGCAAGAGCGGCGAGCCGTATTTTGTTCATCCCTGCTTTGTCGCGAGCATCCTGACCGAATTGATGATCGATCCGCCGACCATCGCGGCGGGATTGCTCCACGACACCGTGGAGGACTGCGAGAACATCACCCTGGACACCCTCCGCAAGGAATTCGGCGATGAGGTGGCCTGGCTGGTGGACGGCGTGACCAAGCTGAACAAGCTGGATTTCGCCGACAAGGAGGAGGCACAGGCCGAATCCCTGCGCAAGATGATCCTGGCCATGTCCAAGGACATCCGCGTCGTGCTCATCAAGCTGGCGGATCGCCTGCACAACATGCGCACGATGAAGTATCAGCGCCCGGAGCGTCAGGTGTCCATCGCCCGTGAAACGCTGGACATCTATGCGCCCATTGCGCATCGCCTGGGCGTGTACGCCATCAATCAGGAGATGGAGGACATCTCCCTGCGCTATATCTAACCGGCTGGCTATCAGGATCTGGTGCAGAAGGTCGGACAGAAGCGCTCCGAGCGTCAGGAGAATATCCGCACCGTCATCGCCGAATTGTCCGAAAAGCTGGACGAGATGCACATCCATTATGACATCGATGGCCGTCCGAAGCATTTCTACTCCATCTACCGCAAGATGGTGCTGCAAAACAAGCCCTTCGACCAGATCTATGACCTGATCGCCATCCGCGTGCTGGTGGATTCCGTGCCGGACTGCTATATGGTGCTGGGCATCGTGCACACCCTGTGGAATCAGATCCCCGGGCGCTTCAAGGATTACATCTCCGTCCCCAAGGCGAACATGTATCAGTCCCTGCACACCACGGTGGTGGGCGGACGCAAGATGCCCTTCCCCTTTGAGGTGCAGATACGCACCTGGGAGATGCACCGCGTGGCGGAATACGGCATTGCGGCGCACTGGCGCTATAAGGAGAAGGGCGGCGGGGACGATCTGGACTCCAAGCTGACCTGGGTTCGCCAGATCCTGGATTGGCAGAGCGACACCCGCGACTCCAAGGAGTTCATGGACACCCTCAAGACCGACCTCTTCGCCGAAGAGGTCTTCCTCTTCACCCCCAAGGGCGATGTCATTTCCATGCCCAAGGGTGCGACGCCGCTGGACTTTGCGTATCGCATCCATTCCGGCGTGGGCAACAAATGCGTGGGGGCGAAGATCAACGGGAAGATCATGCCGCTGGACACGGCCTTGCAGACCGGCGACCGGGTGGAGATCATCACCAGCGCGTCGTCGAAAGGGCCGAGCACGGACTGGCTGCGCATCTGCAAGACGCCCCAGGCCAAATCGAAAATCCGCGCCTTCCTGAAGAAGGAGTTCAAGGTCGAGAACATCGAGCTGGGACGTTCCATGGTGGAAAAGGAATGCCGCCGACGGGGCTTCAACCCCGCTGACCTCATCAAGCCGGAATTCTACGATTCCATCATGCGCAAATACGGCTTCACCCAGGTGGACGACATCTTCGCCGCCGTGGGCTATGGCGGCATGGCCGCGGTGTATGTCGTCAGCCGATTGGCGGATGAACAGCGTGCCGCGCAGGCCGCTGCCGCCCCCAAGCTGGAGGAGCTGCTCCAGCCTGCGCCCCAGCCCGCGCGCCGTCCCAACATGAAGGCCAATCACGGCATCATCATGCCCGGCAATGAGGACATGGACATCCCGGTGCGGTTTGGCCGATGCTGCAGCCCCGTGCCCGGGGATGACATCATCGGCTACATCACCCGTGGACGCGGCGTGACCATCCACAAGGCGGACTGCGCCAATGTCATATCCGGCGAACAGGAACGCCGTGTCACGGTCTGCTGGGCGGATGAGGACGTGGGGGCGTTCACCGCCTCCATCAAGATCGTGGCGTATGACAAGGCCAATCTGCTGGTGGAGCTGGCGACCATATTGGGCGAGATGAACATCACGATCAAGACCGTGTCCACCACGCTGGACGAGAAGAACCGCATCGCGACGTTCCGCTTCGTGGTGGAGGTCAAATCCCGCGAGCAGATGGATAAGCTGGTCAAGCAGCTGATGAAGAAGTCGGACGTGATCGACGTGTTCCGGGCGTGACGGCGGCTTTCCCCGTGGAGCGCCTTTTCAGAAAAAGGAGGAATCAGCATGCGCTGTGTCATCCAGCGGGTGACGTCCGCGTCCGTCGCCATCGACGGCGAAACCGTCGGCCGGTGCGCCAGGGGATACATGATCCTCATCGGTGTGTCCGCCGAGGATACCGAGAAGGATCTGGCGTACATGGCCAGCAAGATCCCGACCCTGCGCATCTTCGAGGACGAAAACGGCAAGATGAACAAGTCCATACTGGATGTGGGCGGCGAAATTCTCGCCATCAGCCAGTTCACGCTCTATGGGGATGCACGCTCCCAGCGCCGCCCGGGCTTCACCGCCGCCGCGCGTCCGGAAAAGGCCATCCCCCTGTATGAGGGGCTGGTGGATGCCTGGCGGGCACAGGGCATCCATGTGGAAACGGGCGTGTTCGGCGCGGACATGCAGGTGTCCCTGGTCAACGACGGCCCTGTGACCATGCTGATGGATTCCACCAAGCTCTTTTGACGGAGGCGGCCATGCTGAAAATGAAGGCGCTGACGGTGGGCGCGCTGTCCACCTGCTGCTATATCGTGGGGGACGACGCATCGGCGGGCTGCGTGGTGATCGACCCCGGCGCAGAGCCGGAGCGCATCCGCCGGGCATGCGATGGCCGGAGGATCGAGGCCATCCTGCTGACGCACGGGCATTTCGACCACATCGGCGGCGTGGCGGCATTGGCGGACGGCGCGGAGATCGTCATCCACCGGGATGATGCCCCCATGCTGACCGATCCGGCGCTGAACGCGGGCTGGCTCGTCGGCCGTCAGGTGACTGCCCCGCAGGCGACCCGCACCGTCCGCGAGGGCGACACGCTCACATTCGCCGGTGTGACGTTCACCGTGCTGCATACCCCGGGGCATACGCCGGGGGGCGTGTGCTATCAGGCGGGGGAGTGGCTGTTCACGGGGGACACGCTCTTCGCCCATGGCTATGGGCGGGTCGACCTCCCCGGGGGCAGCATGTCCCAGCTGGCGGATTCGCTGCGGCGGCTCCAGCCCCTGGCGCGGCAATATGAGATATTCCCCGGACACGCATGAGGAAACGCACATGACGCAATATCTGGACACCCTTCAGCCGGAGCTGATGAACATCACCCGCCTGTTTGGCATGGCGGACAGCGTGTGGGACGAACCGCGCTACACCTTCACCGCGTGGGAGGCGGACGGCTGCTATCACTGCCGCTTCACCGACGGGGAGCATGCGGCGCAGGGGAGCGTCCCCATTCCGCCTGACGAGGCGGACGAGCGCCTGCTGACGCTCCACCGCAAGCGCGCCGCACGCCGTCTGGTGCGTCAGACGCTCTATGACCTGTGCCGGAATGTGACCGGCGTCCATCCGCCGTGGGGCAGCCTGACCGGCATCCGCCCCACCCATCTGATGCAGGAGGCCATCGGGCTGGGACTGTCCGGCGAGGACGCAAAGCGCTATGTGATCGACCGCTTCGACGTGCAGCCCGACCGGGCGGACATCCTCTGGGAGATCGCTCAGGTGCAGGGCGAAATGCCCCCGCCGGACGACCGCTGGATGGATGTGTACATCGGCATTCCCTTCTGCACGACGCGGTGCACCTACTGCTCCTTTTCCTCCGGGGAATTGGGCAGCGGCAAGCTGGTCGAGCCGTATCTGGACGCGCTCTTCCAGGAGATGCGTGCATGCAGCACCATGATCGGCGATACCGGGCGGACGCTCCGGGCGGTGTATGTCGGCGGCGGCACGCCCACCAGCCTGAACGAGGAACAGCTGACCCGTCTGCTTTCGCAGATGATGGCCTGCTTCCCCGGGGCGATGGAATACACCGTGGAGGCGGGTCGTCCGGATACCATCACGCCCGGCAAGCTCCGCGCCATACAGGCGGCGGGCGTGGGACGCATCAGCATCAATCCGCAGACCATGAATGACGGCACGCTGCGCATCATCGGCCGGGCGCACACGGCACAGCAGGTCATCGATGCCTATGCCATGGCACGCGCGGAAGGCATCCGCCATATCAATATGGATGTGATCGCGGGTCTGCCCGGCGAAACGGTGGACGATTTCGCCCGGACGATGGCCTTCGCCCGTCAGCTCCGTCCCGAGAGCCTGACGGTGCATACCCTGGCCATCAAGCGCTCGACGCGCCTGCATTTCGAGAACTACCGCTTCCCCACGGGGGTGGAGGCCTCCCGCATGGTCGCCCTGGGGCTGGAGACCGCCCGCGCCCTGGGCATGCAGCCCTATTACCTCTACCGACAGAAGAACATGGCCGGCAATCAGGAGAACATCGGCTATGCCATTCCCGGGCATGCCTGCCAATACAATGTGGACATCATGGAGGAAACGACGAACATCCTCGCCCTGGGCGCGGGAGGCATCTCCAAGCGCGTGTACGAGGATGAGGGGCATATCGGCCGTGCGCCCAATGTGACGAACATTGAGCAGTACATTAGCCGGATGGATGAGATGATCCGCCGCAAGGCAGAGCTGTTCGGCATCAATGCGTGCGCAGGGGCGAAAAACCCCACCTGACACGGCATTTCCGGCGAAAATGTGCCTGTTTTCCCACAAAATTGAGTGAAATGACGCGAATTTGCACGGAAAACTTGCAATTCCGCGCAAATGCTGTTACAATACAGATAGTGCGGATGGCGCGGACGCGCTGCTGCATTTCCTGAATGTGAAAGGAGTGTCATTTATGGCACAGCATCCCACTTTTGTCATCACCATGGAGGATGGCCGCGAAATGAAGGGTGAGCTCTACCCCGAGGTCGCGCCCCAGTCCGTGGGTAACTTTATCGCGCTGGCGAATTCCAGCTTCTACGACGGGCTGATCTTCCACCGCGTCATCCCCGGCTTCATGATCCAGGGCGGTGACCCCAAGGGTGTGGGCATCGGCGGCCCCGGATACCACATCAAGGGCGAATTCGCCATGAATGGCTGGGACAATCCCCTCAAGCACACCTATGGCGTGCTGAGCATGGCGCGCAGCATGATGCCGGATTCCGCCGGCAGCCAGTTCTTCATCATGACCTCGGACAGCCCCCACCTGGACGGGCAGTACGCCGCGTTCGGCAAGGTGCTGGAGGGCATGGAGGTCGCCGAGGACATCGTCAACACCAATCGCGACATGCGGGATAAGCCCGTGGTCGATCAGCGGATGAAGTCCATCCGGGTGGAGACCTTCGGCCAGGTCTATCCCTTTGACCAGATGTGATCGCATTTCACGGCGCAGATCGGGGCGAAAACCGCCGGTCTGCGCTGTTTTTGCAGATGTGAGGTTATGATGGAGAAGCAGAAGGTCACGGTGCGCGTCGCGGGGCGGGAGTACACCCTTGTTTCCGCCGACAGCGCGGAGCACCTCAGCCGTGTGGCGGCATTTGCGGATCGGCAGATCACCGAGATGCAGTTCGCCGCGCGCACGAACAAGGAGAACGCAGCCGTTCTGGCGGCGCTGAACCTGGCGGACGAGCTGATGAAGGCCAAGGACGAGAATGCGCGGCTGCGGCGGGAAATGTCGGCGCTGCGTCAGGACGGCTGAACGACGGGGGCGGACTGTCCCCCGATGAAATGGAAACGATGAAGAACGAACAGCGGGTGTCTCTGGAGAACCTGGCCCCTGCGGGGGATCGCGAATGCCTGGAGAGAGCCGTGGCCGCCGGTGCGGACGCGGTCTATTTGGGTTATGCCGCATTTTCTGCCCGGGCCGGCGCGGGAAATTTCGATGAAGCGCAGCTCCGTCAGGCGGTGCACTTCGCCCATCTGCATCATGTGCGCGTGCATGTGACGGTCAATACCCTGGTCAAGGACGGCGAACTCACCGGCGTGATGGAGGTGCTGCGCCTGCTGCACGATGCGGGGGTGGACGCGGTGCTGGTGCAGGATCTGGGCGTGATGCAGCTGGCACGCACATGCTTCCCGGCATTGCCGGTGCATGCGTCCACTCAGATGGCGCTGCACAACGCCGCCGGTGTGGCGTTCTGCCGCCGACACGGGCTGACCCGCGCGGTGCTGGCACGGGAATGCTCCCTCCGGGAGATCCGTCGGGCGGCGGAGGTCGGGCTGGAGATCGAGGTCTTCGGACACGGCGCACAGTGCGTCGCCGTCAGCGGACAATGCCTGTTCTCCTCCATGCTCGGCGGACGCAGCGGCAATCGCGGCCGCTGTGCCCAGCCCTGCCGATTGCCCTACACCTATCGCGGCAGAACGGCGGCATGGCTCAGCCCGCGC
The DNA here is from genome assembly GCA_964547515.1 of uncultured Faecalibacterium sp. Lineage (GTDB taxonomy): Bacteria > Bacillota > Clostridia > Christensenellales > Aristaeellaceae > UBA11524. The sequence goes on from CAZJOA010000076.1 coordinate 8,884, forward strand.
GATGTGTGTCTGCGCGACCATCTGCCGGAGCTGGCACAGGCGGGGGCATGCTCCGTGAAGCTGGAGGGGCGGCTGAAGCGTCCGGAATACGTCGCGACGGTGGCGGCAAGCTACCGAAAGGGCATCGATGCGCTGGCGGACGGAACCTTCCGCCCGGCGGACGCTGCCGAACGCGACGATCTGGTGCAGATCTTCTCCCGCGGCGGCCTGATGGACGGCTATGCCCTGGGCTGTCAGGATGCGGGGGTCATCTGCCCCGACCGCGTGAATCACGGCGGCGTGTTCATCGGCCGGATCGAGGCGGTGGCGGGCGGCATGGCGCGACTGCGGCTGGAACGCGACCTGATGGACGGTGACGGATTGCAGCTCCGCACGGAAAAGGGCGACAGCGAGATGATCTACGCCGGGCATGCGGTTTCGGCGGGGGACATCGCCCTGCTGCGCCTTCGTCCGGACATGAAGCCCCATGCGGGGGACGGTGTGTTCCGGCTGACGAGCAGTGCTCAGCTGGAACGTGCCCGTGCCCTGACTGTGAAGCCCATCCCCTGCGATCTGCTCCTGACGGCGCTGCCGGGCGAGAAGCTGCTGCTGACCGCCAGCGACGGTGCGTCCTCCGTGACGGTGACGGGCGAGATCGTCGCCGCCGCGCAGAAGCGTGCCCTCACGGAGGAGGACGCGCGCAAATCCCTGGCCAAATTGGGTGACACGCCCTTCGTCCTGCGGGATTGCACCGTCTTCACCGAGAATGCCTTTGTGCCCGTGTCCGCGCTCAACGCCATTCGCCGGGATGCGATGCTGGCACTGGAAAATCAGCGGGCGGCGGACTTCACCCTGGCGCGCGGCGCGGTGCATCCGCCCAAGGCGGTGACGCTTCCCGCCGGGAAAGCCCCCGAGACCATCGTCTTCCGCGACCTGACGCAGTACGAATGCGTGAAGCCCCTGTCCGCACGGCTGGTGTGGTATCCGGAGGACTTCCGCGAGGCGGCGCTGGAACGCGACCTGACCGCGCTGGCTGCGGGGGTGTGGCTGCATCTGCCCATGAAATGCGAACAGGCGACGCTGGAGATGCTCCACCGCTTTGTGACGGCGCATGCCGATCATCTGGGCGGCGTGGTGCTGGGCAGCGTCGGACAGTTAGGGCTGCAATGGCCCGTCCCCATGGGCGCGGGTGAGGGCATCCCGGTGATGAACCGCCGCGCGGCGCAGGTGCTCTATGATGAGGGCTGCGAATTCGTCACCGCGTCGGGCGAATTGTCCGCGTCGGAGCTGTCCGCATTGCTGGCGGACGATCCGCCCATGCTGATCCCCGCCTATGGGCGTGCCCAGCTGATGCTGCTGCACCATTGTCCCGCGCGGACGTATCGGGGGCTGACGCAGGGTCATGCGGACTGCCGCATGTGCGATACACAGCATCCGGATGCGCTGGCGGACACCTCCCTGACCGACCGGCGCGGGGTGGACTTCCCCCTGCTGCGTCAGCGGCTGCCGGAGGGCTGCCTCGTCCGATTGATGAACAGCGTCCCGACCGATCTGGTCAGCCGTGTCCGCCGTGCGGGCTGGACACCCCTAATGACGCTGAATGCCGAAAGGGACGAAGCGCTCCAGTCAGCCGTGGCGGTTTTCGGGGGCGGGATGCGCCGCGGAGAAGCGACCGCTGCCCACTGGAATCGTCCGGTGGAATGAGTGCTTATGACAAAATGAGGATAGAATGATGATGAAAGAAAGAACCCTGCGCGTGCTGGAATTCACCAAGATACGCCAGCGCCTTGCGTCAAAGGCATTGACCCCCATGGGTGCGGAGCGCTGCGAGGCCCTCGTGCCCTCCGGCAGCCTGGCGGAGATCGAAATGTGGCAGGCCGAGACCGAGGAAGCCACGGTCATCCTGCAATACCTAGGCTCGTCGCCGCTGATCCCCTTTGAGGACGTGCGCCAGAGCATCACCCTGGCGGAAAAGGGCGCGACCCTGTCCCCCAAGGCGCTTCTGTCCATCGCGACCCTGCTTGCGGCGGCGCGGGCGGCACGTTCTGCACTGGACACCGACCGGGACAACACCCCCCTGCTCAAGGCCAAGGCACAGGGCATCGTTTCCCTGCGACATATCGAGCAGGACATCACCAGCGCCATCATCTCCGAGGAGGAGATCGCCGACAGTGCTTCCAGCGAGCTGATGAACATCCGCCGTCATCTGCGCGGCGCGACCGAGCGCATCAAGGAAAAGCTCAACCAGATGGTGCATAACCCCAATTTCCAGAAATACCTGAGCGACACCATCATCACCGTGCGCAATGACCGGTATGTCATCCCCGTCCGGGCGGACAGCCGCGCCATGGTGCCCGGTCTGGTGCACGATCAGTCCGCCACGGGCGCGACCCTCTTCATTGAGCCGATGGCGGCGGTGGAGATGGGCAATGAGCTGCGCCAGTGGGAGGCCAAGGAGAAGCAGGAGATCGAGCGCATTCTGGCGGCGCTGAGTGCGGAGCTCGTGCCCCATGCGGCGGACATGCGTGCCACGGTGGACATCCTCGCGGAATTGGACTTCATCTTCGCCAAGGGGCTGCTGAGCCGCGAGATGTACGCCGTGACACCCAAGCTAAACCAGAATGGCTATCTGAACATCATCCGCGGACGGCATCCGCTCATCGAACCGGACAAGGTCGTGCCCTCCAACCTGTGGCTGGGCAAGGACTTCACCAGCCTCATCATCACCGGGCCGAACACCGGCGGCAAGACCGTCACCCTCAAGACTGTCGGCCTGTTCACGCTGATGGCGCAGGCGGGTCTGCAGGTTCCGGCGGATCTGGGCACGGAGCTGGCCGTATTCGAGCAGGTCTTTGCCGACATCGGCGACGAGCAGTCCATCGAGCAGAGCCTTTCCACCTTCTCCAGCCACATGACCAATATCGTTTCCATCATGCATGAGGTCACCCCCCGTGACCTGGTGCTCTTCGATGAGCTGGGCGCTGGCACTGACCCCACCGAGGGCGCGGCGCTGGCACAGGCCATCCTCACGCGCCTGCGCAATATCCGCGTGCGCACCATGGCCACCACCCATTACAGCGAATTGAAGGCCTTCGCCCTGTCCACCGAGGGGGTCGAAAATGCCTCCGTGGAGTTCAGCGTGGAGACCCTCCGCCCCACCTATCGCCTGTCCATCGGCGTGCCGGGCAAGTCCAACGCATTCGAGATCAGCCGGAAGCTCGGCCTCCCCGAGAACCTCATCGAGGATGCGAAAAAGCTGCTCTCCGGCGATTCCATCCGCTTTGAGGATGTCATCGCCAATGCGGAATATCACCGTCAGGTGGCGGAGCGTGAGCGCGAGATCGCCCGTCAGGCCAGCGAGGAGACCATCAAGCTGCGGGACGAGGCGGAACGGCTGCGCAGGGAGATCGAGGAGAAGCGTGAATCCGCCCTGCGGAAGGCCAAGGAGGATGCGCGCCGGATCATGGAGCAGACGCGCCGCGAATCCGAATCGATCATCGCGGAGCTCAAGCGCATGAAGAAGGAGCAGAGCAGCCCCGACGCGGGGATCAACGCCGTGCGCAAGCAGATCGAGAAGAGCGTGGACAGCCTGACCGAAGGGCTGGTGCAGAAGGTGGACAATTCCGCCGCACCCAAGACCGTCAAGCCCGGCGACAGGGTGGACATCCTGACCATCGGCAGCCAGGGCACGGTGCTTTCCGCGCCCAATGCCAAGGGCGAGGTGGAGGTGCAGGCCGGCATCATGAAGCTGAAGGTGAACATCTCCCAGCTGCGGCTGATTAAGGAGAAGCCGTCCGCCCCGCAGAAGCCCAGGCAGTCCAGCGTGACGATGCACACCGGCGCGATGGAACGCACCGTCCGCATGGAATGCGATGTGCGCGGCATGACCCTGGACGAAGCGCTGGCACAGGTGGACATCTACCTGGATAACGCCATCCTTGCGGGCATGGGTGAGGTGAGCATCATCCACGGCAAGGGCACGGGCGTGCTGCGCAATGGCATCCAGCAGCATCTGCGTCACCATATGCATGTGGCGAGCTGCCGTCTGGGCGTGTATGGCGAGGGCGAGAGCGGCGTGACCATCGTGACGCTGAAGTGACAGCGCGGTCACATAACTTGTTCGTTCCCAATTAGGTGCATGGAGCTTTGAGTACAAGGCCGCTTTCGCGCGTCGAAAGCGGCGCAAAGCCGCCGGGGGAGGCTTCGCCTCTTTTCTGAAAGGCAATACGTCCCTTTAGAAAATGGGTCGAAGACCCCTTTCCCCCCGAACCCCCCGCGTAACCGGCTGCTCCCAGTAAAGGCGGCTGCATATCTTGGCGGCTCAGGATGCGTGGGATTGCTTTGAATTGATTGTAATTGCATAGTTGTCTTTTCTTCCATAGTTGGATAGGAATGTGGAAGCAATCCCCCGCATATTCGCCGCACCGTCCCCTTTGAGGTCTCGATGCAGC
>CAZJOA010000077.1:0-11299 GCA_964547515.1 uncultured Faecalibacterium sp.
GAGCAATGTCCTGTTTTTCTTGCAAAACGCTCTTTTCGTTCCGCCCGGGATATGGTATACTATTGCTGACACATCCGCTGATGGGGTCGTCCCCCGCAGACAGGAGCAACGAAGGGAAGAGGCAAGCACATGAAATACCATATCGACACCATTCCCGTATGGGATGCCATCAAGCTGGACGGCGAATGCTTCCTGTGCGCGCTCCGGCGCAAGACGGAGCTGGGCGAGGTGGAGCATTACCTGGGCGCATCGGTCATGGAGCCGGACACGCGCATCCAGGTGAACAGGAAGGGCTTCTGCCGTCAGCATCAGCAGATGCTGTATGCGGTGGACAACCGTCTGGGACACGCGCTGATGCTGGAGAGCCATGTGGCCGAGACGCGCGAACGCCTGGCGAAGGCCTGTAAGACGGTCAGAGCCGCCGCGAAGGGGGCGTCCGGCGCATCCCTCATGGACAGGCTGACCGGCAAAGCCCCCAGCACCGCCAAGCTGATGGAGGATGCCGCCGCCGCCCTGGACAAGCTTGACCAGACCTGCATCGTCTGCGATTCCATCGACGACAACATGGGGCGCTACCTGCACACCTTTTTCCACCTGTACCAGAACGACACCGAATTCCGCAAGAAGTTCGAGAGCTGCAAGGGGGTCTGTCTGCCCCATGCGGCACAGCTGCTCCGCCTGGCCTCCGGTGAACTGCCCGCCAAGGCGCTCGCCGACTTCGCCAACACCCTCTGCACCCTGGAGACCGAGGCCTTCGACCGCATCCAGGAGGACGTCAGCTGGTTCTGCCGCAAGTTTGACTACCGCTACTACGACGAGCCGTGGAAGAACAGCCGCGATGCCGTCGAACGCACGGTCAACAAGCTTCGCGGCTGGTGCGTGGGGACTGAGCCGAATCCCAAGGAATGATGGAATGCGCAGGAAATGGGTCGAAGACCCCCCCTCGTCCTGGTCGGACTGTCGTCCGACAACGTCCTCGGGGGCAATCCCTCCATCATGCTCACTGCGTTCGCATGCCACCTCCCTTTGCACAAGGGAGGCCTTCCGCCCCCACGCGGGTGCTGTTTAAAGGTGCAGCCCACTGAATCGCGAGAGAATGGGTCGAAGACCCCGAAGCCCCTCGTCCTGGTCGGACTGCCGTCCGACAACGTCCTCGGGAGCAATCCCTCCGTCATGCTCACTGCGTTCGCATGCCACCTCCCTTTACACAAGGGAGGCTTTTCGCCCCACGCGGGAACTGCAAAAAGTACAGTCGACTCAATCGCGAGAGAATGGGTCGCAGACCCCCCTGTAATAAATGTAACTTTTTTGTCACAGCCTTGACCAGAAAGAACCAAGGCACTATAATGGAGATGTCCAGATCATTTCCTGTGCAAGAAGGAGTTCCACGATGAAGAAAACGTTCTTTTTCCTGCTGCTGGCACTTCTCCTGACGGTCGCCCTGAGCGCTTCCGCCGTTTTTGTCCTTCCGGAGGGGCTGACCGCGATCGATGCCTCCGCCTTCGAGGGGGACACGAGCCTGCACGGGCGCATCGTCCTGCCCGCCGCCGTGCAGACGGTGGACGCCCGCGCCTTTGCGGACACCTCCGTCCACGCGCTGGTGCTGCCGGAGGGCTGCGTCAGCGTGGACAGCACCGTTCTGGCGCAGACCGGCGCGGCCTATTTGCAGCTTGTCAGCGCCACCACCCGCCTGAACGCCGCCCCCGCCGATGTGGCCTACATTTTCGCCCCGGCCTTCGGCAGTGCATCCGGATTTGCCAATTTCTACGCCAGCGAAACACTCGTCAGCCTGAATGGCTTCTATTACAGCGTCACCGAGGGCACGGCCGTCCCCCTTTGCGCGGTGGACAGCAATGTCTCCGGCGTGGTGACGCTGCCCAAGCTCGTCAGCGGTCAGCCCATCCGCGCGCTGGACACGCTGATCCTCAACGGCTGCGAGGGCATGACGGCACTGCGCGTCCCCGCGTATCTGACCGTTCCCGCCGGCATGAGCGCCACTCCCTACGCCACCATGACCGTCGCCTCCCCCACGGCCTCCGTCACCAGCGCCGAAGCCGGTGACACCGTCACCTGGACGACCACCGTGACCGGCGCATACGGCGAGGTCGCCTATGTGTGGGACTTCACCGTCGGCGGCACGCGCGAACAGCGCATCACCGAAGCGCCCAGCATCAGCTACACCCTGCCCAACGGCGGGGACTGCACCGTGACCGTCACCGTCACGGACGAGGTGGGTGACACCGCCGCCGCACCATCCGCCGTTTTGCCGGTGAATGGCAGCAGCACCACGGTCTATCGCGCCCTGCTGATCGGCAACAGCTACACCGGCACGGCCAACGAGATGAAGGGCAGCGCGGCGGATGTGTCCGGCATGCGTGCCATGCTCGGGCGGATGACGGCCACGCCCTACCGCATCTCCACCAAGAGCGAGCTGAGCGCGGACGGTCTGGTCAGCGCCATCCGCAGCACCTTCGCCGATGCCGCGGTCAATGACGTCAGCCTGATCTACTTCGCCGGACATGGCACCAACGCGCTCAACACCAGCTATCACGGGTCGCTCCTGGGCGTGGACGGAAGCTACCTGACCATCGCCCGGCTGCGCAGTGTGCTGGATGAGATCCCCGGGAAGAAGATCGTCATCGTGGATGCATGCTATTCCGGTCAGCTGATCGGCAAGGGCGGCGAGCCCGAACCCGTCAGCCAGGCCGAGCTGAACGCCTTCAACAGCAATGTCATCAGCGCGTTCTCCGCCTCGACCCAGTCCCGCGGCGCGAATGACCTCGCCACCAGCAGCTATTACGTCATCACTGCCGCCCATTCCACCGAGGAGAGCAAGTCCATGGGCTATGACCCCAATGGCGATGGCGTGATGGACAAGTATTTCGGCCTGTTCACCTACAGCCTGTGCTACGGCAGCGGCTGGAACATGGCCACGAATGTGGAGCGCGCCTTCACCGCCGATGTGGACGGCAACGGGCAGATCACCCTCTTTGAGGCCTACGCCTTCGCGCGGAACAAGGCGCTCCAGTCCAACCCCAACCAGACCGCCCAGGTGTACCCCGCCAACAGCACCATGATCGTGTGGGCAAAATAAGCATTTGCGTCCTACTGCAAGGACAACGGCATCTCCTTCGTCTACGCCCCATAACCCCTGCGCCGTCCGCCCGGGCGGCGTTTTCTTGTCCGTTTTTCCATCTTCACAATCCGCCCGAAATGATGTATAATGTTCCCGGTATGTGCCCGGCATTTCGCCGTTATCGATAGAGAATGGAGGACTTATCGCCATGAATACCCCCATCCGCAAGACAAAGATCGTCTGTACCATGGGCCCCAGCCTTTTCGAGAAGAACCTCATCGCCGACCTGATGAAGGCCGGCATGAATGTCGCCCGCTTCAACTTCTCCCACGGCGACCACGAGAGCCACCGGCGCAATCACGCTGAGGTCTGCCGCATCCGCGATGAGCTCGGTCTCCCCGTGGCCACCCTCCTGGACACAAAGGGCCCCGAAGTGCGCGTGCGTTCCTTCAGGGACGGCCGCGTCACCCTCCAGCCCGGTCAGCTCTTCACCCTGACCGCCGATGACATCGAGGGCGACGAGCACCGCGTGTCCATCACCTACAAGGGACTCCCCCAGGATGTCAAGCCCGGCAACGCCATCCTCATCGATGACGGCCTCATCGGCATGGAGGTCGAGCGCATCGAGGGCAACGATGTCATCTGCCGCGTCAGCAATGGCGGCGTCGTCTCCAACAACAAGGGCGTCAACATCCCCAATGTCCACCTGAGCATGCCCTTCATCAGCGAAAAGGATCGCGCTGACATCATCTTCGCCGTGGAGAACGGCTTCGACTTCATCGCCGCGTCCTTCACCCGCACGGCGGATGACATTCTCCAGATCCGGCAGATCCTCAAGGAGCACGGCGGACGCGACATCAACATCATCGCCAAGATCGAAAACATGGAGGGCGTGGAGAACATCGACGACATCCTCCGCGTCACCGACGGCGTGATGGTCGCGCGCGGCGACCTCGGCGTGGAGGTCCCCCTGGAGGACGTGCCCGCCCTGCAAAAGGAACTCATCCAGCGCAGCCTCGCCATGGGCAAGCCGGTCATCACCGCCACGCAGATGCTGGACTCCATGATTAAGAACCCCCGGCCGACCCGCGCCGAGGCCACCGACGTGGCCAATGCCATCTACGACGGCACGAGTGCCATCATGCTCTCCGGTGAGACCGCCGTCGGCGCGTACCCCGTGGAGGCCGTCAAGACCATGGTTCGGATCGCCCTCGCTGCCGAGGCCGACATCAAGAACATCCGCGGCTTCACCCGCGCCAACCCCTTCGCCACCGATGTCACCAACGCCATCTCCCATGCCACCGTGACCTCCGCGCAGGACTTGAACGCCAGCGCCATCATCACCGTGTCCATGTCCGGGTCGACGACGCGCACCCTCAGCCGCTATCGTCCCCGCAGCGTCATTGTGGGCTGCACCAGCGTGCCGCGCGTGTGGCGGCAGATGTCCCTCTCCTGGGGCACTGTGCCGCTGATGATCGCCCGCGAATCCAACACGGATGACCTCTTCGAGCATGCGGTGGATGCCGCCGTCGACGCGGGCATCGTCCGCGATGGCGAATTGGTCGTCCTCACCGCCGGTGTCCCCCTGGGCATTTCCGGCACGACCAACCTGATGAAGGTGCATGTGGTCGGACATCTCCTGACCCAGGGCATCGGCCTGCACGGCGGACGCATCGTCGCCCCGCTGTGCGTCATCCGCGATTTCGCCCAGGATGCCCCCGCATTCGACAATGGTGACATCATCGTGTGCAGCCAGGCCACGGGCGAAATGCTCTCGCTGCTTCGCAAGGCCTCGGGTCTGGTGCTGGAGGACGCGAACCCCGAGGGCTACGGCGCGATCGCCGGGCTGACGCTGGACATCCCCGTGGTCATCGGCGCGGCACACGCCACCGAGATCCTCAAATCCGGCGCTGTCGTCACCCTGGATGGCCGCAAGGGCACCATCAGCGCCAACGACGGCGACGACCATCACTGATCCCCTCGACGCAGAAAGGAAGTGCCGCTCATGCGCTGCTCCTGCAAGGAATGCGGAATCTACATGGTGCAGGCGGATGCACCCCATCTGGGCTGCGTGTGCCCGGAGTGCTTCTACCGCTGCACCGACTGCCTGGGCACGAACACCGTCGTCAGCCGGGAGAGCCTCCGGGCGCTGGCCTTTGACCCGCGCTTCCAGCCGGACAGCCTCGCCGCCAATTTCGTCCGGAAAAGCGATGATGACGATGCCTGACCCCATCCGCAGAACCATCCTCCACTGCGACTGCAACAACTTCTTCGCCTCGGTGGAGCTGCTCAAATACCCCGAATTGCGGGACAAGCCCGTCGCCGTCGCCGGTGACCCCGAAGGCCGCCACGGCATCATCCTCGCCAAGAACATGCCTGCCAAGCGCATGGGCGTGCAGACGGCGGAGACCATCTGGCAGGCGCGGCAAAAGTGCCCCGACCTCATCCTCCTGCCGCCCCATCACGATGAATACCAGGCCATGTCCGACCGGATCAACGCCATCTATTGCAGCGTGACCGATCAGGTCGAGCCGTTCTCGGTGGACGAGAGCTGGCTGGACGTGACGGGTTCGCAGCGGCTCTTCGGTGACGGGCGAACCATCGCGGACATGCTGCGGCGGCGCATCCGCGAGGAGCTGGGCATCACCATCAGCGTGGGCGTGAGCGACAACAGGTACTGGGCGAAGCTGGGCAGTGACTACAAGAAGCCGGACGCCACCACCGTTATCACCCGCGAAAACGTGGCGAGCCTGCTCCACCCCCTGCCCATCGACGACATGCTCTTCGTGGGGCATGCCGCTGCGGACATCCTGCGCCGTCACGGCGTGTGCACCATCGGGCTGCTGTCAGCCGCACCGCGCGAGAGCCTGACGAAATGGCTGGGCAAGCAGGGCGAGAGCCTGTGGGCGATGGTGCATGGGCTGGATGAATCGCCCGTGCGGCGGTGGGGCGAGCGGGACGAGGCGAAATCCATCGGGAACGGCATGACCTACCCGCACGACCTGGTGGGAGAAGAGGCATGGCGTTCCGGGCTGATGCCCCTGTGCGACAGCGTGGCGAGCCGTCTTCGCGCCCAGCACCTCAAATGCCGCACCGTCACATTGCAGATCAAAGACCCCCAGCTGAAGGTCATTTCCCGGCAGCGGACGCTCCCCCTGCCCACCAGCCTGACGCAGGTGCTCTTCCGCGAGACCTTCGCCATCCTGCAGCAATGCTGGCGCAGCGATGCGCCCATCCGCCTGCTGACCGTGACCGCCTCCGCCCTCTGCCATGAGGACGACACCGAGACCGCCCAGCTGTCCTTCCTGACCGATGTGCAGCCGGACGATCCGCGTCGCGCCCGGGTGGAACAGGCGGTGGACGACGTGCGCCGACGCTTCGGGAAGTCCGCCATCACCCCCGGAACGCCCAGGCCCGAATAGGCAAAAGGGCTCATCAGCCGAAGCTGATGAGCCCTTCGCATATCCCTGCTTATTTCCTGCTGTTCGCCTCCACCAGCGCCGCGATGCCCCCGAAGAGCACCCCCGCCACCGGCCAGACCAGCCATGTGCGATGCCAATCGTCCGTGTAGAAGCTCCAGCCGAGGTAGATCGCCGTCACCGTGCACCAGTACACCGCCGGCCAGGGCGACCTGTTCCGCGCCTTGCGGGGGCGGGTGTAGTCCCCCTCCTCCAGCAGGCGCTGATAGCTGCCCTCGGGCATGCCCGCGCTGACGAAGAGGTACACCGCCACGGCCGCCAGCGCCAGCAGCACACAGACCGCCGCGAGGAGGAAGATCTCGATCTCGGTCAGCATGCTGACGCACAGCAGCGGCACGGGGGACAGCACGCACAGCGCCACGCCGGTCACGATATGGCGGACGAAGGTCGTGCGATGTGCCCGCTGACGCTCCCTGACCATGCCCGAAACGCCATACGCCGTTTCGATCGGCTCTTTTTCGAGGTATTCATAGCGTTCCGCCTTCATGCCCCAGCGCACGAACACCGTCACCGCCAGAGCCACCGTCACCAGCAGCAGGATGACCCCCGTCAGCGCACCCACCTGCGGGTTGATGCGGTTCATGTCGCCCAGGCCGCTGAGCAGCAGCAGCGGAATCGGCGAGAGGATGCATGCGCTCACCGCCAATGCGACGGGGCGGGCGTTCTGCTGCACGAGGGTCAGGTAATCATTCGCCTCCTCCATGGACACCTGACGCAGGGCGTTCACCGGCTCGTCCACGGGGATGGGGCTTTCGCCCTCCAATTCGTCCTTGAGCAGGTAGTCCGTGCTCACGCCGAAGAGCCGGCTCATGGCGATGATGCGCTCCAGATCGGGGATGGAGGATGCGCTCTCCCACTTGCTCACCGCCTGTCGGCTCACACCCAGCTGATCCGCCAGCTCTTCCTGCGACCAGCCGCTCTTCTTTCGCAATTCGATGATCTTATTGGCCAGGATCATTTCTGCCACCTCATTTGCCACCTCGTCGGTGGTGATTTCGCCTTTCGACGTGTCAGCATGATAACACAAAATGCGGTTGCGCGCCATCAAATTCGGCTGGAAATTTGTCAACCAGCGGTTGCAACCGGCTTTTTCGTTGAAAAAACGCGCGTATCATGATAAAATGAGGCTGATTCTGACTTTGAGGTGATCTTTCTTGCTGCACGAGGAGAACGAGCGCCTGCTGACGCTCATCAGCGAGTACCTGACCTTCACGCCCTGCGCCATCCGCCCGGAGGACGTGACGCGCCTGTGCGCGGAATGCGGGCTGTCCGCCGATGAGGGGTATTGGGCGCTTCTGGCGGCGCATTGCGGTCTTGACACGGCCAGGGCGGCGGACGCGCGGCTCTATCGGGGCTATTTCCCGCGGATGATCCGTCAGCATGACCCTGCGCGGTATGAGGCGGATGCCTATTTCCAGGCCGTCCGCCCCGATGCGGGACGGCACACGGGCATCGACCTGCTCTACGAGACCATCGAGCCGATGGAGCTCTTCGTCGCGGACGATTTCGAGGTGGACAAGCAGGGTCGCGTCCTGCCCCAGCTGGGCTGGTTCGACCGGGCATTCACCTTCCCCGCCATCCGCGAGGACGGGCGCGTGTGGATGACCGTCACCCCGAACGAGATCAACACCATCCAGCCCGCCGTCCGCCAGAGCCGCGGCAAGGTGCTGACCTACGGCCTGGGGCTGGGGTACTATGCGTTCCACTGCCTGATGAAGGCGGATGTCAGCAGCGTCACGGTGGTGGAGAAGAATCCGGCGGTGATCGGGCTGTTCACGCGGCTGATCCTGCCGCATTTCCCGCGCCGCGATGCCCTGCGCATCATCCAGGCGGACGCATTCGACTACGCCGCGCAGACCATGCCCCGCGAGGGCTACGACACGGTGTTCACCGACCTGTGGCACGATGTGGCGGACGGACTCCCCCTCTATCGCCGGATGAAGGCGCTTGAAGTCCCCGGTGCGACCTTCCTGTACTGGATCGAAAAGACGCTGCGGGTCTACATGGACTGATAGCGCTCCGTGCGCCGCCTGCGCAGGGGGTAGGCGATCTTCATCTCCATCATGCCCTGACGGCGTTCCTCGGTGAAGGTCGCCTTCACACCGGCGGCGTTCATCTGCCCGGCGATGTCCCGCAGGGCATTGTGAAACGGCCTTGTGTCCCGCAGGACGATCCGCACCCGCTGATGCCGCTCGGCGCACATGGCCGCGCAATGGCGGTTCGCCGCGTCCGCCAGCAGCGCCGCATCCCGCACGCACAGCCGCTCCCGCACGATCCGCATGGCCAGCCGATGCCTCGTCACCTCGTCCGGCACAAGCAGGAGGGTCAGCGCCGTGCGCTCCGGCACGTTTTCCACGCGCAGATAACGCCGCAGACCATCGTCCAGCGTCATCAGCTGCAAGCGCTCCACCACCTGCGGCACGGTCAGCCCCGTCAGCCCGGCCATTTCGGCACGGCTGTACCCGGCGGACTGAAGGCGGACAAGCCTTTCCGCTGCGTCCAGATAGTCCTCCCCCGGATGCCCGGCGGCGGGCGGGGCGGCGATGCTCCGGCGTGGTTTCGTGTACGGCATGGCAGTATGCTCCTTTGCATGGCGGCTGACTCCACTATAAACCAATCCCCCGCACACTGCAAGCAGAATCGTTCGACACGTTCTGCCCGGTGTACGGGGGATTTTTGCGGCCTTCCGGCGCGATGCTGTCACTTCTTATCATTTCCGCCCAGGGGGGACTTGCCGGGTGTGCCGGCTTTTCGCGGATACTGTCGAGCGGTTTTTGCCGTCTTGCGGATGGGCAGGAGCATATGCTGCCAATCGTGCCCGGGGAAGGCGACGCTGATCGGCTCTTCGACCTTGCCGCCCAGCAGGAACGCGGCCTTCCGCCCCTGCGGAAGCTCCTCCAGCAGTGCAGGGCCCTTCCAGCACAGTGCCCTGCCCCCCACCTTCACATAGGGCAGCAGGTACTCCGACAGGACCGCCAGCGATGCCACCGCACGCGCCACGGCCATGTCGTATTTCTCGCGGTGATTGGGGAACTGTGCGCCATCCTCCGCGCGGGCATGCACCAGGGTGACATTGCGCACACCCAGATCGTCCACGACGGCCTGAAGGAAGTTCAGGCGCTTCTGCTGCGCGTCCATGAGGGTCACTTGCATTTCCGGACAGGCCAGTGCCAGCGGCAGTCCGGGGAAGCCCGCGCCCGTGCCCACGTCGATGAGCGTCCCGCGCACGGGGATGAGCCCGGGGACGGACAGTGCGCTCAGGCTGTCCACATAATGCTTGTCGATCATTTCCGCCTCGTCGGTCACGGCGGTCAGATCCATGCGGGTGTTCCAGTCCATGAGCAACGCGTGATACCGCAGGAGCTTCGCGGGCAGCGCCGCATCATGGGCGATGCCGCATTCCGTCAGGCGGGCGGAAAGCATCTCGGCTGTCATCTGTGACGATCACTCCAATGGCAGATGCAGGTATTTCTGCATCCAGTATTTGATCCAGGCCAGCGCCTCCCGCCCCTGATTCTTCACCCAGGGACGCAGCCCCTGCAATGTGGGCGACCCGATGCCGCTGGCATCCAGGCCGGCGTCCTCCGCGATGGCCATAGCACGGGCAAGGTGATAATCGCTGGTGACGATGAGCACCCGGCGGATCTCCCTGCCCTCCAGCAGGGACACGGCATGGTTGATGTTCTGCCGGGTGTTGAAGCTCTGATCCTCCACGAGGATGTCCGCCTCCGGCACACCCTGACGGATCATGTCATCCCGCATGACATGCGCCTCCGGGGCTGGTTCATTGCCGCCCTGCGCGCCGCAGGTCACGATGATGCAGTTGTGCTTCTGCCAGGCCTCCACGGCGGCATCGATGCGCCATTGCAGCTGGAGGGACGGTTCGCCGCTGGGCTTGACCTGTGCCCCCAGGACGATGATGGCATCGTACTCCCCGACCTCGGGCAGATGATTCTGACGATAAACGACCATGCCGACCACCCCGAGGTAAAAGACGATCCCGAGGAGGACACAGAGCAGGGCGAGCTTCATCAGCATGGCAAAGAGACTTCTTGGGTGCTTCATGGCAGGATGATCCTTTCGTCAGACCCATCGGACATTCGTGCCAGTCTCCTCCCTGCACACGCAGGGCGCATCCGTCTGGGGGGCGGTACAGATGAAGTCCCCCGCAGCGACCATGCTATAGGCTTTTCCATCCGCGACGATGATATGATCCAGCAGCGCGATGTTCAGCTTGGCCAGCACGGCCTCCAGCGCGCATGTCACTTCCACATCACCGACGGAGGGTCTTGCTTCCCCGCCCGGATGGTTATGGCACAGAATGACCCCATAGGCATTGTGATTCAGGGCAGTCTCCACCACCAGCCGGGGATACGCCATCACCTGTGTCAGGTCGCCATTGCCCACGGCACGCTGTCCGAGCACCTTCATCTGGGAGGACACGCTGATGACGTAGAGCCGCTCCTTATTCAGCCCCGTCAGCAGGGCGCGGCAATATTTCTCCACATCCCTGAAGTAGTGCAGGCATGTCGTTTCCTCGCACAGGCAAAGCTCATATCTGCGAAAGAGGGGCACCATCATCGACAGGAAGGTCGCGGTCTCCTCGCCCACGCCGTCCACCGCAGTCAGCTGCTCCACGGGGGCTTGCAGCACCCCCTTGAGTGACCCGAAGGTCTCCAGCAGCCGATGTGCCAGCGGATTGACATTCCCACGCGCGCGGGTATAAAAGAGAAGGAGCTCCAGC
>CAZJOA010000077.1:11399-12893 GCA_964547515.1 uncultured Faecalibacterium sp.
TGCCAGCGGATTGACATTCCCACGCGCGCGGGTATAAAAGAGAAGGAGCTCCAGCACCTCATGCGCGGCGAAGCCCTCCAGCCCCTCCATGCGGAATCGCTCCCGCAAGCGCTGCCGATGTCCCTCGTGTATGGCCATAGTTTCTGCCCTCCGGGGAAGTCAACCTCCCCGCCATCCATATCAACGTTTGACGTCACCGTTTTCATGCAGCATCGCCGAAAAAACTTCGCCGATCTGTCCGCCCAGGCGTTCCACCTCACCGAGGATGCATCTGCGTCCCTTTTCGGTCAGGAACCAGTCCGACCGGGCATAGCCGGGGGTCTGCGCCGGACAGACCACGAAGCGCGTCCGGGGCATAGCAGCCTGATAATACAGCAGAGCCCGCCGTGCATGAAACGCATGGCAGGCCAAAATCGCCGTCCGGCAAGGGATGCCCAGCCGGTCGAGCACATCACGGGAGAATCGGGCGTTCTCCCAGGTATAAGTGGCATTGTCCTCACGGAGGATGGCGCTTTCCGGCACGCCATGGCGCATCAGCACCGCCCGCAGGAAGGCCCATTCCGTTTCGTAAGCATCGGGATAATCAGCCTGATAGCGCTCCGGAACGCCCTGGAAGCGCCCATGGGACACGGCGAACCGCCCCGACGGCAGCACCCAGGGGGCATACCCCGCGCGGTACAGCGCCGCGGCATGCAAGGCGTGATCGATCTTCCGCGAGCCGGGGATGAGGATGACGTCCGCCTTTTCGGGCGAATGCTCCACAAAAACAAAATCCGTCACGGCACGGACGAACGCCTCCGCACCGGCGGACAGCTTCTCCTGCATAGTGCCTCCCGCCAGCGGCCTTCCGATTTTTTCAGTCTGCCAACGTCATTATAGCACACTTCCCCCCTTTCGTCTACCTCTTTTGACAGGAAATTTGCGCCCCGGGGGGATTTTTTTTCAATCGTCCCCGGGACGCAGGCTGTGCAAAGGCAAAATCAGGCAATATGACAAACAGCCAGCTGCGGGTTCGCATTATCCCTTCCCGCAGCTCCCCGCGAAGGGGAGGTTCATGTTGAAGGCGTAGAAATTGCGCTCGTTCAGCCCGGCCTTCACCCTTTCCAGCCCCTCGGCAAAGCGCTGGTAGTGCACGATCTCCCGCTGACGCAGGTAGCGCAGCACGTCGATCACGTCCGGGTCGTCCGCCTGCAAAAGCAGGTTCTCATAGGTCGTGCGTGCCTTCTGTTCTGCCGCCAGATCCTCATGCAGGTCGGTGATCGCATCGTCCTTGGATTGCAGGAAGGCCGCCGTGTGGGGCATGCCGGTGGCGGCCGCCGGATAGAGCGCCGCCCCGTGATCCACAAACCAGGTGTCGAATCCCGCCTTGGTGATGTCCTCGCAGGTCAGGTCGCGCGTCAGCTGATGCACCATCGCGCCCACAAGCTCAAGGTGGCCGAGTTCTTCCACCCCGATGTCCGTCAGCAGCCCCTTCAATTCGCCGGTGGGCATGGT
>CAZJOA010000078.1:0-12861 GCA_964547515.1 uncultured Faecalibacterium sp.
GTTTCGAAAGGGTCGAAGACCCTTCGTGGGATTGTTAAGGGCAACGCCCTTAACCAGGAGTCCAGAGGGCAGTGCCCTCTGGACCGTCCCGGGTTACTTGTCGTAGTTGACCACCAGGGAGAAGTCGGGGGCCTTCAGGGAGGCGCCGCCGATGAGACCGCCATCGATCTCGGGCTGGGCCATCAGGCCTTTCACGTTCTTGGGGTTCATGGAGCCGCCGTACTGGATGCGCACCTTGTCGGCAATATCCTGGCCGTACTTGCGGGCCAGAGCCTTGCGGATGACGCCGATGGTTTCGTTGGCCTGCTCATCGGTGGCGGTCAGGCCGGTGCCGATGGCCCACACGGGCTCGTAGGCAACCACCACATCCGCCACCTGCTCGCCGGTCAGGCCGGTCAGGGCGATGAGGGTCTGATACTCCACCAGGGCATCGGTGTAGCCGTTCTCCCGCTCTTCCTTCAGCTCGCCCACGCACAGGATGACCTTCAGGCCGGCAGCCACGGCAGCCTTCACCCGCTTGTTCACGGTGGCGTCGGTTTCGCCAAAGTACTGGCGGCGCTCGCTGTGGCCAATCACCACATACTCCACGCCGGAAGCCACCAGCATGTCAGCGCTCAGCTCGCCGGTGAAAGCGCCGGAGGCAGCCCAGTGCACATTCTGGGCACCCAGGTGGATGTTGCTGCCGGCAGCGGCCTCCTTCACGGCGGCAAAGTCCACAGCGGGCACGCACACAACCACATCGCAGCTGGCGTCAGCCACCAAAGGCTTCAGCTCGGTCACCAGGGCAGCTGCTTCGGCGGGGGTCTTGTTCATTTTCCAGTTGCCAGCAATAATTGCCTTACGCATACTCATACCTCTTTCTCACGCACGGGGGCAGAGGGCGCCGCCCTCTGCACTCCCGCTTAAGGGCCATTGGCCCTTAAGAATCCCCTTTTGGGGGAATGTTGCATATTCTTTCTTTGCAGGAGTCACGCCGCACGGAAGGTGCGGCGTGACGTGGGTGCATTACTTCAATTAAGCCTCGTCCAGGGCAGCAACGCCGGGCAGAACCTTGCCTTCCAGATACTCCAGGGAGGCGCCGCCGCCGGTGGAGATGTGGGTCATCTTGTCGCCCAGGCCCATCTGCTCAACAGCCGCAGCAGAGTCGCCGCCGCCGATGATGGTCACAGCATCGCTGTCCGCCATGGCCTGCGCCACAGCCAGGGTGCCGGCAGCCAGGGTGGGATTCTCGAACACGCCCATGGGGCCGTTCCACACCACGGTCTTGGCGGCCTTCACAGCCTCGGCAAAGATCTCCCGGGACTTGGGGCCGATGTCGCAGCCTTCCTTGTCGGCAGGAATGGCGTTGGAAGCGGTGATTTCGGTTTCCACAGCGGGATCGAAGGTGAACTCGCTGATGCACACGGTATCCACGGGCAACAGCAGCTTCACGCCCTTCTCCTGGGCCTTCTTCATCATGTCCTTGCAGTAGTCGATCTTGCTCTCGTCCAGCAGGGACTTGCCGATCTCGCCGCCCATGGCCTTGATGAAGGTGAAGGCCATGCCGCCGCCGATGATCAGGGTGTCGACCTTCTCCAGCAGGTTGTTGATCACGTTCAGCTTGTCCTCGATCTTGGCGCCGCCCAGCACCGCCACGAAGGGACGGTCGGCATTGTCCAGGGCCTTGCCCATCACGGACAGCTCCTTGCCGATCAGATAGCCAGCCACGTTGGGGGACAGGTACTCGGTCACACCGGCGGTGGAGCAGTGAGCACGGTGAGCGGAGCCGAAGGCATCGTTCACATAGCAGTCAGCCAGGGAGGCCAGCTCCTTGGAGAAGGTGTCGATGTTCTTGGTTTCCTCCTTGCGGAAGCGGGTGTTCTGCAGCAGCACCACATCGCCGTCCTTCATGGCGGCCACGGCAGCCTTGGCATTCTCGCCCACAACATTGTCGTCATTGGCGAAAACGACTTCCTTGCCCAGGTACTCGCTCAGGCGGGCAGCAACGGGGGCCAGGGAGAACTTCTCTTCCGGGCCGTTCTTCGGCTTGCCCAGGTGGCTGCACAGGATGACCCTGCCGCCATCGGCGATCAGCTTCTTGATGGTGGGCAGCGCCGCCACGATACGCTTATCGTTGGTGATCTTGCCGTCCTTCATGGGAACGTTGAAGTCCACGCGCACCAGGACGCGCTTGCCCGCAACCTGAATGTTGTCAATCGTCTTCTTGGCCATGGGAATACACACTCCTTCAAAATCGTCAATGTGCAGTGATGGATGAGCGCCTTATCCGGCGAATGGATCGCAGACGCTCCCATCAGTATTCTAACACGTTTCCACGGGATTGGCAAGGGTGTCAGCCGTCAAAACGCGTATTTTGACAGAATTTTCACGATTTCCGGCGCATATGCTGCACCGGAGGTGATGCAAATGCCAACGGATGCGCTGCAAAGCGTGGGCATCCTCGCCGGGGCCGCACTTTTGCTGACCCGATGCAGCCTGCGCTACGACCCGCAGCGGGCGCATGCGCGGTGGCTGCGGCGCGGGGTGACGGGGCTGCTCCTGCTGCTGGGGTGGAATCTGCTGCCCCTGCCGCCGCTGGGGGTGAATCCCCTCTCCGTGATGGTCACCGGGGCGCTGGGTCTGCCGGGGGTCGGGCTGATGGCGGTGGTGAATCTGCTGCATTAGCTACTGCATTAGCAGCAGACGATCTCAATGCCGTCCATGGCCTCCTGGATCAGCCCCTCCACGTCCAGCTTGCTCTCGCCCTCGAGGATCTTGTCCATCTTGGGATGGGTCGCCGGGTGACGGGGCGTGAACACGGTGCAGCAGTCCTCATAGGGCAGGGACGAGGTCTCCATCGTGCCGATCTTCTCGGCGATGGCGACGATCTCGGCCTTGTCAAAGCCGATGACCGGCCGGAAGACGGGCATGTCCACCACCATATCGGTCGTGCCCAGGGCGGTCATGGTCTGGCTGGCGACCTGGCCGATGGATTCGCCGGTGATGAGGGCCTCCGCGCCCTCGATGCGAGCGACACGCTCGGCAATGCGCATCATGAAGCGCCGCATGATGAGGGTCGTATACTCCTCGGGGCACTTTTCATGGATCTCCATCTGAATTTTGGTGAAGGGGACGACATGGACGCGGATGCCGCAGCAGCTCTCGCTGAGGATGCGTGCCAGGTCGAGCACCTTCTCCTTGGCGCGGTCGGAGGTGTAGGGGTAGGAATGGAAGTGCACCGCGCTGATGTGGACGCCGCGCTTGGCGATCATCCAGCCGGCGACGGGGCTGTCAATGCCGCCGGACAAAAGCAGGGTCGCGCGGCCATTCGTGCCCACGGGCATGCCGCCCACCGCCGGGATGACCCGCACATAGAGATACGCATGGTCGCGGATCTCGACATTCAGCACATGCTCGGGGTGCTTCACGTCCACGGACAGGTTCGGATTCGCCGTCAGCACACGATGGCCGATCTCGCCGTTGATGGTGGGGCTGTCCATGGGGTAGCGCTTGTCGGAGCGGCGCGCGCTGACCTTGAACGTGCCGCGCAGGTCCGCCATCATGGCGACGGCCTGTGCCGCGACGGCCTCGAAGTCCTCCTTGGGCATCTCGATGGCCGGGCAGACGCTATGGACACCGAAGACCTTCGTCACACGGCGGATGGCTTCCTCCTGATCGGTATAATCCGTGACGAAAATGCGGCTGTCGTTGAGGTAGACCGTCGCGCCCAGCTCCTGCACGGCGCGCCTGACGCGCTTGACCAGCGCGCGCATGAACGTGGGGCGGTTCTGCCCCTTGAGGAAAATCTCGCCATAGCGGACGAGCAGCAATTCACGCATGTGGATGCTCCTTCTGCATTGGTATTTGCCATTATCTTCTCACAAAGGCCTTGAGCAGGTCGTAGTGCTTCCTGAGCGCAGCGACGGTGTCATCGATGTCCGCCTCCGTCACATCCGGACAGAGCGAAAACCGCAGCGCACAGTCCGCCTCGGCGGTGGACAGACCCATCGCCGTCAGCACGGCGGACACCTTCTGCTTGTGCGCTCCGCAGGCACTCCCCGCGCTGACGTAGATGCCGTCGCCCTCCAGGGCAAAGAGCATGGTCTGACTGCGCACGGGCGCGAGAGTCACGTTGAGGATGTGCGGCGCAGAGGCGGGGTCGTCCGGCGCAGGGCCGTTGCGCTTCGCCGTCGGGATGGCCGCCTGGATGCCCGTCCAGAGCCGCTCCTTCAGCATCAGCATGTGCTCGGCTGCGTCCGCCGGATAGGTGCGGACGGCCTCTCCCATGCCCACGATGCCGGGGACATTCTCCGTGCCGGAGCGCAGGTCGCCCTCCTGTCCGCCGCCGAACACGATGGGCGCGACACGATGCCCCTTGCGCAGAATCAAGCCGCCCACGCCCTTGCTGGCATGGAGCTTGTGGCCGGAAAAGGCATAGGACTGCACGCCCGAGCGGCCAAAGTGGAACGGCACGCGAAGAAAGCCCTGCACGCCGTCCACATGGATAGCGGCCTGGGGACAGAGCCGGTCGCGGAGCTTCACCACATCCGCGATGGGCTGGATCGCGCCGACCTCGTTGTTCACCTGCATGAGGGTGATGAGGCGGACATCCTCGCCCAGCATGGCCTCCAGCCGGGTCAGGTCACACACGCCCCGGTGATCCACCGGGATGCGCTCGACCCTGTGTCCCATGCGCTCGATCTCCGGGGTGCAGTTCAGCACCGCAGGATGCTCCACGCTGAAAAGCAGCACGCGGCCGGGCTTTTTCACCGTGCGCAGGTAGCCGAGGATGGCGATGTTGTCCGCCTCCGTGCCGCCGGAGGTGAAAACGAGGGTATGCCCCGCTGCACCAGCGGCCTTCAGGCAGGTCTCCCGCGCGGCGGTCATCAGCTTCTCCGCCTGCATGGCCGGCTGATACAGTGCGCTGGGGTTATGCCAGTTCTCCGTCAGCACCCCCAGCATGGCAGACACCACCGCATCCGACGGACGGGTGGTGGCGCTGTTATCCAGATAGATCTGCTTCCCGGGCATGCTCAGTTCTCCTGAAGCGCGCCGTAGGGCAGGTAGTGCTTGATATGCCCCACCATTTCCTCGCTCGGCTCGAAGACGATGACGCTCTTCTTGCCCTCCTTGGAGAAGGCCAGGTAATACAGCTCGCTCTCCCGGTTGAGGAACCAGCGCAGGTGCTTGACCTCCTTGCCCGTGGTGTGGCGGCGGAAGGAGCCGCTCTGCACCTTGCCGAACGCATCCACCTTCGCGATGTTCAGGCTGCCCAGGGACTTGCGCTTCTTGTTGTTGAACACCATCGCGAAGTCCAGCGAACCGTTGGTGAAGGTGTACTCATACTCCGTGCGGATCTTGTCATGCGTCAGCCAGAGATACACCGCGATGCCGAGGAACACCACCGTTGGCACGACAGTCCCCACGCTGAAGGCATAGAACACCATTTGCAGCATCATGAAGCCCAGCACGGCACAGACGATCATCATCACCCAGCTGAGGTAGTACATGGCCTCGTCCAGGCCGCGGCGATGCTTGGTCACGACTTCTTCCAGAAAACGATCCATAGCTTTGTCCTCCCGATCCTTTTGTTGACTACTATACCCTTGCTATGTTACAGGAATATGAACACCAGCGCCGTCAGCAGTCCCACGAGGAAGCCGCCGGCGACCTCCAGCTTGGTGTGGCCGACCAGCTCCTTCAGCTCCACATCGGTGATGGGCTCACCGTCCACAAAGACCTTTTGCAGGATCTCATTGAGCACCTGCCCCTGTACGCCCGTTTCGTGCCGGACACCCGATGCGTCATACATGACGATGGCACCCAGCACCACCGCGATGGCGAACGCTGCGGTATCAAAGCCCTCCGACGCACCAACCATGATCGCCAATGCGGTCACGAAGGCCGAATGGGAGGACGGCATGCCGCCGCTGCCGAAGAAGCGCCGCCAGTCCAGCTCCTTTTCCACCAGCCAGTACGTCGGTATTTTGAGTGCCTGCGCCACGAACCATGCCGCGACCGCGCACCACAGCGCCCGATTCTGCAAAATACCTAAAACATCGTGCAAACAGATGCCCCCTTATCCGCGCCTGATATACGCTGTCCTCTATTGTACTCTGTTCAGGGTGGATAACGCAAGGGTTTTGAGGAAATTTGTGTCCCCCGGCACGTCCCGGAGCGCCACGACTGCTGCGTCCACGGCTGATGCCGCATCCTCGCGCGTCTTTTCCATGCCGCAGACGGCCACCCAGGTCAATTTGCCCTCGGCCGCGTCCTTGCCCGGCGTTTTCCCCAGGGACGCTGCGTCCCCCTCCACGTCCAGCAGGTCATCCACCATCTGGAAGGCCAATCCCAGCCCCTGACCGTATTTGCAGCCCGCCGCGACGGTCGCGTCATCCGCGCCTGCCAGCAGGAAGCCCGCCTCGATCGGTGCCGTCAGCAGATCAGCCGTCTTATGCAGGTGGATGTACCCGACCTTCTCCCGTGTCGGCTGACTCCCCTCGCCCGTCACGTCCATCACCTGTCCGGCGATCATGCCCGTCACGCCTGCACGGCGCGCGATGGCTTCTGCCGCACGGACGCCCCGCATCCCCTGACGCACCGCATGGCGCAGCATCAGCTCCATCGCGGCGGACAGCAGACCGTCCCCCGCCAGGATGGCCATGCCCTCGCCATACACCTTGTGGCTGGTGGGTCGGCCGCGGCGCAGATCGTCATTGTCCATCGCCGGGAGATCATCATGGATGAGGGAGTAGGTGTGGATCATCTCCAGCGCACAGGCGAAGGGCAGTGCGTCCTCCGCATGGCCGCCCAGGGTCTCGCATGCCGCCAGCAGCAGCACCGGACGAAGGCGCTTGCCCCCCGCGCAGAGGGAATACTGCATCGCCTCGTGCAGCAGGGGCGGAATGTCCCCCAATGCGGCCAGCTGCACCGGCAGCGCCTCCTCCACCATGCGGAGGTATTCGGCGTAGGTCCTCATTCCTCCACCTCCAGGGGAAGCTCCTCCTCCGTGCCGTCGGAGGCGGAACGCAGCACCGTCAGCCGCTGCTGAGCGCTTTGCAGCTCCTTCTCCAGCGCGGTGAGTGCCGCCATGCCTTCCTCGTAGCGCTTCAGCGCCTCCTCCAGCCCCATCGTGCCGGATTCCATCCCCGAGATCAGCGCCTCCACCTGCGCCAGACGCTCCTCAAAGGTCAGCTTCTTCTTCGCTGCCATCGTCATCCCTCCGTTGGACGCGCACGCTCCCGTCACGGAAGCGCAGCGTCATGCATTCTATCTGTCCGGCCATTTCCGCGCTGGAAATGACCCTGTCCTCCGCCATGACCATGGCGTATCCACGCTCCAGCACCGCAGACGGGTCAAGGGCGGTGAGTGTCGCCCGCGCACGGCGGATGCGTTCCTGCGGCGCGGCGAATTGCCGGTCGATGCCATTGTCCAGCCGCATGCCCGACAGCGCGATGCGGTGCGCCAGCACCGGAAAGAGCGCGTCCATGCCCGCGTCCAGCCGCAGGCGTGCCGCGCCCACCTGCGTGCGCAGGACCGTCAGCCGGTGCTGGGGGTGGACGGCTTCCATCCGGCGGCGGAGCAAAAGCAGCGCATAGCGTTCGGACTGGGTCATTGCGCCCATCGCGTCGGACAGGTGACGGCGCATGTCCCGCAGGCCCTCGATGATCTCGCGCCTGTCCGGGACGGCCATTTCCGCCGCGTTGGACGGGGTCGATGCCCGTGCGTCCGCCGCGAAATCGGCGATGGTCGTGTCCGTTTCGTGCCCCACCGCGCTGATGACGGGCACGGGGCTGTCCACGATGGCTCGGGCGACGATCTCCTCATTGAACGCCCACAGGTCCTCCATCGATCCGCCGCCGCGCCCGGTGATGATGACATCCACCTCCGGGAGCGTCCCGGCCTTGCGGATGGCATCAGCAATGTCCTCCGCCGCGCCCTGACCCTGCACCTGCACGGGCAGGAGCACCAGCGGCACGCCGGGATCACGCCTTGCCGACACGCGGCGGATGTCATGGAGCACCGCGCCGGTCTCCGAGGTGACGATGGCGATCTTCCTCGGCCGCCACGGCAGCGGTCGCTTCCGCGCGGCATCGAAGAGCCCTTCCGCCTGGAGCCTTTGCTTGAGCGCCTCGAACTGCTGATACAGCGTGCCCACGCCGTCCGGGCGCATGCTGTCGCAGTAGATCTGATACATGCCGCTCTCCGCATACAGGCTGACCTGCCCGGAGACGATGACGCGCATGCCGTCCATCGGGCAGATGGACATGCGCATGGCATTCTGACGGAACATCACCGCGCTGATGCGGCAGGTGGCGTCCTTCAATGTGAAATACCAATGCCCGGAGGAATGCCGCTTGAAATTGCTGATCTCGCCGCGCAGACGCACGCTGCGCAGGGTCGGATCGGCCGCCAGCGTCCGCCGGACGTACTCGTTGAGGTCGCTGACCTCCAATATCCACTCAGGCATGCGCTGCCCTTTCTGCCGCATCGACCGTGTTCTTCAGCAGCATGGTGATGGTCATGCGCCCCACGCCGCCGGGGACGGGCGTGATCCAGGACGCGACCTCCTTCACCCCGTCGAAGTCCACATCGCCCACGACCTTGCCGTCCGCCAGACGGTTGATGCCCACGTCGATGACCACCGCGCCCGGCTTGACCATGTCCGCCGTGATGAAGCCCGGTTTGCCCACGGCGCACACCAATACATCCGCGCGGCGGGTATGTGCCGCCAGGTCGGCGGTGCGGCTGTGACAGAGCGTCACGGTGCAGTTCGCCTGCAAAAGCAGCATCGCCATGGGCTTGCCCACGATATTGCTGCGTCCGACCACCACGGCCTCCTTGCCGGTGAGGTCGATGCCCGTGCGGCGAAGCATCTCCATCGCGCCCTGGGGCGTACAGGCCACCACGCCGGGCAGCCCATTGAGCAGCTTGCCCGCGTTCTCCACATGGAAGCCGTCCACGTCCTTTTCCGGGACGATGGCGGCCAGCGCGGACGCTTCGTCCAGGTGGGACGGCAGGGGCAGCTGCACCAGAATGCCGTGGATGGTGGCATCCGCATTCAGCTCGCGGATGATCCCCTCCAGCGCCGCCTGGGTGATGTCCGCCGGCATGCGGATGGTCACGGAATGCATGCCGACCTGCTCGCAGCCCTTCTCCTTGTTGCGGACATAGATCTGACTGGCCGGGTCATCCCCCACCAGGATCACCGCCAGACCCGGCGTGATGCCTTTTCCCTTCAGGGCGGACACCCGCTCGGCGATCTGCTCGCGAAGCTCCCCGGAGATCACCTTGCCATCCAGCAGCCGTGCAGACATGTTCATTCCTCCTCACAATGCTTTGCGATAGGCGCGGTACGCCCCCACCCGCCGGAAACCCAATTCCGTCAGGATGGGCAGGGCGGCTTCCTCCTCCGCAAAGAAGGTCATGTGATGGCTGCCGTCCCGCTTCAGGTCGTTCAGGCAGGCCGTCATCAGCGCCCGGACATGGGCGACGAATTCGCGAGCCGCGTCGTCCGCATACGTCTCCACCAAAAAGGCGGACGTGGCGGCGTACCTTTGCGCCGGGATGGCGTACCACGCGATCCAGCCGCAGACCCTGCCCTCATGGCGGAAGAGCAGCGCTTCCGCATCCGGGCTGTCATCGGGGCGGATGAAGTCCTCCCAGGTCTTGATGCCATCCCGATAGCTCGGGTAGCTGGCCGTTTCGCCCCGCATGGCCAGGGCATACGCCCAATGGCCGTATCGCGCCGTTTCGGATTCAGTCAGCCGTGTCAGCATGGTTCGCCCTGAGCCTTTCCGCACCGATGAGCGCCACACCCACGGCATTGTCGCCGCTGTATTCCGGTTTGCCGAAGCACACGCGCAGGTCGCGGTTGCGCTTGCGGATGCGTTCCGTGAGCATTTCGCGCAGAAGCCGCGAGGAGGACACGCCCCCCGCGATCAGCACCTGCCCGATGCCGGTCTGCTCCGCACCGGCGCAGATCATCCGCGCCACGGTACGCGCCAGCAGGTCATACACCTCCCGGGCGATGTCCTCCCGGGAGAGCTCGCCGCTTTTCAGCCAGCGCATGAGCTGCGTTTCCGCGCCCGAAAAGCAGCAGTTCAGCCCCCCGTCACGGGTGGTCATGGTCAGCCGTGCGGCGGAATGCCCCTGCACGGCCAGCGCCTCCAGATGCGGCCCGGACGGGAACGCCAGCCCCATCGCCACGCCGGTACGATCCACCAGCTGCCCCGCATGCAGGTCAAGCGTGCCGCCCAGGAGGGTCAGCCGGTCGCCGATGAGGGAGAGCAGCTCCGTTGTGCCGCCGGACAGGTGGACGGCCAGCAGATCGCCGTCCGCGATGCCGCTGTCGACCTTCGCCGCAGCGATATGCCCGCGCTGGTGGGTCGTAGAAAAACAGGGAACGCCAAGCATCGCAGCCAGGCCGCGACCCTGAGCGTCCCCAGCATGGAAGACAGGCATGTAGGAATCGGCTTCGTCCCTCGGACGGGCGGACACGCACACCGCGGCGATCTCGCAGCCACGGATGACGGGTGCAAGCTCCTCCAACCGTTCCGGCAGCGCCCTGACATGGTGGAACAGCCCCTCGGACTGGCGCAGGCCGCGCTCGCCCAGCTTGACGGGCAGCAGCTTGCGGCAGGACGCCAGCACCTCGCCGTCCACCGTCACCGCCGCGACGGAGGTCGTATAGCAGCTGGTGTCAAAGCCGATGACGACCCGCTTCATTGCGCCGCCTCTTTCTTGCGCAGGATGGTGCCCAGCACGCCGTTGACGAATCGGCCGGAGGTCGGCTCGGAATACCGCGTGGCCAGGTTGACCGCCTCGTTGATGGCGACGCTGCCGGGCACATCCGCCTCGTGGAGGATCTCCCATGCGGCCAGGCGCAGGATGGTCAGGTCGACCTTGGGCATACGGCTGACGTTCCAGCGCGGGCTGGCGGCCTGAATCTCGGCATCCAGCTCGTCCAGGTGGTTCAGCACGCCATCCAGCACACGGGCGATATACGCCTTGTCGGACTTGTTCGGCTCATTATCGGCGATTTCCACGCCGGGAAGCCCCTCATGGCGCAGTGCCTCATAGACCATCGCCAGGGTCTCCTCGCCGCCTTCGCCGCCGGCCAGGTTCTCGAAAATCATCTGCATCACCGCCGCGCGGGCAGTACTACGCGCCATATATGTGCACTCCTATCATTGATCTTGCGTAATGGGGTCGGACGCATCATCGGCTGACGCATCGTCCGCCGCGATGTCCGCAGGCAAATCGCCGTTTTCGCCGCTCATGGCCTCGACGACCTCCATGACGGCATTGGGATCCAGCGCGGACGCTTCGTCCGCAGCCGGTGCGGGTTCGTCCGCCGGGGCGGCATCGGCCGGCTCGGTCTCCGGCTCAAGCACCATCTGCGGCGGGGCGGGCACGATCGCAGGCTCTTCCTCCGTGCCGAACAGACGCTGGTGAAGCGGACGGTCATCCTCCTCCACGGGGAGCTCCGGCATGGGGGGCATGACCACGCCCACAGGCTCATCAGCCGGGACAACATCGGTCACGTCCTCCGTGGGAAGCGTCAGGGCGGGCTTCTCCTCCGGCAATACCGGCGGAATGTGCTCCAGCACGGCCGCGATTTCCGGCACGGCACAGGGCGAACCCGGCAGCGGATCGGTGCTCTCCACCATGACCCGCACCTCCTGCACATCCACGCCCGTACAGGCGCTGACATACTGCCGGATCTGCTTCTGCATCGCGCCGACGGACAGGGGGATGTTCACCCCGGCTTCCTCCTGGACGTTCATGAGGATGAC
Source organism: uncultured Faecalibacterium sp. (assembly GCA_964547515.1). Classification (GTDB taxonomy): domain Bacteria; phylum Bacillota; class Clostridia; order Christensenellales; family Aristaeellaceae; genus UBA11524. Next base: position 11,778 of record CAZJOA010000078.1, read on the forward strand.
GATGCCGTCACGGCGCTCGACGATGGAGATCTCCGCCGAGGCGACGGAAGGATGCTGCTTGACGCAGGTCTGCACCAGTCCCTCGATGGAACGGACGGACACGCCGATGGTGCCGTTCTCGCCCTTCTGCATGACAAAGCTGCGGCGTGCCGGCTTGTGCGGACAGAGCAGCCATATGCAGCATGCGCCGAAAACGCACAGCAGGATCGCCATGACCAGCGCCAGCAGCACCGCGATGGCATCATGGCCGGCAAGGCGCTCCGCAAACGCTGCGGACACGGGCACGCGGAAGAACGTTTCCGCCAGGATCGCCAGACCGGTCAGCCAGAGCGAAATGCCGCCCAGCGCCGCCAGAATGCGGATCAGCCAATTCTTTTTCTTCATATGCGCTCACGCTCCTTGCAGCATGGGTCGGTCGGATCAGTCATCCGCAGGGTCAGCCTTGTCGTCAGCCGCCATCAGGGGCATGTCCGCCGCCGGGCTGTCCAGCACGGCATGCTGTGCACCGGCGGAAAGGGCGCTGTTCTCCTTTTCGAAGCTGACGCCCTGCACATGCACGTCCACGCGCACCACATGCAGCCCGGTCATCTCCTCGATGGCCTTGCGGACGGATTCCTGCGCCTCATGGGCGGCCTTCTGGATGGGCTTGCCGTATTCCACCGTCACATAGAGATCGACGCTGGCTTCCTCCGTGCCGATCTCGACCTTCACGCCCTTGGTGACGCTCCGGTTCTTGCCCAGCAGGCTGCTGGGGACATTCACCATGCTGGCAATGCCCTCCACCTCGGACGCTGCCACGCCCGCGATGATGGAAACGACCTCGTTGGAATAAATGATATTGCTGCCCGGCTCCTCATCGTTGAGATCAACATTCATGGGGAGGGTCTCTTTCTTTGCCATGGAAAATTGCACCTCCTGCATCGGATATTGTGCGGCCATGCGCCGCGAAACAGGTCAACGCAGACCCGTCTCAGCGTATTATAGCATAGAATGCGCGCGTTGGCAAGTTTTCAATCAGGCTGACGCGGCCTTTTCGCGCACTTTTCACCGCTGCGGCGGAAGTTTTCGTCCCTTTCCTCCACGG
>CAZJOA010000079.1:0-12795 GCA_964547515.1 uncultured Faecalibacterium sp.
GAACGTTCGCCCTTCACCGATATGACCCTGCCCAAATGACCGATCCGCCCGGGGGGACGCAGCTGTCCCCCTTTTTTCGTGGCGCGAAGCTGTGGATATGCGCATAAACGTACACAAAATGAAACTTGCAATTTGTATGCTTTCAACAAAAATGCGCATTTTTTTTTGCAATGTGCACAAAATCTGTTGCTTTGAAAACGCTTTCGTGATATACTCAAATCAGCCCGCAGCAAGTTCGACCGCTGCGGAAAAAGAAAGGAAGGTACACCCTATGAAGAAGCTGCTTTCCCTGGTGATGGCGCTGGTGCTGTGCGCGAGCATGTTCACCTTCGCTGCGGCTGACGGCGCTGAGAAGCCCGAGAAGATCACCATCTTCATCGATGGCACCGTCGTGACCGAGCCCAATGGCCAGGCTGAGTTCAAGGCCAAGTGGGAAGAACTCACCGGCATCGAGCTGGAGATCATCCAGCCCGACCACGATGCGTACTACGACGTGATGCAGCAGCAGATCGCTTCCGGCGATTGGCCTGACGTCATGATCCTGTCCTCCACCTACTATGCCAACTACGCCAACGAGGGCGTTCTGTGGGATATGACCGAGGCGTGGGACAACTCCAAGACGAAGAACTCCGGCCGCGTCAAGAACCTGGACGTGATCGAGGGTCTGAAGATCGGCGGCCGCCTCTACGGCTTCGCTGACGGCTTCGGCAACGGCTGCGTCACCTACATCAAGAAGGCCTGGCTGGATGCCGTGAACATGGACGTCCCCACCACCTGGGAGCAGTACGCCGCGATGTGCGACGCGTTCGTCAACCAGGATCCTGACGGCGACGGCCTGAAGGACACCTACGCCGTGACCGCTGCCGGCTTCATCGGCGGCGAAGCGCCCTACATCAACTACCTGCCCGAGTTCTATCAGGATGCGTATCCCTCCTTCTATCAGACGGCCGACGGCACCTGGGTGGACGGCTTCACCGAGCCCGCCATGAAGGACGCTCTGGCTCGCCTGAACGAGGGCTACACCAAGGGCTGGATCGACCCCACCACCCTGACCAACGGCACCAAGGATTGCCGCAACAAGTTCTACGACAACACCACCGGCGTGTTCACCTACTGGGCCGGCACCTGGGCGACCAACCTGAAGAACAACCTCGTCGCCAACAACCTGGATTCCGAGCTGGTCGCGCTGCCCCCGCTGGAGGGCGCTCCCGCTTACATCGACCGTACGCCTCCCGTGTGGGCGATCACCAATGCCTGCAAGAATCCCCAGGGCGTGTTTGACTGGTTCATCGACACCATGCTCGATGGCGGTGACATCCAGTTCCTGTGGACCTACGGTGTTGAGAACGTGCATCACGGCTATTCGGCCGAGACCATCTGCGCCGGCACCAAGAACGAGAAGACCTTCGAGGAAGGCGTCTTCCACATGAAGGAGAACCTCGAGACTCCCGGCACTGCCTACACCAAGAACCACATCGACCCCGTCATGTCCCTGGCTTCCTTCGCTGAGGGCTACACCGATCCGGTCGACCAGATCGCTCAGCCGGAGAACCTCGCATCCTACGCGCTGTTCGCCGCCAATAGCCGTCCCGCGTGGCTCGTGCCCTCCAACGAGGCCATGTCCATGTACAACGGCGACCTGACCACCCTGAAGAACAAGCTCATCGCCAACGTCATCATGGGCGAAAAGACCTATGAAGAGGCGATGGAAGAGTATGCCAAGCAGGGTCAGGCCTGGTCCGACGCGATCGTCGAGGCGCTGAACGCCAAGTGATCCCGCGCATGGGCTGTTTGCAATGACAGCGCATGGTAATGCCCATTCCGGGCAGGGAGCTCCTCACACAGGGGCTTCCTGCCCCATCGGATCGAACAAAAGGAGGTCATTGCATGAACGGCGCATCCGCCATCAAGCCCAAGAAAAAGCCGCTCTGGCCCCGCATCCGGAACTATGCGGGGTTTTATGTCTTTGCGGCGATCGTCCTGGCATTCGTGATCGTATTCCATTATCTGCCGATGACCGGCATCCGGTACGCCTTCACCAAGTATACCATCATCAAGCCCCCGGTCTGGAAGGGGCTGGATAATTTCGAGCGCCTGTTCGGCATGCCGAATTTCTGGCAGGCGTTCACCAACACCATCGAGCTGAGCGTCCTGAAGCTCCTGCTGACGACGGGCTTCTCGGTCATCCTGTCCCTGCTGCTCAACGAAATGAACAACATCTGGGGCAAGAAGATCGCGCAGACCATCATCTACCTCCCGCATTTCATGTCCTGGGTCGTGACGGCATCCGTCTTCCAGCTGATCCTCTCGCCGACCACCCAGGGTCTGGTCAACTCGCTGCTGATGAAGATGGGCATCATCGACAAGGGCATCTACTTCCTCGGCAGCCCCAACACATGGCGCGGGGCTTACTACGTTATCAACATCTGGCACGATACGGGCTGGGGCACCATCATCTTCATGGCGACCCTGACCGGCATTGACCCGGGCATCTACGAGGCCGCCGCCATCGACGGCGCTGGCCGCTGGAAGAAGATGTGGTACATCACCATGCCCGCCCTGGCCAATACCATCATCACCGTGCTGATTCTGAATCTTGCGAAGATCATGAACCTCTTCGAGAGCGTCTTCGTCCTGCAGAATGATGCGGTCATGGATGTCTCCCAGGTTCTGCAGACCTATGTGTATTATCAGACCTTCAACTCCGGCGGACTGCCCGATTATGGCTACACCACCGCCATCGGCCTGTTCCGCTCGCTGGTCGGCCTTGTGCTGATGCTCATCTGCAACTTCGCCAGCAAGAAGGTTCGCGGCCGCGGCATTGTGTAAGAAAGGAGGATGCAGATTATGGAATTGTGTAACGTGACGCGCAAGCGTGCGCGGAAGATCAGCGTTTTCCCCATCGTCAACGGCATTCTCTTTCTGGTGATCTGCCTGATGATCCTCGTGCCGATTTGGAAGGTTCTGGTGGACTCGTTCGACCTAACCACGGGCTACGGCATGAAGATCTGGCCGGATCACTTCGGCCTGGAGGGCTATGAGACCGTCCTGACGAACCCGTCCCTCGTCACCCCGCTGAAGAACAGCGTCATCACCACCGTCTGCGGCACGCTCCTGGGTCTGACGCTGTCCACCCTGGGTGCGTATGTCCTCATCCAGTGGGAGATGCCCGGCCGCGGCATCTTCGCCGGCATGCTCATGTTCACCATGATCTTCTCCGGCGGCATGATCCCGACCTACATCGTCATGAAGAACCTGAAGCTGACCAACACCCTTCTGGGTGTCATCCTGCTTCCGGCCATCAATGTGTACAATCTGGTGCTGATGCGCAACTTCTTCGAGGGCATCCCGACCTCGCTGTTCGAGTCGGCGACGCTGGACGGCTGCACACCGTTCAAGACGTTCTACAAGATCGTTCTGCCGCTGTCGAAGGCGGCGCTGGCATCCATCGGCCTGATGTTCGCCGTCAGCTACTGGAATGACTACACCAACTACAAGCTCTACATCACCAAGGCGACCCTGTACAACTTCCAGATGAAGCTGCGTTCGATGATGATGGGCTCCAACCTGCCCACGGCCATCGGCTCGGCGACGGAGAACACCGTGCAGAACGCCGCCGTCATCGTGGCGATCCTGCCCTTCATGATCCTCTATCCCTTCCTGCAAAAGTACTTCGTCAAGGGCATCAACATCGGCGCGGTGAAGGAGTAAGCCCAAGGCGTGAAATTGTGTACCCTTTTCGCAGAAAATGCGCACAAAAACAAGTTGACAAAATCCCTTCTGCGTGTCATGATAGGGACAAGCAGACGAGCGCCGCATCCCGGGCTATTCCGCGGATGCGGCGTTTTCATCAGGAGGAGAGAGATATGACGACCATCTATTGGGCGGGGGATTCCACCGCCAAGCAGAACGGCATGTCCACCTGGCCGCAGACGGGCATCGCGCAGGAGTTCGAGCGCTTTGTCGTTCCCCATGAGGTGCGTGTGGAGAATCACGCGGAGAATGGCCGCTCCACCAAGTCCTTCATCGACGAAGGGCGGCTGGCCCCGATCTACGACCGGATCACCCGGGGGGACTTCCTGTTCATCCAGTTTGGCCATAACGACGAAAAGCCCGAAGACCCCACCCGTTATGCCGATCCGGATTCGGGCTTCCCGGACAATCTGGAGCGCTTTGTCAACGTGGCGCGCAACAAGGGCGCAACGCCGGTCATCATCACCCCGGTGACGCGCTTCAACCGAAATCAGCCCGGTGCGCTGTACAAGCACGACCGCTGGGCGGAATCTGCGCGCCGCACGGGTGAGAAGCTCGGCGTGGCCGTGATCGACCTCACCGCGATGTCCGAAAAGCTGGTGGACGAGGTGGGCGAGGACGCGGCGAAGATGTTCTACATGAACCTGCCGCCCCATATGTACCCCCATTTCCCCAACGGGCAGAAGGACAACACCCATTTGCAGCCTGCGGGGGCGGTGGCGTTCGGCGCACTGATCGCCAGGGGGCTGTACGACCTGGGCGGCGAATACCGGGCGCTTCTGCGGGACGATTTCGAGCAGTTCCTGCGGGAGTCCTCCCACATGGGCATGGCGACCACGGCGGCTGATGAGGTGGAAAAATGAGCGAATATCTGTATCTGCCGGACAATCAGGACGGCACCTATCGCAACCCCGTCCTTTTCTGCGACTATTCCGACCCGGACTGCATCTGCGTGGACGGCGTGTACTACATGACCGCGTCCAGCTTCAACTATGTCCCGGGTCTGCCCATCCTGACCAGCACGGATCTGGTCAACTGGACGCTGCGGAACTACGCCCTGCGCAATGTCCCGGTGGCGCGCTTCGATGTGCCGTGCCATGCCCATGGCGTGTGGGCACCGGCCATCCGCCATCATGACGGGCTGTTCTACATCTATTACGGTCAGCCGGACGAGGGCATCTACATGGTTCGCACGGCTGACCCGCTGGGCGAATGGGACGCGCCGGTGCTGGTGCTGCCGGGCAAGGGGCTGATCGACCCCTGTCCCTTCTGGGATGACGACGGCCGAGCCTATGTGGTGCATGGTTACGCCAAGAGCCGCATCGGCTTCAAGTCGTGGATCGGCATTTTCCCCATGTCGGCGGACGGCATGCGCGCCATCGGCGATGACAAGCTCCTCTTCGACGGCGTGAAGAAGCATCCGACCATCGAGGGCCCCAAGGTGTACAAGCGGGACGGCTGGTACTACCTCTTTGCGCCGGCGGGCGGCGTGTCGACGGGGTGGCAGGTGGTTCTGCGCAGCCGGGACATTCACGGGCCGTATGAGGATCGGGTGGTGCTCAGGCAGGGCAGCAGCGAAACGAATGGCCCGCATCAGGGCGCGTGGATCGAAACGCCCCAGGGCGAGCATTTCTTCATGCATTTCCAGAGCCGCGGACTTTATGGGCGCATCACGCACCTCCAGCCGATGACCTGGGGGGCGGACGGCTGGCCCTTCATCGGTCAGGAAGACCCCGCGCCGGTGGACGCGAGCGCCATTGAGGCGGCTGAGGATGCGCAGGACGCGGCGCTGGTCGCGAATGCGGCGGACTGCGGCGTGCCGGTGGATGTCTGGCAGAAGCCTCTTGCGCCGGAATGCACCCCCTGCGGCGAGGTCGGCAGCGATGATTTCACCGGCGAACTGGGTTTGCAGTGGCAGTTCATGGCAAATTGGCGTCCGGATTTCTACGATTGCGGCGAAGGGAAGCTGCGCCTGTACGCGCGTGAACTGCCCAATGGGGGCACGACGCTGTGGCAGTGTCCGCAGACCTGCACGCAGAAGATCGCGTGTCCGGCGTTTGTGGCGACTACCACGGCGGACGTGTCCGGGCTCAAGGTCGGCGAACAGGCCGGATTTGGCCTCATTGGTGGACAGTACGCCTATGCGGCGCTCCGCCGGGCGGATGACGGGCTGCATCTGGTGTATGTCGTCAGCGAGGGCAACGACCATCACGAGCGCATCCTGGATGAGGTCGTCGGCCTGCCGGAAACGCCCGTGACCTTCCGCATGACGCTCCTGCCCACGGGGTACGCCGAAGCCGTCTGCACCATCGAATACGCGGTGGACGGCGAATTCCGCCGCATCGGCGAACCCTTTGCCCCCGCGCGGCATACCTGGGTCGGCGTGCGCCTGGCGATCTTCGCCATGCCGCTCAATGCCCGGGCGGATCAGGGCGGCTATGCGGATTTCGGCGCATTCGTGGTCGAGCCGGTGGAGACCGTCTGACAAAAAGTGGGCTGCTGCACAGTGCGTGCGGCAGCCCTTGCGCTTATTCGGGCAGGAGGACGGTGTGGAGCGAGCGGCGCTCGTCGTCCGTCGGCGGCATCAGCAGATCATCCCTGACCAGCCGGGACAGACAATGCAGGATGAACCGATCCGACTGATATACGTTTTGCAGCAGGAACTCACGCTGCATGCGTCCCAGCCGGGCGATCTCCTGACACAGCCGCTGGGTCGCTTCCACCTGGATCAAAACCGACTCATGGTCGGTATTTTTCGACGCATCGTCGGGAATACCGATGCTGACCCTTGCGCGTTCGCGGTAGTGGTTCGCCAGCACATTATGCGACACCATCCAGATGTACCGCACCGGATCGGCAATGTCCTCCTGCCGATGCCGCAAGTCGGCGTTGACAGACGTAAGCATTTACATTATAATGATACCAGCCCACAAAACAGAGGATAAGGGGACGGCAAAATGAACATCACGCAATGGTTCAAGGCGTATCTGGACAAGTACACGCCCTACAAGAGCTACTGGAACTATGAGGACGGGTGCATCCTCAAGGCGGCCTCCGACCTGTATCAGGCCACGGGGGACGCAGCCTTCCGCGATTTCGTGCTGGACTATGTGTCCACCTATGTCGCGCAGGACGGCAGCATCCCGAACTATGAGATGCGCCAGTACAATTCCGATTCCATCAATTCGGGCAAGGCGCTCTATTTTGCGCTGGACGAAACGGGCGAGGAGCGCTATCGCAAGGCCATCGAATTCCACATGCAGCGCCTGCGGGAGCATCCGCGCTGTGCATGCGGCAGCTTCTGGCACAAGCAGCTCTATCCCAACCAGGTCTGGCTGGACGGGCTGTACATGACCGCGCCGTTCTACATGGCGTATGAGATGCGCTTTGGCGGCATGGAAAAGGTGGCGGACGTGGTGCGCCAGTTCCGGAATGTCCGCAAGCACCTGTGGGACGCGGAAAAGGGGCTGCACTACCATGCGTATGACGAGTCCCGGGCGATGTTCTGGGCGGACAAGACGACCGGGCATTCGGCGAATTTCTGGCTGCGCTCCAACGGGTGGTATCTCATGGCGCTGGCGGACACCATCAGCCTGTGCCGCGAGGAGCTGTACGAGCATTACCGCGCGCTGGTGGATCTCTTCCGGGAAAGCATCCGGGGCATTCTGCCGTATCAGGCGGCGGACGGCCTGTTCCATCAGGTGATCGACCATCCCGAGGCGGCGGGCAACTACACCGAGACCAGCGGCTCGGCCATGGTGGCGTATGCGCTGCTGAAGGGCGTTCGCCTGGGCATTCTTGACCCGGAGAAGTACCTGCCCATCGGCCGGCGGGTCTTCGAGGCACTGGCTGACACAAAGCTCCGCGTGGAGGACGACGGTGTCATCCGGCTGACGGACATCTGCTGGGTGGCGGGTCTTGGCCCGGAGAAGAACCCCCAGCGCGACGGTTCGGTGGCGTACTACTTGTCCGAGCCGAAAAGGTCCGACGACAGCAAGGGTGTCGGCCCGTTCATCATGGCTTACAGTGAATATCTGCTGACCGAAGGAGGTGTCCCGCGTGTTTGAGATCCGCAAGCTCTTTGTGTCCGGGCGCAGCGTGACGGTCGAATTGCCCGACGGCGGCCTGTATCAGACGAAGAAGCCCTACCACCTGACGCTCAACGGCGCGGACATTCCCCCCGCCGAAACGGTGGTGCATTCCGTCTATGGGCTCTGGCCGGATACGCAGTATGTCCTCAAGGCCTTTGACGGCGCGAAGGAGGTCGGACGGCTGGCCTTCCGCACGGAGAAGGAATCCTTCACGCTCAATGTCCGCCGGTTTGGCGCTGTGGGCGACGGCGTGCATGATGATACCGCGGCCATCCAGGCGGCCATCAGCTGCTGTCCGCCCCAGGGGCGCGTGCTGATCCCGGCGGGGGATTATCATGTGCTGCCGCTGTTCCTCAAGAGCCATGTGCGCATCGAGGTGCAGAAGGGTGCGACCCTCCGCCTGGAGACCGACCGCGCGAGGTTCCCCATTTTGCCCGGCATGACCCTCTCCACCGACGAGACCCACGACCTCAACCTCGGCTCATGGGAGGGCAATCCGCTGGATATGTTCGCCGCGTTCATCTCCGCCTATGGGGTGGAGGACGCGGTGCTCTATGGCGAGGGCGTGCTGGACGGTCAGGCCGATCAGGCGGACTGGTGGCAGGACGTGCGTGTGCGCCGCGGCGCATGGCGGCCTCGCATGCTCTTCATCAACCAGTGCGAGAACATCACCGTGCAGGGGCTGACCTTCCGCAACAGCCCCGCATGGAATCTCCAGCCGTATTTCTCCAAGCACCTGAAGTTCCTTGGCATCCATGTCACCGCGCCGGCGCATAGCCCCAATACGGACGGCTTCGACCCGGAGAGCTGCGAGCACATTTTGCTGGCGGGGGCGCATTTTTCCCTGGGGGACGACTGCATCGCCATCAAGTCCGGCAAGCTGTACATGGGCGCGACCTACCAGACGCCCACGTCCGACCTGGAGGTCAGCCATTGCCTGATGGAAAACGGCCACGGCGGACTGACCTGCGGCAGTGAAATGGCCGGCGGTGTCAACCGGGTGTATCTGCATGACTGCGTGATGCGCCATACCGATCGCGGACTGCGCGTCAAGACCCGTCGCGGACGCGGCGAACAGGGCGTGATTGACGACATCGTGTTCGAGAATGTCCTCATGGAGGATGTCGGCACGCCCTATGTGGTCAACTGCCTGTATTTCTGCGACCCGGACGGGCGCACCGAATATGTCCAGAGCCGCGAGAAGCAGCCGGTGGACGAGCGCACGCCCCGCATCGGGCGCGTGGCCTTCCGCCATGTCACCGCGACGGGCGCGGCCTGCGCGGGGTACTTCCTCGGTCTGCCGGAGCGCCCCATCGAATGCGTGGAGATGGAGCATGTGTCCATCGACTGCGCCGCTGATGCCCAGCCCATGTCACCCGTGCTGGCCTGCGGGGTCGAGCGCGTCAGCCGCAAGGGGCTGGTGGCCATCAATGTGGACAGGATCGTCATGAAGGACGTGACCATCACCGGCCAGGACGGCGTGAAGCTGGAATGCGAGAACGTCGGCGAGGTCGAGGAGGACGCATAAGCGTTCATGCGGGCGGGGGCGAAAGAGCCTCCGCCTGTTTGCGCCGGAGGGATTGACAAAACGGGAAAAGCGGGTATAATAATGGCTGTTACAGAACGATAATTGCAGAAAGAGGAGACACGCCATGCCACCCAAACCGAAATACACCCGGGAACAGATCGTCCATGCAGCGCTGGGGGTCGTGTCCCGGCAGGGGATCGACGCGCTGACCGCCAAGGAGCTGGCGCACGCGCTGGACACGTCCACCACGCCCATCTTCACCGTGTTCGCGTCCATGCAGGAGGTGCAGACGGCGGTCAAGGACGCAGCGCTGCAGCGCTTCGAGGCCTATGCGCACCGCACGGCAGGGGAGCTGCCGCTGTTCAAGCAGATCGGCATGCGGATGATCCTCTTCGCCAAGGAAGAGCCCTGGCTGTACCGGCTGGTGTTCATGTCGCGCAACGCGGAGGTGAAGAGCTTCGAGGGCATCTATGCGCATCTGGGCGGGGTGGCGGACGAGTGCCTGGCGGCGATCCGGCAGGATTACGGCCTGTCGGACGAATCAGCCCGGGCGCTGTTCGAGCACCTGTGGATACACACCTTCGGCATCGGTGCGCTGTGTGCCACGGGCATGTGTGACTTCTCCATGGAGCAGATCTCGCGCATGCTCACGGAGGACTTCACCGCCATGATGCGCCTGATGACCTCGGGCGGCTGACGCATTCGCAAAGAAAGAAGGCTGACAAGATGTATCCGCCTGCAAAGGTGCTCATTCTCATGGGGAGTCCGCGTCTGCACGGCAACACGGCGGAGCTGTGCAAGCCCCTTGCTGCGGAGCTGACCCGGCGCGGTGCGCAGGTGCGCTATGTGACGCTGGCGGACAAGCACATCGCCCCGTGCAGAGGCTGCTATGCCTGTCAGGAGGTCAGCGATGCCTATGGCTGTGTACAGCGGGATGACATGCCTGCGGAGGACATGCTCTGGGCGGACGTGATCGTCCTGGCCACGCCGATCTATGCGTGGTACTGCGCCGCGCCGATGAAGAATGTGCTGGATCGGCATTATGGCTTCAACAAGTACTACGGCAGCGCGACGGGATCGCTCTGGGCGGGGAAGCGCCTGGGCATCCTCGTCACCCACGGGTACGAGACCGCCTATGCCACCGAGCCGTTCGAGATGGGCATCCGCCGCCTGTGCCGCCATTCCGGACTGATCTACGCCGGGATGTACGCCGTCCGCGATACGGCTGACCTCGCGTCCTTCCAGACGGCGGAAGCCATCGCGGGGGCAAGGGCGTTCGCGGGGGTGCTGCTGGACGCAGACGAAGCGAAGGAGGAAGACCATGCCCTTTGACTACAAGAAGGAATACAAAGCATTCTACTTGCCGAAGAATCAGCCTGTTCTGGTGGACATCCCGCCCATGAACTACATTGCCGTGCGGGGCCAGGGCGATCCCAATCAGCCGGACGGTGAATATCAGGATGCCATGCGACAGCTCTACGGCATCGCGTTCACCATCAAGATGAGCAAAATGGGCGATCACCGCATCGAGGGCTACTTCGACTATGTTGTGCCGCCGCTGGAGGGTCTGTGGTGGCAGGAAGGCGGCGCGCCCCTTGATCTCGCGCATAAGGAGGGCTTCCGCTGGGTGTCCATGATCCGCCTGCCGGATTTCGTCACCCCGGCGGACTTCGCCTGGGCGGTCGCGGAAGCCACGGCAAAGAAGAAGGCGGACTTCTCTGGCGTGGAATTCCTCACCCTCCATGAGGGGCTGTGCGTCCAGTGCATGCATGTTGGCGCGTATGACGATGAGCCCGCGACATTGACCCGCATGCATGCGTACCTCGCCGAAATGGGCTATACGGCTGACGTCACCGACCAGCGCCGCCATCATGAGATCTACCTGTCCGATGCGCGGAAGGTCGCGGCAGACAAGCGCCGGACCGTCCTCCGTCAGCCGATCCGCCAGGCCTGACCGCCCGTATCCGCAAATATCTCGCACGGGGGCTTGCCAAAACGGCGTTTTTGTGTTATACTGTACAGGCTGTCAGGGCGACACCCTTGCCCCGACAGCCCGAATTGGGAGACGTATCGAAGTGGTCATAACGGGACTGACTCGAAATCAGTTGATCCGCAAGGGTCCGTGGGTTCGAATCCCACCGTCTCCGCATTTATCCGGCAGTCGCTTTCCGGCTGCCGTTTTTGTTTTCCCGTTTTGCGGCACGTTGACACGGCGGCATCAGGTGTGGTAAAATACGGACAGCAAGCAACAGAAACACAGGCGCTCCGCCTGAGAAAAGAGGTCGCCCATGCCGCTGCACATCGTCCGCAATGACATCACGAAAATGCAGGTGGATGCCATCGTCAATGCCGCCAATTCGACCCTGCTGGGCGGCGGAGGCGTGGATGGCTGCATCCATCGCGCCGCAGGGCCGGCTCTGCTGGCGGAGTGCAGGGCTCTGGGCGGCTGTCCCACCGGCAGCGCGAAGATCACCGGGGCGGGCGAGCTGCCCTGCAGGTATGTCATCCATACGGTCGGGCCGCGCTGGATCGACGGCCGGCATGGCGAACGCCTCCTGCTGAGAGCCTGCTATCGGACATCCCTGTCCCTGGCGAAGGAACACGCCTGCGAGTCCGTGGCCTTCCCGCTGATCGCTTCCGGCATCTATGGCTATCCGAAGGAGCAGGCGCTGCGCGTCGCCGTCGATACCATCAGCGAATTTCTGCGCGATAACGACATGATGGTCTATATCGTCGTCTTTGATAAAAGCGCTTTCCAGATCAGCAGCAAGCTCTTCACCGACGTTACCGAATACATCGACGACAGATATGTGGACGAGAAATCCGATCGTCTCCCGACGTACCTGGGGTCGATGATGTGCCTTGCCCAGGTGCAAATGCCTGCGCGGTCCAAGATGCTTCGGGACGATATGCTGGCTATGTCATCGCTGCAAAGCGCACTGATGCACATGGACGAAAGCTTTTCGGAGATGCTCCTGCGGAAGATCGACGAATCCGGCATGACGGATGCGCAGGTGTACAAGAAGGCCAATATCGACCGCAGGCTCTTTTCGCGGATTCGCAGTGACAAGCACTATAAGCCCAGCAAGCCCACGGCCATCGCATTCGCCATCGCGCTGGAGCTGTCCCTGGAGGAAACGCAGGACATGCTCAAAAAGGCGGGCTTTGCGCTTTCGCATTCCAACAAGTTCGACATCATCATCGAGTATTTCATCAAGCACAGGAACTACAATGTGTTCGAGATCAACGAGACGCTGTTTGCGTTCGATCAGAGTCTGCTGGGGGCATGATATTGTCGCCTGACAGGCGACCCAACCCGCTTCGATTTCGGTTATCCTATGACTGCACGGTGAACAGCCGCGCAGTCAATATTTTTTTACGGAGGGCAATCAATCATGAAAAAGAACCTGACCGAGATCGTAT
>CAZJOA010000080.1:0-12603 GCA_964547515.1 uncultured Faecalibacterium sp.
TCGCCCGCACCGAGCACTATCACGAGGGTTCCATCCCGCTGCAGACCCTGCGTGCCGACATCGACTACGGCTTTGCCGAGGCGAAGACCACCTTCGGCCGCCTGGGCGTGAAGGTCTGGATCTACAAGGGCCAGATTCTGCCCAAGGCCAAGAAGGCTCCCGCTGCTAAGGAGGTCAAGTAACCATGCTGATGCCCAAGAGAGTCAAGCGCCGCAAGGTTTTCCGCGGCCGCATGAAGGGTGCTGCCCATCGCGGCAACTTCCTGGCTTACGGCGAGTTCGGCCTGCAGGCCACTGAGCCCTGCTGGATCACCTCCCAGCAGATCGAGGCTGCCCGTATCGCCCTGACCCGCTACACCAAGCGTGGCGGCCAGGTCTGGATCAAGATCTTCCCCGATAAGCCCGTGACCGAGAAGCCCGCTGAGACCCGAATGGGTTCCGGCAAGGGCACGCCCGAGTATTGGGTCGCCGTGGTGAAGCCCGGCCGCGTTCTGTTCGAGATCGCCGGCGTGCCCGAGGAGACCGCCCGTGAGGCGCTTCGTCTGGCTTCCCACAAGCTGCCCCTGAAGACCAAGTTCATCAAGCGCGCTGACATGCCCGCGAACGAAGAGGCTGGTGAAGAGTAATGAAGGCGAATGAATTTGTTTCCATGAGCACTGAGCAGCTGACCAACACGGTCGCTGAGCTGAAGAAGGAGCTCTTCACCCTTCGCTTCCAGCTCGCTACCGGCCAGCTGCAGAACACCATGCAGATTACTGCGGTGAAGCGCGACATCGCTCGCGCGCTGACCGTGCTGCGCCAGAAGGAACAGGCGTAAGTGAGAGTGGAAGGAGGCAGCTGCTGCCATGTCTGAAATCAACAACACTGTAGAGCGCGGCCTGCGTAAGACCCGCATTGGCGTTGTCGTGTCCGACAAGATGGACAAGACCTGCGTCATTCAGATCAAGACCCGCGTTCGTCATCCGCTGTATGGCAAGATCATGAACAAGACTTCCAAGCTGAAGGTTCATGATGAGAACAATGAGTGTGGCGTTGGCGATACCATCAAGGTGATGGAGACCCGTCCGCTTTCCAAGGACAAGCGCTGGCGCCTGGTCGAGATCATCGAGAAGGCTAAGTAATCCGCGCGTTAAGGAGGAAATACTATGATTCAGCCGCAAACCCGGCTTAAGGTCGCCGATAACTCCGGCGCCAAGGAAATCATGTGCATCCGCGTGCTGGGCGGTTCTTTCCGCCGCGATGGCTCCATCGGTGATATCATCGTGGCCAGCGTGAAGAGCGCCACCCCCGGCGGCACCGTGAAGAAGGGCGATGTGGTTAAAGCCGTTATCGTCCGTATGCGCAAGAACAAGCGTCGTCCTGATGGCAGCTACATCAAGTTTGACGACAACGCTGCCGTCATCATCAACGACAGCAAGATGCCCCGTGGCACCCGTATCTTTGGACCCGTCGCCCGCGAGCTGCGTGAGAAGGACTTCATGAAGATCGTCTCCCTGGCTCCCGAAGTTCTGTAAGAGGAGGCGGAAGAGATGCACGTTCGTAAGAATGATCTGGTGATGGTCATCACCGGTAAGGATAAGGGCACGAAGGGCAAGATCGCCACCGCGTTCCCCAAGACCGGCAAGGTCATCGTTGAGGGCGTCAATATGGTGACTCGTCACCAGAAGGCCCGCAATGCGATGCAGCCCGGCGGCATCGTCAAGAAGGAAGCGCCCATCGATGCTTCCAATGTCATGCTGATCTGCCCCAAGTGCGGCAAGCCCGTGCGCGTCAGCCACAAGGTCACCGTGACCGTGGACGCCGCCGGCAAGAAGACCCGCACGATGGTCCGCACCTGCAAGAAGTGCGGTGCCGAAATCTGAGAAGGAGGAAAAGTCTGATGGCTACCCGTATGAAGGAAAAGTACCTGGCCGAGGCTGTTCCTGCTCTTCAGCAGAAGTTCGGCTACAAGAATGTGATGGAGATCCCCAAGCTGGAGAAGATCGTCATCAATATGGGTCTGGGCGACCTGAAGGATAACACCAAGGCCTTCGAAATGGCCGTGAACGAGCTGACCGCCATCGCCGGCCAGAAGCCCCAGATCACCAAGGCCAAGAAGTCCATCGCGAACTTCAAGCTCCGTGAGGGCCAGAACGTTGGCGCGAAGGTCACCCTGCGCGGCCAGCGCATGGAGGAGTTCATGGACAAGTTGGTCAACATCGCTCTGCCCCGCGTTCGCGACTTCCGCGGCGTGTCCGCCACCTCTTTCGACGGTCGCGGCAACTACGCCCTGGGCATCCGTGAGCAGCTGCTGTTCCCCGAAATCGAATACGATAAGGTCGAGAACATCCGCGGCATGGAGATGATCTTCGTCACCACCGCCAAGACCGACGAGGAGTGCAAGGAGCTGCTGCGTCTGATGGGCATGCCCTTCACTCAGGCGTAATGAAGGAGGAGAACAACAATGGCTAAGACGAGTATGAAGCTCAAGCAGGCGAGGACGCCCAAGTTCTCCACCCGCGCTTACACCCGCTGCCGTCTGTGCGGCCGTCCCCACTCTGTCCTGCGCAACTACGGCGTGTGCCGTATCTGCTTCCGCGAGCTCGCCTATAAGGGCGAGATCCCGGGCGTGCGCAAGGCCAGCTGGTAATCGGGGAGACAAACGGAAGGAGGTACCATCATGGTTGTGAATGATCCCATCGCCGATATGCTCACCCGAATCCGCAACGCGCAGATCGCCAAGCACGACTCTGTGACGCTGCCGGCCAGCAACACCAAGAAGGCCATCGCCAAGATCCTTCTGGCTGAAGGCTATGTCAAGAGCGTCGATTTCATCGACGACGGCCTGCAGGGCGAGATCAAGGTGACGCTCAAGTATATCAACGGCAAGACCCCCGTCATCGCGGGTCTGAAGCGCATCAGCAAGCCCGGCCTGCGCGTGTACGCGCGCTGCGAGGAGCTGCCCAAGGTTCTGGGCGGCCTGGGCATCGCCATCATCAGCACCAGCAAGGGCCTGATGACTGACAAGGAAGCCCGCAAGAACGCCATCGGCGGCGAAGTGCTGGCTTACATCTGGTAATCGACCGACACGCTTATTGGAGGTGTGAATCATGTCTCGTATCGGAAGACTTCCGATCACTGTTCCCGCGGGCGTGACGGTCACTGTGGATAGCACCAACCTGGTCACTGTGAAGGGCCCCAAGGGCACCCTCACCCAGCAGGTGAATCCCGCCATCACCGTCCATCAGGAGGGCAACATCGTTACCCTCACCCGCCCCACTGACGCTGCGCCCCACCGCGCCATGCACGGCCTGTACCGCTCCCTGGTGCACAATATGGTCGTGGGCGTTTCCGAGGGCTTCTCCAAGACCCTCGAGCTGGTCGGCACCGGCTACCGCGCTGAGTGCAAGGACGGCAAGAACCTGGTCATCAAGATCGGCTTCAGCCACGACGTCATCCGTGTGGCCCCCGAAAACGTGACCTACGAGACCCCCAACCAGAACACCATCGTGGTCAAGGGTATCGACAAGCAGGTCGTTGGCGCTCTTGCTGCTGACATCCGCTCCATCCGCAAGCCCGAGCCCTATCATGGCAAGGGCATCAAGTATGCTGATGAGCACGTCCGCCGCAAGGAAGGCAAGACCGGTAAGAAGTAAGAAAGGGAGTGACTGCAAATGTTCAAGAAGCGTGACCGTGCGGAGCTGCGTGAGATTCGTCATGCCCGCGTCCGCAAGAAGATCAGCGGCACCCCCGATATGCCGCGTTTGTCCGTCTACCGCAGCCTGAAGCACATCCAGGTCCAGCTGATCGACGATGTTGCCGGCAAGACCCTGGTCTGCGCCTCCACGATGGAGAAGGGCATCCAGGATCAGCTCAATGAGCTGGACAAGAAGGGCGCTGCCAAGCTGGTCGGCAAGCTCGTGGGCGAGCGTGCCCTGGCTGCCGGCTACAAGACCGTGGTCTTCGACCGTGGCGGCTATGTGTACACCGGCCGCGTGGCCGAGGTGGCCAACGGCGCCCGTGAAGCGGGTCTGGAATTCTAAGAAGGAGGTAGCAACGGAAATGCAACGCTACGAACAGGCAAGCGAATTCAAGGATCGCCTGGTTGCCGTCAACCGCGTCTCCAAGACCGTCAAGGGCGGCCGCAATATGCGGTTCTCCGCGCTGGTCGTGGTCGGTGACGAGAATGGCCGCGTCGGTGCCGGCATGGGCAAGGCTGCGGAAATTCCCGAGGCCATCCGCAAGGCGAACGAGGATGCCAAGAAGCACCTGGTGAACGTGCCCCTCAACGGCACCACCATCCCCCATGATACCGTGGGCTACTTCTCCACCGCCAAGGCGGTGCTGCTGCCCGCTCCCGAAGGTACCGGCGTCATCGCCGGCGGCGCTGCCCGTGCCGTGCTGGAGCTGGCGGGCGTGAAGGACATCCGCACCAAGTCCTTCGGCACCAACAACCCCATCAACATGGTCAAGGCCACCCTGGAGGCCCTCAAGCAGCTGCGCAGCGCTGAGGAAGTCGCCAAGATGCGCGGCAAGACCGTGGAAGAGATTCTGGGCTAAGGAGGTAGAGAGAAATGCTGAAGGTTACTCTGATCAAGTCTCCCATCGCCTCTCTGCCCAAGCATAAGGCAACTGTGGCGGCGCTGGGCCTGCGCAAGGTCGGCCAGACCGTCACCAAGCCCGACAACGCCGCCATCCGCGGCCAGATCTTCGCTGTGAAGCACATGGTGAAGGTCGAAGAAGTCAACGAGTAAAGGAGGAAACCCCGAATGAAACTGCACGAGCTGCATCCCGCCGAGGGTTCCACCACCGCTGCCAAGCGTCTTGGCCGCGGCGTTGGCTCCGGTCTGGGCAAGACCGCTGGCAAGGGTCATAAGGGTGCGAAGGCCCGCTCCGGCGGCGGCAAGCGCCCCGGCTTCGAGGGCGGCCAGATGCCCCTGTACCGTCGTGTGCCGAAGAAGGGCTTCACCAATGTCTTCGGTACCGATTATGAGTGCGTCAATGTGGAGGCGCTGGAGATCTTCGAGAACGGCACCGTCGTCACCGAGGAAGTGCTCCTGGGCGCTGGCATGATCCATCACTCCAAGGACGGCCTGAAGGTGCTGGGCAATGGCGAACTGACCAAGAAGCTCACCGTCAAGGCGGCGAAGTTCACCGCTTCTGCGAAGGAGAAGATCGAAGCCGCTGGCGGCACCTGCGAGGTGATCTGACATGCTTGATTACATTCGCAAGCTGTGGAAGATCGACGACCTGCGCAAGAAAATCCTCTATACCTTCGGGATGCTGATCCTCTTCCGCCTGGTGGGCTGCATCCCCGCTCCCGGTATCGACCTGGAGCGCCTGGGCATGGGCGGAAACGATTACCCCCTGCTCGACCTGATGAACATGATGACCGGCGGCGCGATGTCCCAGATGACCATCATGGCCATGGGCATCTCCCCCTACATCAACTCCAGCATTATCATGCAGCTGCTCTGCATCGCGATTCCCGCGCTGGAGCGCATGCAGGAGGATGAGGGCGGCCGCGAGAAGATCAACCGCATCTCCCGCTACGTCACCATCGCGCTGGCTGTCATCCAGGCCATCGGCCTGTCCAACGGTCTGGGCTATGCCAAGGACGGCCTGTGGAACAACATCCTGATCGGTGTTTCCATGGCCGGTGGTACTGCCCTGGCGATGTGGATCGGTGAGCGCATCACCGACAAGGGCATCGGCAACGGCATCTCCCTGCTGATCTTCGCCGGTATCGTGTCCAACCTCTTCAATGGCATCGTCGGCGGCTTCACTGGTGCCAGCACCGTGACCGGCGTCATCGGCGCGGTCGTGATCCTGCTGGTCCTGGTGATCCTCACCTTCGTCGTCACCTATATCGACCTGGGCGAACGCCGCATCCCGCTGCAGATCGCCAAGCAGGTCAAGGGCCGTCGCGTCTACGGTGGCCAGAACACCCACATGACCCTCAAGGTCGTCGCCGTGGGCGTTATGCCGCTGATCTTCGCGTACAGCTTCCTGTCCTTCCCCGGCACCATTGCGCAGCTGGCTGACCCCAACGCCAATGGCTGGTTCACCCAGTTCTGCCAGACCCACCTGGTCAATGGCGCGTGGGTGCACCTGATCCTCTCCGCGGTGCTGATCTTCGGTTTCACCTTCTTCTACTCCAGCATCTCCTTTGATGCCAAGAAGCAGGCGGAGCAGCTCCAGCAGCAGGGCGCGACCATCCCCGGTCAGCGCGGCAAGAACATTGCCGCCTACCTGCAGCGCACCACCAACCGCCTCAACCTGTTTGCGGCGCTGTTCCTGGCTGTGCTGGCTGCGATCCCGACGCTGATGCTGTCCGGTCTGCACCTGCAGGTGCCCTTCGCGGCTTCCTCCATGCTGATCGCTGTGTCCGTCTCCCTGGAGACCATGCGCACGATCAAGGGCGAGATGTCCATCCGCGGCATTGAGAGCGATAAGGACAACGGTTTCATGTAATCAATCAGGCCATGCACCGTCGTAAGTCCGCTTCTTCGGTGCATGGCTCTTTTTGAAGGAACATGCGTGGCATATGTGAAGCCGATATGGCATAGGCTAATTGTATAGCAGGAAGGAGCATCATCATGAATGTGATCTTTCTTGGCCCTCCCGGTGCAGGCAAGGGCACCCAGGCACAGCGCATCTGTGAGGCGCTGAGCATCCCGCAGATTTCCACCGGCGACATCCTCCGCCGCGCCATGAAGGAGGAGACCCCCACCGGCCTGAAGGCCAAGCAGTATGTCGAGGCCGGTAAGCTCGTGCCGGATGAGGTCATCATCGACATCGTCCGTGAACGGCTCGCCATGGCGGACTGTCAGCAGGGGTACATCCTGGATGGCTTCCCGCGCACCGTGCCCCAGGCCGAGGCGCTGGACACCATCGCCCACATCGACGTCGTCGTCGACCTGGATGTGGCGGACGAGGAGCTCAT
Source organism: uncultured Faecalibacterium sp. (assembly GCA_964547515.1). Taxonomy (GTDB): domain Bacteria; phylum Bacillota; class Clostridia; order Christensenellales; family Aristaeellaceae; genus UBA11524. The sequence continues at coordinate 6,925 of CAZJOA010000080.1, forward strand.
CAACCGCCTGAGCGGCCGCCGCGTTTGCCTGAACTGCGGCGCGACCTACCACATTTCCCACCTCCATGGGGAAACCAAGTGCATCAAGTGCGGCGAAGCCCTCATCCAGCGCAAGGACGACAGCGCTGAGACCGTTCTGGCGCGCCTGAAGGTCTACCATGAGCAGACCGCCCCCCTGGTGGACTACTACCAGAAGGCCGGCAACCTCAGGGTGATCGACGGCGCACAGGATATGGACACGATCTTTGCGTCCATCCTGCATGTTGTGAAGGGCTGAAACGATGATCAGTTTGAAGAATTCTGACCAGATCGCGAAGATGCGCGTCGCGGGGGCACTGCTCCATGACGTGCTGGAAAAGGTTCGCGCCGAGATCAAGCCCGGCGTGACCACCGCTGACCTGGATGCGTACGCCGAGTCCCTCATCCGCAAGGGCGGCGCGATCCCGTCCTTCCTCCATTACGAGGGCTATCCTGCCACCCTCTGCACCTCTGTGGACGACGCGGTCGTGCATGGCATCCCCAACCGCGGGCAGGTGCTCAGGGAGGGGCAGATCGTGTCGGTGGACTGCGGGCTCATCCTCGATGGCTGGCAGTCCGACAGCGCCTTCACCGCCGGTGTGGGTGACATCTCCCCCGAGGCACAGCGGCTGATCGACATCACCGAGCAGTGCTTCTGGAAGGCGGCACGGCAGTGCGTCGCGGGCAATCGTCTGGGCGACGTGGGGCATGCCTGCCAGGAGTGGGCGGAAAGCCATGGCTGCGGCGTCATCCGCGACCTGACCGGTCACGGCATCGGACGCGAAATGCATGAGGATCCCCCGGTGTACAACTACGGCATTCCCGGTCGCGGCCTGCGCCTGCGCAAGGGCATGACCATCGCCGTCGAGCCCATGATCTCCGCCGGGGACTGGCATGTCACCTGCGATGCGGATCAGTGGTGCTATCGCACGCGCGACCGCAGCCTGTGCAGCCACTACGAGCACACCCTCGCCATCAACGAGGAGGGTCTGCCGGAGGTGCTGAGCCTCCCGGGCTTCCGCTGGGAGGACATGGCATGATGGACAGGCTGACGATCATTCCCGGCCGGGTGGTGCTGTCCACCCAGGGCCGCGACGAGGGACGCTATTTCGTCGTGCTTTCGGTGATCGATGAGGATTATGTGCTCATGGCGGACGGCCTGACGCGCAGGATCGATCATCCGAAAAAGAAAAAGGTCAAGCATCTTCGCCCCAAGCCCATCCTGGTGCAGGTGGACGGCGCAACGCTGCCCAACAAGCACCTGCAGGACAGCGACCTGCGCAAGGCGCTGGCGGAAAACGGCTTGGAGATCAGCACTGTGTCCACCCCGGTGGACCACGACAAGAAGGAGGACTGACAATGTCCAAGAGCGATGTCATTGAAATGGAAGGCAAGGTCATTGAAGCCCTTCCCAACGCGATGTTCAAGGTTGAGCTGCCCAATGGCTATCAGGTCACGGCGGTCATTTCCGGCAAGATGCGCATGAACTTCATCCGTATCTATGAGGGTGACAAGGTGACTATCGAGCTGAGCCCCTACGACCTCACCCGCGGCCGGATCACCTGGCGCAGCAAATCCTGATCGCAGAACCGATTTGCAGGGCATTTCCCCCTTGACGGTTCTTGACGTATGGTGTATAATAGGATGTACGCTGTATTGACAGCCATCGAAATAACGAAGGTTTCGGGTGTGGCGACACGGTATGACCCTGTCGCAGTGCCCGCTCAGACGCTAAACAGGAGGTAACAGAGCATGAAGGTTCGTCCGTCCGTGAAGCCCATCTGCGAGAAGTGCAAGATCATCCGCCGCAAGGGCAAGGTCATGGTGATCTGCGAGAATCCCAAGCACAAGCAGAAGCAGGGCTGATCCCATGCCCCCTCGGGCAGGGAGTCTCCATGCTTCCGCGTGTTTGATTCGCGTGAGTCAAAAGAGTGGCGTCATGCCACTTTTTTGCGTTTTGGCGGACTTCACCGCAGCAAAAGGGCGCTGTCTCCGATTGGGGGGACAGCGCCCTTCTTGATTATAGCGCCAGCAGCACCTGCATCCGGTCGAGGTCATGCAGCCCCAGCTCGCGCAGGAGCGGCCCGGCGTATCGGTCGAATTCGGTGTGATCGATCAGCCGGAAGGCCGCCGCCGCCACGTCCACCGCATGGGTGACGGATTCGTCCTCCGCCATGCACCCCAGCAGCAGGAAGCGCAGCAGCATGTAGATCGCGCACAGGGACAGGTATTCATCCGGCAAGGTGACGGGACGATCCTGGAAGGGGAATTGCACGAAGAACATGTGGTTCACCAGCAGCTGTTCGAACCAGGTCTCCCATTGGGGCACGACGGCGGCGAAGCGCTCACAGGCGCGGCCGTACTGTTCGAAGGCGCTGCCCTGACGGAAGTACGCCAGCGCGGACTCACCATAGGCGCGGATGCTGCTGCTGTCCCGGTCAAGGGTGTCCAGCATGTGCGCCATCACGGTCAGTCCGCCGGAGAGCTCGTCCTGTCCCGGGATGGTCAGCAGGGGCATGTCCAGTTCCGCCTGACCGGACAGCAGCGCCGCGATCCGCCCCTCATCCCTGTCCTGGAGCGCATCGTCCAGCGCATGCAGCGCCGCACCCAGGCGGAGCATCCGCTGCGCCAGGGGCATCGACCGCTCCTGCAAATGGGAGATCAGCCAGAGCCGCAGCTGCTGCCCGTTCTGCCCCACATGGAAGCGATGCTGACGGGGCGGCGCGGGCGGCACGCCGAATTCCCGACGAAGGGGCACGAAGGTCATCGGTGCATCGTGGTGCAGGAGCAGCTCCACTACGCCCTCGCAGCTGTTCGCACAGGAGCATTCCCGATCCTCGCCATTGCGGACACCCCGCGGATACAGCCGGCACACCGCTGCCAGCACGCCATCGCCGCATTCGGCATGCAGCGCACAGCGACCGTCCGGCAGGTGCAGCGGACAGACCCCGTCATATCGGGGGAGGATCTGGGCGTAGGCGTCCTCCGTGGGATGGGGCGCGAGGTGGAGCGCACAATCCAGCTTGCGGCGAAGCTCCGGCGAACAAGGCACGCTCAGCAGGTGAAAATAGTCCTTTATGGTGACGGAGATCGGCCAGCCCTCACAGCACGGGCGGCGGCATGCCCCCATCTTGCACGAAAAGGACGGGAAATAGTCGGGTACAAGGTACGGCTCGTCCATTCAAATCCCTTCTGTTCATCGGTTTGCGGTGGAATTATACAACTTTTCCGGCGGACAATCAAGAAAAAACGGCGCGATACAGCCAAAAAACAAAAGCCCCGCCGGAGCGGGGGGGCTTCAAGTGCCGCTGTGTGGACATGCGTCCGCCGTGATGGCGCAGCTGTCGCCCAGCACATCGCGCAGCAGGGCAGGGAAGTCCGCCGGATGAGCCATGGGGTCGATGCGCACGGTTCGCAGGGCGGGCTGAGCGGCGAGTGCCTTCAGGGTGGGGAGGAGGACGCGGTATTCCCGGCGGACGATGCGGTAGGCGGGGTGCTCGGCGGCGCGGTAGGCATCGCTGTGGTGGACGGCGGGCATACCGGCATCACGCCAGGCGGACAGCGTTTCGTCCCAGCCGGGCAGGTGTCCGCAGAGTGCGGCGGCTTCCGCAAGGACGGCCGCCATGGGGGCTGCGTCCGCCGATGGGGCGCTCGCCGTGTGGACGAACATCCGGAAGAGCCAGTCCGCCGGAAGATCAGCGGCCTTCCACCCGGCGATGTTGATGCGGGTGATGCCGTCGGAGATGTCCTCCGCCAGGGGGACGGCAGCGTCCGCCGCGACGGAGGCGTATTCCCGGTCGAAATAGGCGCGGGCGCGGTCAAGGTCAGTCAGCAGATGCTCCGCGCCGTGCACCGCCTGATAGCAGAGCTTGAGCACGTCCAGTGGCTGCATGGCGGGATGCAGGCGCATTTGCTCCTGCAAATACGGGGCGATGGTCATGTTCATTCCCCCTGATAGAGCTGAAGGGTCGATGTGAGTGTGCGCAATGCGGTGGCGGACAGGCGGGGCAGCGTCACCACATAGAGCGCTTCGCTGCCCTGGGCATGCATGCGTATATTGGCGGTGTTTTCCATCCGGACGGAGCGCAGACCAGCCAGGGGCAATCCCGCATTGGCGGAAATGGTGAAGTCCGCCTTGTCGATGAGGGACAGCGCCCGTGCCGGGTAGATGCTGCTGACTGTGACGGCCGCGCCCTCCGCCGTGCGGTAGGTGAGCGTCGCGATGCGTCCCCGACCGTCCTCAAAGGGGACATCGCGGCACACGCCCTTCTCGAATGTCAGCACGGTGGAATGCATGGCCGCCATCATCGGTGCGGGGAAGGCGTTCAGCACCGTGCCCAGGTCGCCCTCCGCGGTGATGAGCAGCGGGTTGTCCAGCGGGCTGACCAGGGGCTGATCCTGCCGGACGGTGAACGCGGTGGCGCTTGTCTCCTGGGGGTTGCCCATGATGACGGCAATGTAGAACGCCGCCAGCAGCACGACCGTGAGCAGTGCCATCAGCGCCGTGCGGACGATCCGCCGCGCGGGGGATGCTTTTTCCTGCATGGATACCTCCGATGGGGAGAAGGGCGCACAAGATGCAACATCCTGCGCGCCGCCCTTTGGGGAAAATTATGAATGAGGAATGAGGAATGAGGAATTGAGTGACTGCGGCGCTTGCAAATCGGGGGATTTGCAAATGAGGAATGAGGAATTGAGTGACTGAGCCAGGGGTGCTTGCACTGAGTTATCAGAATTCGCAGTTCATGGGGGTGCGGGCGTAGGGGATGACATCGCGGATGTTATCCACGCCGGTGAGGTACATCAGCAGGCGCTCGAAGCCCATGCCGAAGCCCGCGTGCGTGCAGCCGCCGAATTTGCGCAGGTTGATGTACCAGTCCAGGCTGTCCTTGGAGATGCCCAGCTGATCCATGCGGCTGGTGAGCCGATCCAGGCGGGTCTCACGCTGGGAACCGCCCATCAGCTCGCCGGAGCCGGGAACCAGCAGGTCCACCGCCGCGACGGTCTTCCCGTCGTCATTCTGGTACATATAGAAGGCCTTGATGTCCTTGGGCCAGTTGTAGACGAACACCGGCCCATGGAAGTATTCCTCGGTGAGGTACTTTTCATGCTCCTTGGCGGTGTCCTCGCCGTATTCGGGCTTGAACTGCCAGTCCTTGCCGGAATTCTTGAGGATGGTGATGGCTTCCTCGTGGGTGATGCGGGCGCATTTGGCATCGGCCAGCGCCTCCAGCTTCTCCACCAGGCCGGACTTCCCCTTGCCGCCCGCCGCGAAGCTGTCCAGGAAGGCCAGCTCATCCGGGCACTTCTCCAGCACCGTCTTCACGATGGCCTTCAGGAAGTCCTCCTCCACGTCCATCAGCTGATCCAGGTCGCAGAAGGCGATCTCCGGCTCGATCATCCAGAATTCCGCCGCATGGGTCTTCGTGTTGGAGTTCTCCGCGCGGAACGTCGGCCCGAAGGTGTATATCTTCGAGAACGCCATGGCGAAGGTCTCGCCCTCCAGCTGACCGGTCACGGCCAGGGAGGCCTGCTTGCCGAAGAAGTCCTCATCCCACTTGCCGGCGTTCTGGGGGTCGAGGGTGGTCACGGTGAAGGTGTTGCCTGCGCCCTCGGCATCGTTGCCGGTGATGAGGGGCGTATGGACATAGACATAGCCGC
>CAZJOA010000081.1:0-12403 GCA_964547515.1 uncultured Faecalibacterium sp.
CTTGTGTATCTTATCAAACTTATCATCGTTTGTCAACGACTTTCGAGAAATTTCTCGACTTTTTTTGCGATCTTTTTGGTATCTCGAACATTCACACCCTGTTCGCCCGCTATCAGTCAGCCTCATAGCCGAACATTCCACGTTTTGTCAGCCAAAACCGTTCGCCATAAAAGTGGGGGCGGACAGCCGCAAAACCGTCCGCCCCTTTGTGTCAGTTGCCCACCAGCGCGTCCATCTGCGCGATGAAGGCCTCCATGTCCAGCGATTCGAGGTCATAGGCACCGCTGTACTGCGCGATGCAGACCGCGATCTCCGCCGTGCGCGACTTCTCGTCCACCGCGTCAGGCGTGTAAACGACCATCGCGGGCGCGATGACATTCGCATAGTTTTCGATGGTCGAGGGCAGGATGTCATACACCCGCGACAGCATTTCGCCTTCCATATAGGCCTTCTGCTCGGCGACCCGCTTTTCGGCCGTCGCGGGATTTATCGAATCCGCCACTGCGCTTTCCAGCCGCGCCAGCCGTTCCTCGGCAGAGGCGATAACCTCGTCCGCGTATGCGCGCATGACCGGCTCGGTGCAGTCGGTGCGCAGGACATGCATCTGACGCTCGTCCAGGTCGGCGACGACCGACAGCACGAAGTCCTCCGTGTCCTCCGGATCAGCCGTGTTGGCGCTGATGGTGCACACAGCCAGCGTCTCCACCGCGGCGACGAATTCCGTGTCCGCCGTGAGGGTCATGGGGAGGAAGATGCGGTCGCTGCATTCCTCCATATAGGTGCCCCAGTTGCCCACCAGCGGGCAGCCGCGCCAGATCAGCGCCTGCTTGTATTCGGACACCTCCGGGTTGGTCTGCCTCAGCGCCGCGTCGAGCTTGTTGAAGGACGTGCCGTCCAGCGCCGTCAGCAGCTGACGGAAAATGGGGTCGTCGAAGGTCAGCGCCTTGTCCTGCGCCTGACAGTAGGCCGACCAATCCTTGATGATCTGCTCCAGGAACGCGATGCGATAGCTGCCGACCTCGTTCATCAGCGTGAAATGCGGATACTTTTCGGCGTATTCGTCGTTCCACTTGTCCGCAAAGGCCAGCAAGTCCACCAGATTGGTCGGGATGTCCTCCGCCGTCAGCCCCATGGCGTTCATGACTTCCTTGTTGATGAACCAGCCGTTGTAGGAGTTCGCGCGGATCGGCACGCCGTAGATCGCGCCGTCCCGGGTGACATACTCGCGGAAGGCGGGGTAGAGCGCGTCGACATAAGCCTTGATCTCCGCATTGGCGGACAGATCGCGCAGCGCACCGGCTTCGATCAGCGCATCCAGATCGTCGTTGTCGCTGTACGCCACCAGCATGTCCAGCACATTTTCCGCGCCGGTCATGGCCGCCAGCGCATCGGTCTTCGATCCGCCCGCGACGAAATACACCGCCGTATCCGGGTGGGTCGACGCGAATTCGCGGACGACATCGTTCAGGCCGTAGTTCATCAGCGTCAGGCTCTTTTCGGTGGTGAAGCCCCGGCGGATGTCGCAGGCATTGACCCGGCTTTCATCCTCGAACCAGACCAGCCAGCTGCCCGTCACGGCCATGCCGCGGACATAGCTGCTGGGGACATAGCCGACCTGCTCTGCACCGGTCTCGGCGGACCAGCCCATCAGGCGCGTCTGATTCTGATACACCAGCATGTCCGACACCTGATCGTAGACCATGGGCCTTTTGCCGAAGTACCCATCGATGCTGCCGACCATCTCGGGCTCGTCCGTTTCGGGGTCGTAGGTCAGCAGCACATCCGATTCTTCCCCGGCGCAGCGCACGAGCACCTTGCCATCCTTATAGGAAGTAACACCGCGCATGCTTTCCAGCACAGCCTGCTTCACCGTGCCGCGCTGCAGATTGTAGATCAGCAGCTTCGCATTGGAACCCTGGCCGTCGCACCAGATCAGCCAATCCCCGCTGACGAGGATGTTCAGCGGCGTGGTGTACGTCCGCTCCCCCGTCCGGGGCAGCGTGGCCACATCGGTGTAGGTCAGGCCATCCTCGCCGACTTCGATGGTGAAGACCAGGCGGTTGATGCCATTGATGCCGTAGAGCTTCTCGCCGTCGGTGAAAATATAGCTCAGGGCATGCACGGCATCGGCATGGACACCCTCCTTCACGCGGTCGGCGTACTCCTTCGCCTCGGCGATGGTGGCGAAGCGCTCCGCAAACAGCAGCCCGTCGGCGACGAATTCCGCCTGGGGCATGTCCGCCGTCCAGCGCAGCAGACGCGCCTCGACATCGGAATAGTCCAGCATGTACACCGCGTCACCCACCGTGACCATGTTCAGGATGGCGTGGTATTCCTCGCGCTCCGGCAGCACCTCCACCGTGGCCGCCATGGCGGACGGCACGGCCATGCACAGGCACAGCAGCGTCAGCAGGCTTCGCATCAGGATCTTCTTCACAGGCATACGCTCCTTTCGGCAATGGGTCTTTCGCATTTCGGGGGGACAAAAAAGGCATTCCCATGCGGCGCGCGCAGAGGAATGCCTCGCCCCGCATGTGCCGTTATCCATACAAACGTCGCACAGGCGGAGAATCTTCCCGGGGTTGGCATGATTTACATTTGTTACGTTATTGTGCCTTGACGAGCAGCTCCTGGAGCACCGCCAGCTGATCGCCCAGGCGGGTGAGCTCGTCGGTGGCATTCGTACCGGTGCGGAGCTTGGCGAAGTAGCTGTCGATGACGGCGTATAGCTCCGTGAAGGTCTCCTGCGGCGCAAAGCTCCCGCCGTAGTGCCCCTGATGGAGCGTGCTCATCGCGTCGATGACGTGGACATTGGCGCGGATCTTCGCCAGCACGGTCGCCGTATCCGACCCGCCGGAGCGGGACAGGGTGTTCACCTGATTGATCGCCTCGCCGCATTCGGTCAGCGCACGGCTGAGCATGCTGCTCTCGCATTTGCCGCGGAAGGCAAAGGCCTGCACGGACAGGATGCTCACGCCCGCCAGCAGCACCAGCAGCAGGATGATCGCGATGCTGCGCACTCGTTCAGCCCGGGAATGCTCCACGCCGCGATTGTCGCCATTGCGACTGCGGGCATAACGGTTTTCCCAGCGTTCCATTCAAATCCCTCCGATTTGTGGCAGGTGAATTCCACCCGAGGGTGAAAAAAAGGCCTGCCGGATTGGTTCTCTGCCATCATCATACCACATTTCCGTGTTTGCGTAAAGGCGAACACGCAAATCCCCGGCAGAATTGACAGAACTGTATAAACCTTTCGCCCCGTGGGCATGCTCTTTTTATACAAACTGACCCCAAGAAGGAGCGTGAGACCATGATCCGCACCGTACTTTCCCTCGCCCTGAGCGTCCAGCTGCTATGCGGCGCACCGCCATCGGCGCACCCGTCCGTCCTGACCTTCGATGCCGCCCATCAGGCCACGCCCGTCCCCCTGTGGTGGAGCCTCATCGACCCGGAGCTTTCGCTGTGGTTCGCGCGCATCCCGGAGGAAACGTCCCCCGAGAAGGACCGGGTGCTGTGGGACTGGTCGTGGCGGGGCTTCCTCGCGGCGCTTTTCGGTCAGCCGCTGGTGCAGCAGGAGGCGTCCCATGCGTGAGACACGCCGCAACGTCCTCGCCCTGCTCGTCCTCTGCGGCCTGCTGCTTTGCCTGCTCCCGGCGCGGGCGGACACGCTGTCCACCGGCAGCCGGGGTGAAAGGGTGGCGCTCATCCAGCAGCGGCTGAAGGAATGGGGGGACTATTCCGGTGAGGTGGACGGCATTTTCGGGCGCGCGACATATGAGGCGGTGGTGCGTTTCCAGCGGCGCAACGGCCTGTCTGCGGACGGCATCGTGGGCGCGAAGACAGCCGAGGCACTGGGCATCAGCCTGACGGGCGATGTGTCCGCCGCGCTGTATCAGGAGTCGGAATTGTCCCTGCTGGCGCGGCTTGTATCGGGCGAAGCGCGGGGCGAACCGTACATCGGGCAGGTCGCCGTGGCCGCCGTGGTGCTCAACCGCGTGCGGAGCGATGCCTTCCCGGACACCATCTCCGGGGTGATCTTCCAGCCGGGGGCGTTCGATGCCGTGTGGGACGGCCAGTTCGACATGACCCCCACTGCATCCGCCCTGCGTGCCGCCCGAGATGCCCTCAACGGCTGGGACCCCACCGGCGGCTGTACCTACTATTATAATCCGGCCACTGCCACCAGCGAGTGGATCTGGTCGCGCCCGGTGCAGCTGACCATCGGGCAGCATGCCTTTGCGATTTGAGGTGATGGGATGAATCGTACCCTGATTGTCACCGGCGCATCGGTGGCGATCCTGCTTTTGCTCATCGCGCTGAATGTGCAGCTGCGCCGCACCGCCGCCGCAGAGCTGGCGCTGACGGAGGGGACGCATGCCGCCGTGGCGGAGGTCGCGTCCGACCTGGAAACGCTGGTGCTGTCGCTGGACAAGCTGCGCCTGACCACCTCGCCCGGACGGATGACGGCCCTGCTCGCGCAGGTGATCCTCTCCTGCGACCGCGCGCAGAGCGGCATTGCGGATCTGCCCGATCCGCAGGGTCAGCGGGAGGTCATCCTGATGTACCTGTCGCGCGTGTCCCGGCAGGCGCAGCGCGGATTGACCGCCCTGACGGAGGACGGGACGCTGGCCGCCGAGGAACGATCCGCGCTGACGGAGCTGTCCGACGGGGCGAGGCTGCTCCATGCGGAGCTTGAGATAGCGTGTCAGGCGCTGCTGACGGGGGAAGCGCTGTCGGATGCGCTGCCCGCGACGGAAGTGACCGCGCCGCCCTCCGCAGCGGAATTGGCGGAATACAGGGCATTGCCCTCCACCGAGGTCAGCGGCGGCGAAGCGCTTCAGATCGCCAAGGAATTCATCGGCGAAGAGCGCGTGCTGTCCGTCCAGTCCGCCCCGGACACCGCCGGTGCACTCCCCGCCTATGGCGTCACGGTGCAGACCGCCGATGTCCAGCTCAATCTGGAGATCACCCGCCGTGGCGGCAAGGTGCTGCTCATGTCGCCGGAAACGGCCTCCTTCCCCATGGTCAGGAGTGTGGCGGACTGCACGGCTGCGGCGCTGGACTTCCTGCATGACCGCGGCTTTGCGCAGATGGAAGCGCTGTACCATCAGGTGTACGACGGCCTGTGCGTCATCACCTGTGCGTATGTGCAAAGCAATGTGCTCGTCTGGGCGGATCGGGTGCTGGTGCAGGTGCGGATGGACACGGCCGAGGTGGTCGGCCTGGAGGCGCGCAGCTATTGGCAGCATCACATGCCGCGACGGGTGCAAACGCCCCTGCTGACGGCGAGTGAGGCGCGCGCCGCCCTCGTCCCCGGGGCGGAGGTCACGTCCTTCCGGCTGGCGCTGCTCCCGCAGGGGACGCAGGAGCGCCTGTGCTGGCAATTCAGCCTGACCATGCAGGGCGAAGGGTACATCAGCTATGTCGATGCCATCACCGGCGAGGAGCTGCTGCTGGAAAAGGTGATCCGGCTGGACATCGGCTCGACCGCCGCATAGGAGGGATGCAGCATGATCTATGCACAGCTCCAAAGCCGGGCGAAGGTCGGCTTGGGACAGCCCCTGCGGCTGGGCTCGGCGGCACGGCTGATCGCCCCCGACGGGGCGGAGGTGCTTCCCCTGCCCTGTCCGGAAGCGCAGGGCATCTGGAAGCTGGAGGCCATCCATGTGGCCAATGCCCTTCGCCGCGCCTATCCGGAGGAGGACGTGACCCTGCTGGGCGCGGACATCTGCTATGTCCACCGGGTGAAGGACATTTCGCCCGATGTCACCAAGCCCCTGCGGACGGCGGCGGCACTGCTGATTCTGACCCTGGGCGGTGCGCTGGGTCTGGCGTGGTTTCATGCGGATGTGGACATGCCCCGCGCACAGTACGCCGTGTACGAAGCCCTCACCGGGGAAGCGCCGTCCGACACGCGGTACGTCACCATCCCCTATGCCATCGGCGTGGCACTGGGGGTGGGGGTGTTCTACGCGCTGCCGTCGGCCAGGGCCACCACGCCGCTGGAGGTCAAGCTGACCGAATATCAGGAGGACATGGAGAAGACGGAGGGGCGCGACATTGAATGAGGTTCTGGCCGTCTTCATCGGGCTGATGACCGGCGCGACCGTCTCCGTGGCGGTGAGCTGCGTCTGGGGGGTGCTGCTCATCCCCGCCCGCGTGCAGGACAGGCTGCAAGCGGCTTCCCCGCGCATGCTGACCTGGGCGATGTGCCTGGGGCTGATGCTGACCGCCCTCCACGACGCATTGGGATTTTCGCTCGGACTGCCGGCGTTCACCGGGGTGGTGGGGCTGCTGTTAGGCGGGATGTTCGTGGGGATGCTCGCCGCCGCGCTGGAGGAGATCCTCGAAGTCGCGCCCGTCGTCATGCGGCGCTTCCGCCTGGGGGACGTGTCCACCGGCGTGCGCTTCGTCATGCTGATCGGCAAGGCCGCCGGAGCGGTGCTCGCCGCGCTGATGTTCACCTGCTGACCCATCGACTATATCACAGAACAGGAGGTTTCGCCCATGGAACGATTCGGAACGACACGATTCATCCTCCTGCGTCAGCCGCGTCCGGGGGATCGGGAGTCCCGCCTGCGCCTGCCCCGGGATCACAGCTTGCAGCGACCGCGAAAGGAGATGTCCCCCCATGTTTGACAAGCATGCCACCCCCACGCCCGACCGGCAGCGTCAGCTGAACCGGTATGCCTTTCTGGTGGACAGGCTCTCGCCGCGCTCGAAGCTGGCGCAGGGACTGCTCCGCGCCTTCCTCACCGGCGGATGCATCTGCACCCTCGGCCAGTGCTTTCTGGAATTGGGACAGCGCGCGCTGGACATGAGCGTGTCCGCCTCCACCACCTTCGCCAGCATGATGATCGTGTTCATCACGGCAGTGCTGACGGGCGTGGGCGTGTTCGACATGATCGCGCAGTACGGCGGCGCGGGGGCATTCGTGCCCATCAGCGGCTTTGCCAATGCCATGGTGTCCCCCGCGATGGAATTCCGCCGCGAGGGGCTCGTCCTGGGGCTGGGCTGCAAGCTGTTCACCATCGCCGGACCGGTGCTGGTCTGGGGCATCAGCGCCTCGGTCGTGGTGGGGCTGATCTATGCATTCATCCCGTGGTAAAGGAGGAATCCCCATGCAGTGCCATCGTATCGGTCAGGCCACCATCGTGCTGACGGAGCGTCCGCGGATCGTCTCGGGCGCGTCCGTCGTGGGCAAAAAGGAGGGCGAAGGCCCTCTGCATGCCGACTTCGACCAGATTATCGAGGACGATCTCTTCGGCGAAGAGACCTGGGAAAAGGCGGAAAGCCGCTTTCAGTACACCGCCGCCGACCTAGCCATCCGCCGCGCCGGGCTGACGCATGAGCAGATCGACGCGGCACTGGGCGGCGACCTGCTGGATCAGATCATGGCGGCATCGCTGGCCGTCCGGGAGCTGCACACGCCCTTTCTGGGGCTGTACGGCGCATGCTCCACCATGGCGGAAAGCCTCATCATCGCATCGATGCTGGTGGACGGCGGTTATCTGCGGCATGCGGTGTGTACCGCGTCGAGCCATTTCTGCACGGCGGAAAGGCAATACCGCTTTCCGCTGGAATACGGCTGTCAGCGTCCGCCGACGGCGCAGTGGACGGTCACGGGCGCGGGTTCAGCCGTGGTGTCCGCCGATGAACGTCTGCCGGCCATTTGCCGCTGCACCCACGCCACCCCCGGACGCATCGTGGACATGGCCGTGAAGGACGCCAACAACATGGGTGCGGCCATGGCACCCGCTGCGGCGGACACCCTGCGCCGTCACCTGACCGACCTGGAGCGCACCGCCGCAGATTACGACCTCATCATCACCGGCGATCTGGGTCAGGTGGGGCATGATCTGCTGCTGACGCTCATGCAGGAGCACGGCCTGCCCCTCGACCCGGCGCGGTATATGGACTGCGGCCTGGCCATCTTCTCCCCCGAGCAGGACACCCATGCCGGGGGCAGCGGCTGCGGGTGCTCCGCCGTCACCCTCTGCGGACACATCCTCCGCCGTTTTCGGCAAGGCGAGCTGCACCGGGTGCTGTTCATGGCGACGGGCGCATTGCTCTCGCCCACATCCAGCCAGCAGGGCGACACCATCCCGGGCATCGCCCATGCCATTGTATTGGAGGCCGACCGATGATCTCCCTGCTTTTGCATCTGCTGAAGGCCTTTGCCGTGGGCGGCGCGATCTGCACCATCGGCGAGCTGCTCGTCCTGAAGACAAAGCTGACCCCGGCGCGGATACTGGTGGGGTACATCGTGGCGGGGGTGCTGCTGAGCGCGGTGGGCCTGTACGCGCCGGTGGTGGAATTCGCCGGAGCCGGCGCGACCATCCCGCTGACGGGCTTCGGGCATGCGCTGACCACGGGCGTGAAGCGTGCGGTGCAGGAGATCGGCGTGATCGGGGCATTCACCGGCGGACTGACCAGCACCGCCGCCGGAATCGCCGCCGCAGTGTTCTTCGGGGCGCTGACGGCGATGCTGTTCAAGCCCCACGCAAAGGAATAAGCCCACCTGGATTCTTCATGGTTTTTTAAGTTGCATTTTCAGAGCTTTCGCGGTACAATAGGCATGGACTCCTTCATTTTATTTTCATTTTTCATCCATATCCTCAGGAGGTTGCCATGCGAAGCTACGTTTTGATGACCGACAGCGACAGCGATCTGCCCTACGCGCTGAAGGTCCAGTACGACATTCCGGTGGTGTACATGCCCTACACCCTGGATGGCCGGGAATACTTTGATGATCTGGGGCAAACGCTGGATCACAAGGCCTTCTTCGACAAGATGCGTCAGGGGGCACATCCCACCACGTCCGCGCTGAACGAGGCGGTGTACGAGGAGTACTTCGAGCCCATCCTCGCCGGCGGACAGGATCTGCTCTTCCTGGCCTTTTCCAGCCAGCTGTCCATGACCATCAACGCCATCCGCGCCGCGCGGGAGACGCTGCTGGCCAAGTACCCCGGGCGGAAGTTCACCGTGGTGGATACGCTGTCCATCTCCGGACCGCAGACGCTGCTGGTGCTCAAGGCGCACGAGATGTACCGTGCGGGAGCAGAGCTGGACACGGTCGCCGGGTGGGTGGAGGCCAACAAGCTCCGTGCGCAGGCGTTTTTCACGGTGGACGACCTGCAATACCTCCAGCGCGGGGGACGCATATCGGCCACGGCGGCGGCATTGGGGTCGCTGCTGGATCTGAAGCCGATCCTGACCGAGACGCGCGAGGGCAAGCTGGCGGCAGCGGGCAAGGTACGCGGCCGCAAGAAGGCCATGAGCTTCCTGATTGACAAGGCCGTGGAGAATGTGGAGGATCAGACCGAATCCATCGGGCTGGTGCTCCATGCGGATGCCCCGGCTGACGCGGAAAAGCTCGCCGAGCAGCTCCGTGAGAAGCTCCCGGCCATGACCATCCGCATCGAGAATGTGGGCCCGGTCATCGGGACGCACGCCGGTCCGGGGACGCTGGCCTTCTGCTTCATCGGCAAGGAGCGCGCGCTGTAAACCGGGTGACGACCGCCTTCCCCGCAGGGAGGGCGGATTTTTTCTGCGGATGCTTCTGCTGACGCTTTGCACGGCGTGCGCGATGGCGGACATGGTGATCGACGACGAGGCCTTCAGTGCCAATGGTGATTTCTTCTTCGTCGTCACACCCGGCTTCTACGCCGAGCAGCACTGCAAGGACAACGGCATCCCCTACACCGTCGAATGACCCCGTTCCCCCACGCAAAAGCCCGGCAGGTGCGGTCTCCCGCATGCGTCCTGCCGGGCGTTTTGTTTGTCGGTCATTGTGCGGCGCATTCCGCACCGCATTTCATCACGAATTCCACCGGGTCGATGAAGGCAAAGCGCACCTTGTTCAGCGCCGCCCGCGTGAAACGCACGGTCAGCAGCGTCCGCCCGTCGTGGGTGGCGGTCACGTCCACCACCAACACCGGCAGCGCCGCGAACAGGTCACGGGCGATGCGCAGCGCCATGCCGCACAGGTATGCCCGCGCGTCCGCCGTCAGCAGATCGGCGCGCGCCGCGAAGCTCGCCCGCAGGGTGTCCGCATCGGCGGTGGTCACCTCCAGCGCCGATACATACGGGGTCAGGTCGGCCATGGGGTTCTCCGCCTGGAGCACCGCCAGATACGCCCCGATGTCCCCCCGCAGCACATCCGCCGCATACCGGTGATACAGCGCCCATTTGTCCGGCGGGGTCAGGCCATCGGTCGGCTCGGGCGACACAAGGATGTCCGTCCAGTCAATGCTCTCGTCCGCCGTCTTCCACAGCTGCTGAAAGGGCGGCAGGGCAGGCTGATCCTCCGCGGCGGATGCATCAGCCGCCTTCATGGTCGCGGTGTTCGCCGGGGCGGACGTCCCGTAGAGGTCGCCCACAATGTCGGACATCCCCCGCAGGAGCGTCCTGCGCATGTCACTCATCCTGCGCACCCCCTTCCCGGCGGCAGCGGACACAGGGCGGGTTCGCGCCGGTGTCGAAATGCTCGATGGTCACGGCCGCATCGCGGATCACCGCATGGTCAAACAGCCAGCGGCTGAGCGGATTGATGAGCAGCGCCTCCACCTGATTGCCGATGCCGCGTCCGCCGTTGGAGAGGTCGGCCAAAGCGGCGGCGGACAATTCCGCATACGCCTCGTCGGTCACGGACACGCGGATGCCCTTCTGCTCCTCCAGGCGGCGGACGATCTTGTCCACCTGTGCGTGGAGGATCGCCTTGCCCGCGTCCTCCCGGATGAAGTCGAACACGACGATGTTCTCGCCGATGCGGTTGAGGATCTCCGGACGACCCAGCTCCAGCTTGAAGTGATCCTCCACCGCCTGACGCAGCCGCCGTTCGACCTCGGCGTAGTCCATGTCCATGGTGACATTCTGATGGCGGCGGCCGAATTCGTCCTTGACATACATGCCCAGATTGCTGGTGAAAATGATGATCGTCTCGGAGAAATAGACGGTGTTGCCCTGCCCGTCGGTCAGGCGGCCGTCCTCCAGAATTTGCAGGAACTTATCCAGGATGGAGGCATGGGCCTTCTCGATCTCATCGAAGAGCACGATGGCGAAGGGGTTCTTCCGGATGGCGTTGGTCAGCTGACCGCCCGCCTCATAGCCCACATAGCCGGGCGGTGCACCCAGCAGCTTCTGATCGGAATGGGACTGCCCATATTCGGACATATCGAAGCGGATGCAGGCGCTTTCGTCCCCGAAGAGCTTCTCGGCCAGCGCCTTGGCGGTCTCGGTCTTGCCCACGCCCGTCGGCCCGGCATAGAACAGCACGCCCTTGGGCTTTGCGGTGGACGACGAGGACAGGCCGTTCATGCCCGTCACCGCGCGCTTGACCACATCCAGTGTGCGCTCCAGCGCGGCATCCTGCCCCTTGATGCGCCGCTCGAAATCCTGTTTGGCCGTGCGCAGCCCCTCCATGGACAGATTCGCCCACGGGTTCTCCTTCACGCCGTATTTATACAGGTCGACAACGGAGCACAGGTCGCGGATGGGTGTCTGCTCCTGCTTGGACAGGCGGCGCATGGCATCCAGCTCGGTGAAGGTCAGCCCCTCGGTCAGGCCGACGAACTTCTCGCGCAGGCGGGCGAGTTCATCCGGGTGCGCGTCGTAGAAGGGCATGTCCGTGCGGTAGACGGTCGCGTCGAAGAAGGTCGGCCAGGCCTTGCCGGAGATCAGGCGGCGGCGTTCCTCGCGATCGGGCGCTTCCATGCGGATGGTCTTGCACAGCGGGTTGTTCAGGTAGAACCACGTCGGCAGGTCATTGAGCTTGGACACCAGCAGAATCAGCAGATTCTGCCTTTTGCCCATGGGGGTACGGATGGTCGTGGCGGACATGGCGGACTGCATCAGCAGGTTGAAGCTGTTCACATCATGCTGATCCATCCGTTCGGGGGTGATGATATAGTGGCTGGCCAGCTCCATGACGATGGCGGTGGCGGCGGCATTCTGGCTCATGGCGCGGCGGATGACATTGGGCGCGGTGTCCGCCCCATTGCCCTTGAATTCGGCGGGGATCGCGCCGTTCTCCGCCTTGCAGCCATTGGCGCGGGCAAATCCCGTCAGCATTTCCGGCGCGTAGGGGTTCATGAAGCCCACCAGATTGGAATAGAACACCACCTGGTCGTAGCCCTTGTCCGTCAGGTAGCCGTTCAGGTACTGTGTGAGGGGGACAAGGCTGTCCTCGGGGATCGACCCTTCCACCGGATACCGGCAGCGATCCAGCACATTCCCCTCCAGGATGATGAGGGGCTTCACCGCGCTGAACAGCTCCAGCTCCCGATGCCATTTGGAGATCAGCGGTGTCACGGGCATACCTCCTTACATTTCTCATTTGTATTGATTTTACCACGTCGCGGACGCAATGGCAAGAGGGACGGCAGGAACGGGGGACGGCAGG
>CAZJOA010000082.1:0-12274 GCA_964547515.1 uncultured Faecalibacterium sp.
CCAGCATGAGGATGTACAGGCAGCCGATGGTGATGAAGATGGCCGACCAGCCAAAGGCATCCTTCACATGGCCGAACACGGAGGCCTGGATGGCTGCCCCCATGTACACCGCCCAGTCCAGCATGCCCACGACGGTGGAGGAGAAGGCACGTCCGCCCATGTCCCCGGCGACCGCCCAGATCACGCCGGTCACCATGCCGGACACGCCCACCACGAAGAGCATCAGCGAGGCGGCGGTCTGCGTCTTGATGAAGGCCAGGGCGAGCATGCCCGCGAAGGTCACCACCGATGCCAGCGCCAGCATGGGCTCGCGCTTGCCCTTGAACACCTTGTCGGTGATGAAGGGGAAGACGAACATGGCGCAGGCCTGTCCGGTGGGCAGGAGGATGGCGGAGAAAATGCCGTCCTTGATGGAAAGCCCCATCGACTCGGTGAAATAGGTGGGCACCCAGGTCAGCAGACCATAGCGTCCCACGCCCGCGATGGCGGAGATCAGGCAGAACACGATGACCTTCGGCTCGGAGAAGAGCATCCTGTAGGGGTAGAGGAAGCCCTTCTTTTCGATCTCGGCGGAGAGGGCGGCATCACGCGCCTCAGCGGCGGCGTCCTCCTCCACGAAGGGCTTCAGGCCGATGTCCTCCGGCTTCGTCTTGAACAGGAAGGCGAAGGCGATCAGCATCAGCACCATGGGGAGCATCGGGTAACGGAACGCCGCACGCCAGCCCCATTCCGGGTTCAGATCCATGCAGAGCATGATGGTCATGTAGGTCACGACCTGCGCCACGCCGGAGAACGCCGTCGCCAGGCCGGACGCAAAGCCGCGCCGCGCCTTCGGCCACCAGCGGTTCAGCACGCCCACGCCGTTGGACCACACCATGGACTGACAGTAGCCATTCAGTCCCCACAGCACCGCGATGACCGGGATGGAATGCTGGAAGGAGATGGCCACATTCAGCACGGCGGACGCGGCCACGCCGAACATCATGAAGCGCTTGTAGCCGAAATACGCGCCGAGTCGGCCGTTGATGAGCTGTCCGAAGGCGTAGCACCAGAACAGCGCGGAGGACACAACGCCCATGGCGGCGGTCGTCGAGCCGAGGCCGTCCGCCATCTGGGTCAGGACAAGGTTGATGTTCTGCCGGCCGTTGTAGAAGAACAGGTACGTCAGCCCGAAGGACAGGAGCATCTTCCAGGCGTAGGCTTTGAACGTCTGATATTCATCGGGCGTATAGCCGTAGGTCTGCGTCGGGGCGGACTTCATATAGGCATCCCTCCTGCGGTAAGATCAGCCGAAGATGGCCGCGTCCGCCTCGTCGTAGGGCAGGATGTCAGCCGAAACGCGGAGATAGTCATCCATGTTGTCGATCTCGTCGATGTAGTAGTCCTCATAGGCGAAGGCGCGGATGTTCAGCGCGGGGAAGATCTCGTTCAGCGCATTCTCGGCGTAGCACTTGTTCTCGCCCTTGTGGATGAACTCCACCACCTTGCCCACCCAGGCGGACGCAGTGGCCTTCTCCAGCTTGTAGAAGGGCTGGAAGGCGAAGCAGTCCGCGTCGAAGATCTTGATGGACACCTCGAGCACCTTGCCGTCCTGCACGCGCCCCTTGAAGTCCTTCTCCGGCAGCGCCTTGGTGAAGTTCACCGTGGCGGTGTTCTTTTCCGGGCTGTTCAGCACATCGTGCACCAGCTTGCGGCTGAACACCAGGTCGCCGTGGAGGAAGAGCATGTCGTCGTTGATCTCCTCCCGCGCCAGATACATCGAGTAGATGTAGTTGGTCTGATCGTAGATGTCGTTGCGCACGAAGGTGAAGTGCAGCCCCGGGAAGGTCGCGGCCTCCGCCTTCAGCTGCTCCTCGAACGGGCCGGTGGTCACGATGAAGTCCTTCACGCCCTCGGCGCTCAGCAGGCGGATCTGACGGTGGAAGATGGTCTCGCCGTTCTTCAGCAGGGTCATGGACTTGTGGTGGGTCTTGGTCTCGTCGCCCATGCGATGCCCCAGACCGGAATTGAAGATGATCGCTTTCATGGGGAATGACTCCTTTCGTTCCTGCGGATCGTATGTCAGTGATGAATCACGTCTGAGCTTTTTCAAGCCTGGTCATTATAGAATAAATCAACAAATTCGTCAACAAAATCAGCAAAATGGGATTGAAAATCACCAAATGTTGATTTATAATAACACGCGGTACGGAATTTCATCCCGGGAGGAGCATCATCATGTCAGTAGGTGCGAATATCAGGCAGCGGCGGTTCGAATTGAAGATGTCCCAGCAGGAGCTGGCGGATGCCATGGGCTACAAGACGCGCTCGACCATCGCCAAGATCGAATCGGGCGAGAACGACGTGTCCCAGAAGAAGCTGCTGCGCTTCGCCGCGGTGCTGGAAACCACCGTCGAGGCGCTCATCGCGGGTGTCACCGATTCGGACGAGGGCGATATGCTGGAGGACATCCAGTCGCGGGACGGACATCGCAATGCGGTCATCATCCTGGCCGGCGGGAAGTCCGGGCGGAATCAGCAGAACATCCCGAGTCAGTTCATCAACATCCGCGACCGCCCCATGCTCGTCCACAGCATGGAGATCTATCAGGCGCACGCGGCCATCGATGACATATACGTCGTCTGCCTCAAGGGGTGGGAGGACATCGTGAAGGCCTATGCGCGGCGATACCGGATCACGAAGCTGCGGGGGCTGATCCCCGGGGGGACGACGGGCGCGGCTTCACTGAAGAACGCCGTGGCCTGCATCCGCCGCCGCTGTCAGCCCGAGGACACCATCCTCATCCAGGAGGCGACCCGTCCTCTGGTCAGCCAGGAGACCGTCTCCCGCCTCCTGCAGATCTGCGCCGAAAAGGGCAGCGCCACGGTCTGCCACAAGATGAACGACTATGTGCAGTTCAACGTGTCCGGCGCGAAGGCGGAGTATGTGGAGCGCGATGCCATCGTGGCGCTCCAGTCCCCGGAGGCGCACCGGCTGTCCCTCCTGCTGGAGCTCTTCGACCGCGCGAAAAAGCAGCAGCACCCCCTGACCGAGAGCTGCTGCGCGATGCTCATGTATCACCTGGGGTACGAGATCAACTTCGTCGAGGGCGGGGTGAACAATATCAAGATCGCCCGGGAGGCGGACTTCGCCGTGGCGGGCATGCTCATCAGCCGGATCAACGATCAGGGCGACATTCCGTAATGCTTTCATATGTTAAGATTTGACAACATTTGCAAGTTGCGATTGACATACCTGTTCGTGTCCGTTATAATATAGTTGGTTTGTTCTGCTCTGCTGCGGAATGAACCATGCATGCACGCCGCATGCATAAGGGCGATGCATGGCGCCCGGGGACGGAACCGTTTTTTCGCGCGGGGGCAGGGAGAGCGAGGGAGAGTGCCCCTGCGGACGGGGTGTCCGCCGTGCAGAAGTTGTCGGATCGCCCGGCTGGAGAATGCGCCGGGTATGTTGGAATATGAATGGGTCGGACTGCGGCTGATGTGTTCCGCCGGATGACCGTCTTTTGCGTGCATGGAAATGTCCGCAGACGGCCGCGCGTCATCCCTCGAATGCGAAAGAATGCCGGAGGAATGCCGTCCGCCAAGGCCTGAGCCATCGAAGATGTGTGGAAAGTGAATTGCTGCTGACAAAAAAGGAGTCGTGACACCATGGAAGCTCGTGACAAGCGAGAGAAGAACACCAACGCCGGGGATCTGGTGCTGGATCCCCCCGCACCGGCGACCCAGCCGGTCAGCACCGAGGACGCGGAGGGTCGGATCTGGATCGACCGCGATGTCCTGCTCAAGCGTGACCGCGCCTATTGGTTCGTCCGCCGCGCGCAGGACATCGTGCTGTCCATCCTGGCGCTGATCGTGCTGTGCATCCCCATGCTGATCGTGGCGGCCATCATCTGGCTGGATGACCCCCATGCCTGCCCCTTCTTCACGCAGGACCGCGTGGGACGCGACGGCAAGACATTCCGGTTCATCAAATTCCGCTCCATGTATGCCGATGCGGAAGCCCGACTGGCTGAGCTGATGGATCAGAATGAGATGGACGGCCCGGTGTTCAAGATCAAGAACGACCCCCGCATCACCCGCGTGGGCAAGTTCATCCGCAAGACCAGCATCGATGAGCTGCCCCAGCTCGTCAACATCCTCCGGGGCGACATGAGCATCGTCGGCCCGCGCCCGGCCATCCCCCGCGAGGTGGTGCAGTACGGCGAGTACGAGCAGCAGCGCCTCTACGTCACCCCCGGCCTGACCTGCTACTGGCAGATCCAGCCCCATCGCAATGACCTGAGCTTCGATGAGTGGCTGGCGCTGGATCTGAAATACATCCGGGAGCGCAGCTTCCTCACGGACTGGAGGATCATCTTCGGCACCGTGGGTGCGGTGCTGGGCATGCAGGGCGAATGACCCCGGACAAAGCAAAACGGAACACATGGAGCATCACAGAGCATCATAGAGAAGGAGAATACCCAATGAAAGCTGTCATTCTTGCAGGTGGCTACGGAACGCGCATCTCCGAGGAATCCCAGTTCAAGCCCAAGCCCATGATCGAGGTCGGCGACAAGCCCATCCTCTGGCACATCATGAAGGGCTACTCCACCTACGGCGTCAATGATTTCGTCATCTGCGCCGGCTACAAGCAGCATGTCATCAAGGAGTGGTTCGCCGATTACTTCCTCCACACCTCCGACATCACCTTCGATTTCGTCAACGACAATCAGGTCATCATCCACGACAAGCACACCGAGCAGTGGCGCGTGACGGTGGTGGACACGGGGCTGAACACCATGACCGGCGGGCGTGTCCGCCGCATCCGGAAGTATGTGGGGGATGAGCCCTTCTACCTGACCTACGGCGACGCGGTGGCCAATGTGGACATCGCCAAGCTGACCGCCTTCCACATGGCGCATGGCAAGTGCGTCACCCTGACCTCCGTCAGCCTGGCGCAGCAGAAGGGCGTCCTGGAGATCGACGAGAACAACTCCATCCTCGCCTTCCGCGAGAAGGAGGCCTCCGACGGCGCGGTCATCAACGGCGGCTTCATGGTCTGCAATCCCGGCGTGTTCGACTACCTGACGGATGATTCCACCATCCTGGAGCAGGAGCCCATGCGCCGCATGGCCGCCGAGGGCGAGCTGAAGAGCTTCTACCACGACGGCTTCTGGCAGTGCATGGACACCAAGCGCGAGAAGGACATGCTCGACAGCCTGTGGGTCAGCGGCAAAGCGCCGTGGAAGACCTGGAACGATTAAGGAGGGGCTATTTTGTTCGATCTGGATTTCTATCGGGGGAAGAAGGTCTTCGTGACGGGTCACACCGGCTTCAAGGGGACGTGGATGTGCGTCCTGCTGGTGAACGCCGGTGCGCAGGTGATCGGCTATTCCAGCTGCGCCAAGCCCGAAGGCCGCCTGTTTGACCTGTGCGGCATCAGGGAGCAGATCACCCACATCAAGGGGGACGTGCGTGACCTGGACGCGCTGACCGAGGCCATGCGCATCCATCAGCCGGAGATCGTCATCCACATGGCCGCACAGCCCATCGTCCGCGACAGCTACAAGGATCCGGTCGGCACCTATTCCACCAACGTGATGGGCACCGTCAACGTGATGGAGGCTGTCCGCCGCACCCCCTCGGTCAGGTCCTTCCTGAATGTGACCACCGACAAGGTCTATGAGAACAAGGAATGGGCCTGGGGCTACCGCGAGAACGAGCCGCTGGACGGCTACGACCCCTACAGCAACTCCAAGTCCTGTGCCGAGCTGGTGACGCATGCCTACAAGAGCAGCTTCTTCGCCGATGGGCAGGTGGCCATCTCCACCGCCCGCGCCGGCAATGTCATCGGCGGCGGTGACTTCGCCCACGACCGCATCATCCCCGATTGCGTCAGAGCCGCGATCCGCGGGGAGGACATCGTCGTCCGCAATCCCTTCTCCACTCGCCCCTATCAGCATGTCCTCGAGCCCGTCGTCGCCTACCTCATGATCGCCGCAAAGCAGTATGAGGACGGTCGCTTCGCCTCCTGGTACAATGTCGGCCCGGATGATACCGACTGCTTCCAGACCGGCGCGCTGGTGGACCTGTTCGTGAAGCACTGGGGCGAGGGGCTGAAGTGGATCGACCGCTACGACGGCGGTCCGCATGAGGCGAACTTCCTCAAGCTGGACTGCTCCAAGCTGAAGGCGACCTTCGGCTGGAAGCCCCGCTGGAATCTCGAAACGGCCATCGAGAAGGTCGTGGAGTGGAGCAAGGTCTGGGTCGCGGGCGGCGATGTGCGCGCATGCATGGATGCGCAGATCACCGAGTTCCTGGGGTCGGGGGCGGGCAAGTGAGCCTGACCGATGCCATCCGCACCCTGCGCGAGGCGATGGACAGCGCCGGCATCATCCAGGAGAATGGCCTGGGGACGGAGCTGTTCCACTTCGCATCGACCCTTGCACCGGTGGTGAATGTCGATCTGCTCCTGCTGGACGGGGACGGGCGCGTCCTCCTGTCCTGGCGGGACGATCGGCACGATCAGCGCGGCTGGCACATCCCGGGGAGCTGCATCCGCTTCCGGGAGACCCTCGACGAGAGCATCCGCCGCTGCGCCATGAGCGAGGTGGGCGTGAACGTCACCCATTCCGCCGAACCCATCCGCGTATATGAATTCCACTGGCGCACACCGCGCGAGGGATTGCCCGATCAGCGGGAAAGAGCGCATTTCATCACCCTGGTGTATGCATGCCGCCTTCCGGCTGATTTTGACGTGATGGGGCAGGACAGGCAGCCCGGTATGCCCGGCTATCTGCAATGGTTCGACGAACTGCCTGCGGATCTCGTTCCCATCCAGGAGCGATACCGGCAGGATTGGACATTGTTAATGGAAAGAATCAGCAAGATCAAAAGCGAAAATGGAGGAGAGTACTGATGGCTAACTGGCAGAATGAAACCGAAGCGCGCGAACAGATCAAGGCGCTCGTGGGTGAGTATTATCATGACTTCAAGGAGAACAAGAAGGCCTTCCAGCCCGGGGATCGCATCAGCTATGCGTCCCGCGTCTTCGACGAGAAGGAAATGCAGGCGCTGACCGATGCCATGCTGGATTTCTGGCTGACCACCGGCCGTTTCTCCGATCAGTTTGAGGCGGATTTCGCCGCCTGGATCGGCGTGAAGTACGCCCATCTGGTCAACTCCGGCTCTTCGGCGAACCTCATCGCTTTCATGGCGCTGACCGCCCCCGAGCTGGGCGACCGTCAGATCAAGCCCGGCGACGAGATCATCACCGTGGCCTGCGGCTTCCCCACCACCGTCACCCCCGCCATCAACTACGGCGCGATCCCCGTGTTCGTGGATGTCACCGTCCCCCAGTATAACATCGATGTGACCAAGCTGGAGGCGGCGCTGAGCGAGAAGACCAAGGCCGTCATGATCGCCCACACCCTGGGCAATCCCTTCGACCTGAAGGCGGTCAAGGCCTTCTGCGATGCCCACAAGCTGTGGCTGGTCGAGGACAACTGCGACGCGCTGGGCACCAAGTACACCATCGACGGCGAGACCCGCTTCACCGGCACGTGGGGCGACATCGGCACGAGCAGCTTCTATCCGCCCCATCACATGACCATGGGCGAGGGCGGCTGCGTCTACACCAACAACCCCCTGCTGCACCGGCTGATCCTCTCCTACCGCGACTGGGGCCGTGACTGCATCTGCCCCTCTGGCCGCGACAACTTCTGCGGACACCGCTTCGACCGGCAGTACGGCGAGCTCCCCATGGGCTATGACCACAAGTATGTCTACAGCCACTTCGGCTACAATCTCAAGGTGACTGACCTCCAGGCCGCCATCGGCTGCGAGCAGCTGAAGAAGTTCCCCTCCTTCATCGAGCGCCGCCGTCACAACTGGGCACGCCTGCACAAGGCGCTGGAGTGCGCCGCGGACAAGCTCATCCTCCCCGCGCCGGCGGAAAACAGCGAGCCCTCCTGGTTTGGCTTCCTGATCTCCGTCAAGCCCGAGAGCGGCCTGGATCGCAACAAGATCACCCGCTATATCGAGGAGCACAATGTCCAGACCCGCCTGCTCTTCTCCGGCAACCTCATCAAGCACCCCTGCTTCGACCAGATCCGCGGCACGGATGCCTATCGCGTCGTCGGCGGCCTGGAGGGCACGGACTTCGTGATGAACAACACCTTCTGGGTCGGCGTGTATCCCGGCATGACCGATGCGATGATCGACCATATGGCCAAGATCATCCTGGAGGCCATCAACGCCTGATCGACAGAGAGCTGAAGGAGATATGTCATGAGAATCCGACTGGCCGACTATGTGGCTGATTTTCTTGTGGCGCATGGCGTGACCGATGTGTTCACCGTCGTGGGCGGCGGCGCCATGCACCTGAACGACGCGCTGGGGCATCACGATGGGCTGAAGGTGACCTACAACCATCACGAGCAGGCCTGCGCCATCGCCGCCGAGGCATATGCGCGGCTGGATAACCGCATCGCCGCCGTGTGCGTGACCACCGGTCCGGGCGGCACGAACGCGCTGACGGGCGTGGTCGGCGGCTGGCTGGATTCCATCCCCATGTTCGTCATCAGCGGTCAGGTGCGCTATGACACCACCGCACGCTATGCCCTGCAAATGACGGGCGCGTCCCTGCGCGCCATGGGCGACCAGGAGTATGACATCGTCAAGTCCGTCACCCCCATGACGAAGTACGCCGTGATGATCGAAGACCCCAAGACCATCCGCTATGCGCTGGAAAAGGCCTGGCACCTCGCCACGACGGGGCGTCCCGGGCCGGTCTGGGTGGACATCCCCGTCAACTTCCAGGGCGGATACATCGAGACGGACGAGCTGGTCGGCTATGACCCGGCGGAGGACGATGCGCTCCTGCCGCCCGCCGTGTCGGACGATGTGATCCGCACCGTGCTGGACAAGATCCGCCACGCCCAGCGTCCCGTGCTCCACGCGGGGTACGGCATCCGCCTCTCCGGCGGCTATGATGCCTTCCGCGCCGTGGCCGAGAAGCTCAACATCCCCATCGTGACCTACTGGAACGCCGTTGACCTCATCGAGGATGAGCATCCGCTCTACTGCGGGCGTGCCGGCAACATGGGCGACCGCCCCGGCAACTGGGCGATCCAGAATGCCGACCTCATCCTCGCCGTGGGCACGCGCATCTCCATCCGTCAGGTGGGCTATAACTGGAAGACCTGGGCGCGGGCGGCGGAGGTCATCATGGTCGACATCGACCAGGCCGAAATGAAGAAGCCCACCCTCCATGTGGACATGCCCGTCTGGGCGGACGCGAAGGACTTCCTGACGAAGCTGAACGCCGCTGCGGAGGACAGGGTCTTCACCGGGGAGGACTGGCTGACCACCTGCCGGGGCTGGAAGGCGAACTATCCCGTCGTGCAGCCGCGCCAGTGGGAGGAGAACGGCGAGACCGCCAATGTGTACGCCTTCGTCCGCTACCTGAGCAGCCGCCTGCCCGAAAACAGCCTGACCGCCGTGTCCAATGGCGCGTGCTGCGTGGTGGGCAATCAGGCCTATGTCATCCAGAAGGGCAGCCGCATGGCCAACAACAGCGCCATTGCGTCCATGGGCTATGGCCTGCCCGCCGCAGTGGGCACATGCATCGGCGGCGGACGGCGCACCACCATCTGCCTGGAGGGCGACGGCAGCATCATGATGAACCTGCAGGAGCTGCAAACCATCATCACCAACCGCCTGCCCATCAAGATCTTCCTCATCAACAACGGCGGATACCATTCCATCCGCATCACGCAGACGAACCTCTTCGGGCATCACAGCAAGATCGGCATCGGCGCGGAGTCCGGCGACCTCTCGTTCCCGGAGTTCCGCAAGATCGCCGAGGCCTTCGGCTACCCCTACCTCTGCGCCCACAGCAACGCGGAAATGAAGTCCGCCGTGGATGAGGCGCTGGCGGCGGACGGCCCGGCGTTCATCGAGATCTTCACGGACACAAAGCAGGTCTGGGAGCCCAAGAGCAGCACCAAGCGCCTGGAGGACGGCACGCTCGTCAGTCCGCCGCTGGAGGATCTTGCCCCCTTCCTCCCCCGTGAGGAGCTCAAGAACCTGATGTGCATCCCGCTGATGCCGGAGGACTGACCATGGCACAGACGCAGATTGCCCGCAAGGGGCGAAATGGCGGCATCGAACTGCTGCGGTTCATCTTCTGCATGGGGATCGTCCTCCTCCATGGCGGCTTCGGCTGCGGCAGCGCTTATCTGGGCGTGGAGTTCTTCTTCCTGATCTCCGGCGCGTTCATGGCGCGGTCGCTGTCCGGGTCACAGGCGGCGGCACAGGGCGAGTCCCCCTCGGTGACCTGCCGTGCGTCCATCGGCTACCTCCTCAAGCGTGTGGGCGCTGTGTTCCCGTATTTCCTGCTTTCCACGGGCATCGCGACGGCGATCAAGATCGTCAGCCGTGGAGAGCTTGTTTCCAGCGTCGCCGGGGCTGCCTCCGACCTGCTCTTTTTGCAGAATTACGGCTTCCCCGTCGCCAGCGCCACCGGTGTATTGTGGTACCTGAGTGCCATGTTCTTTGCCATGTGGCTGCTCTACCCGGTGATGCGCCGGTATTATGACGTTTTCACCCGCTATGTCGCGCCGATGCTCTTCCTGCTCATCACCGGCTTTCTGATGCAGACCTACAACACGCTGGAAGTGCCGGACGAGTGGTTCGGCGTGCTGAACACGGGCTTCCTGCGGGCAGTGGCAGCCATGTCCCTGGGCGCAGTGGCGCATGTGGGCAGCGAATATCTCGCGCGGCTGATGAAAAGCAGCGCGAAGGTACGCGGGGGCGCGACCGTGCTGGAGGTGCTCCTGTGGGGCGGCGCGGTGCTGTACATGGCCGTGTGGGATTCCGAGCAGAACATGAGGGACGGCCTGATCGTGATGGCGATGGGCGTCGCTGCGGCCGTGGCGCTGAGCGGACAGAGCCTCCTGAGCGGCAAGCTCGATCACCCGCTGACGGCCTTCCTGGGGAAGGCATCCACCGTGCTGTTCATGAACCACTTCTACTGGTTCAAGTACCTGGGTGATCTGCTGGGCAAAATCGGCATCAGCCTGACACCCTCCGCCACACGGCTGACGGCACTGGCGCTGTCCGTGGTGACGAGCGCCATGGTGTGGTGCATCGGCGGATGGCTCAGGGGGAGGCTCACCCTGCTGAGCCGCTGGGCACAGGAGCAGCTCAGCACCGGAGATTGAGCCGTCCGTCCCCCAAAGATACGAAATGGAGAATGGCAAATGAGATTCAACCCCAATGAAGTGCATGTTGTCTATTGCAGCAGCGACCTCTTCGCCGAGGTGTGCGGCGTGTCCATCGCTTCCCTGTTCGAGAACAACCGGCATCTGGCGCAGATCACGGTGTATGTCATCGACGATGCCATTTCCGAGACGAACAAGGCGCGCCTGCTCTCCCTGGCCGAGGGCTATGGCCGCAGGGTCGTGTTCATCCCCCTGCCCAATGCGGCGGAATTCTATGGCGACGAGCGCTTCCATCTGGGTTCGCTGGGGCATACCTATGCCCGGATGATCCTGGGCGATGTCCTCCCCGCCGGGGTCGAGCGCATCATCAGCCTGGACAGCGATACCATGGTGCTGGGCAGGGTCGACGAGCTGTGGAACACCGACATGGGGGAGCATCCCATCGCCGGTGTGGATGACTGCATGGGCAAGGTCGCCCTGGTCAAGACGCAGCACCTTCCGGCGGACTGCGCCCACTGCAACGCCGGCATGTTCCTCATCGATCTGGACACCTGGCGCAGGGAAAACTGGACGAACCAGTTCTTCCTCTATATGAAGGGGCTGTTCGACAAGGGCATCGCCCTGGGCGGCTACGAGGAGGAGGTCATTAACCACCTGCTCCACGAGCGCATGCTGGTGCTTCCGCCCAAGTTCAACCTCATGACATTGGAGCAGGTGCTCTCCTACGATGAGCTGTGGCGCTTCCGTGAGCCGCTGCATTACTATTCCCGCGAGGAGATCGACGAGGCGCGCAGGCATCCCGTCATCACCCACACGACGAATTTCTTCTACGTCCGGAATCGCATTTTCGAGGCGGGCAGCGATCATCCCCAGCGCAGCAACTACGTCAAGTACCGTGCGCTGACCCCCTGGGCGAATGAGCCGGTCATGACCATGCCGTCCACCGCGAAGCAGCGGCTGATGAAGAATGTCTGGCACTGGATGCCCCGGCCGATGGCCATCAGGGCGGCGAATTTTGTTCGCAATGAGATCCGCCCGCGACTGGCCAAGAAGCGGGATGACGAATAA
>CAZJOA010000083.1:0-1600 GCA_964547515.1 uncultured Faecalibacterium sp.
CTCGCTGAAGACCGTCACCGTCACCCGCGACTCCTTCGCCGAACAGTACTGCAAGGACAAAGGCCTGCCCTACACCTACCCCGATGCCAACGACTGGCTGCTCAACTGACGCGGCTCAGGCGCAGTCCCCCAAGACCCTGTGAGGTGATTCCATGTTTGCGCGCATCATGAGCGTGGTGCTGGCGGTGATCCTCCTGCTGACAACGGTGCTGTCCGCCGTGGGGTGGATGGCGCTGCGGGAACGCCAGACCGCGGGCGTGATGGAGACCCTGCGCGCAGAAGCCCGGGAGATCGCCTACCTCGCGGCGCAGCGCAGCGATACCGCCATCAGCCTCTTCGGACAGAGCGTCAGCAGCCGCAACGCCTATCTGCAATGGAAGGCCAATGCGGTCTATGAGAAATACGGCGCGTATATCCTGGTGGTGGATCGCAACGGCCGCATGATGGACAACCTGAACGTCACCTACGCCGATAACCCCGATTTCGCGCAGACCCTCAACGGCAACGACATCCTCGATGCGCTCGCCATGGTGCTGGGCGGCAAGGAGATCGAGCTCCATGTCAACCTGGACGGCAGCGACTATTTCACCGTCGGCGTGCCCTTCCTGCAAGGCGGCCTGGTGCTGGGCGCGGTGTTCATGCAGACCCCTGCACAGGTGATCGAGGGCGGCGCGGAGGACCTGCTCCTGCCCGTGCTGGGCATCGCCGCGGCGGCTGCGCTGCTGGCCGGGCTGGTGCTCTTCCTCATCCTGCGCAGCGTCATGAAGCCCCTCAGCCGCCTGACGGAAGCTGCACAGGCCATGGCGGACGGCCATTTCGACGTGCGCGTCCCCGATGCGCATTCCGCCCGCGAGGTCAAGAAGCTCTCCGCTGCGTTCAACACCATGGCGGACGAGCTCAGCGCGGTGGAGGACAGCCGACGGGAATTCGTCGCCAATGTCAGCCATGAATTGCGCAGCCCCATCACCGCCATCAGCGGGTATGTGGAGGGCATGCTGGACGGCACCATCCCGGCGGATGGGCGCGAGAAGTACCTGGCCATCGTGTCGGACGAATCCAAGCGGCTCAGCCGGCTCATCGGCGAATTGCTGGCGCTCTCCCGGCTGGAAAGGGACGATGCCGCGCTGGACTATTCGGACTTTGACATCTGCGACCTGCTGGAACGGGTCTTCCTGCGGCGCAGCGGCGACCTCGAGAAGCACAATCTGGATGTGGACTGCGATTTCGACCCCGAACCCTGCCCGGTGCATGCGGACATGGCACGCATCGACCAGGTGCTCGTCAACCTCATCGACAACGCCATCAAATTCACCCCGGACGGCGGACGGATCACCCTGCGCGTGCGCGTGGAGGGCGAGAAATGCACCGTGACGGTGGCGGACAATGGCGTGGGCATCCTGCCGGAGGATCGTCCGCGGGTGTTCGAGCGTTTCTTCACGGCGGACAGGGCGCATACCTCCGGCAAGGGCACGGGACTGGGGCTGTCCATCTGCCAGCGCATCATGGAGATGCACGGGCAGAAGCTCCGCCTGCTGGATACCGACACCGGCGCGGCGTTTGCCTTCACCCTGACAACAACATAGAAAAAGCAGGTCTTAAG
>CAZJOA010000083.1:1700-12246 GCA_964547515.1 uncultured Faecalibacterium sp.
GGCCTCAGCGGCTGTCTTGCTCATGCCGGGGACGGCGAGGAGCTGTTCCATGGTGGCCTCGCGGATGGCCTTGAGGCTGCCCAGCGCCGTCAGCAGTGCCTTGCGGCGTTTCGGCCCGATGCCCGGGATGTCCTCCAGCTGACTGTGAATGCTCGCCTTGCCGCGCAGGCCGCGATGGTGCGTGATGCAGAAGCGGTGCGCCTCGTCGCGGACACGCTGGATGAGGTGCAGCTCGGGCGTGTGATGATCCAGCAGGATGGGGTCTTCGCGGTCGGGGAGGAAGATCTCCTCCTGCTTTTTCGCCAGGCCGAACATGGCGACCTCGGCTTCGTCGTCAGGCTGATCGCCGCTCTTCACCTTTACGCCCATGTCCAGCAGTGCCTGCCGGGCAAAGCGAAGCTGCTGCGGACCGCCGTCGATCAGCACCAGATCGGGCAGGTCACTGAATTTCCCGCCGATGGGGGACAGTCCGGCGGCTTCGCGTTCGGCCTTCTCCTTCAGCCCGTGCTCGAAGCGCCGCCCCAGCACCTCGTTAAGCGAGGCGAAATCGTTCGCGCCCTCTACCGTCTTGATGCGGAAGCGCCGGTATTCCTTCTTCGCCGGTACGCCGTCGATGAACACCACCATGCTGGCGACGCTCAGCACGCCCTGTGTGTTGGAAATGTCGTAGCCCTCGATGCGGCGCGGGGGCTTCGACAGCCCCAGAGCGCGTCCCAGCGCGGCGGCCGCGCCGGTGGTGCGTTCCTCGCGGATGGAAGCCTTGGCGTTGCGCTTTTCCAGGGCATCGGCGGCGTTCTTGGCCGCCAGGAGGATCAGGTCGTGCTTTTCGCCGCGCTGGGGGGTGGACAGGCTGACCGTCTGACGGGTCGTGCCCAATGCGCCCTTCTGCTGCTTCAGCCAGCTCTCGATCCCTTCGCGGCTGCCCTCGGGGAGCGCCTGCACCAGCACATGGCGCGGGATCAGGTTCGCATCCTCATAATACTGGATGAGGAATTCTGCCAGCACCTCGCCGGGGTCTTCGCCGCCCTCGCGCGGCAGGGCGAAGTGATCGCCGCCGATCATGCGTCCGCCGCGAACGTAGAAGATGTGCACCATGGCATCCAGCCCGTCCTGTGCCAGGGCAATGACATCCTGCTCGCTGTTTTCGGTGCGGATGGCGATCTGACGCTCCATCAGCCCCTCCACATCGCGAATCTTGTCGCGCAGGGCAGCGGCGCGCTCGTATTGCATCTTGGTTGCGCAGTCCATCATATCCTTCCGCAGGACATTGAGCACCTGGTCGTAATCCCCGCCCAGAAAGGCCAGCACGCCGTCCATCATGTCCCAATAGGCCTCGGCGGTGCACTTCCCCGCGCAGGGTGCCATGCATTTGCCGATCTCGTAATTCACGCAGGGACGCGCGGGTGTTTTCAGCGGCAGCTCCTTGCGGCAGGTGCGCAGGGGGAACACACCGCGCACGGCCTCGATGACCTGACGCACGGCAGTCGCGCCGATGTACGGCCCGAAATACTTCGCGCCGTCCTTCTTGTCCTGCTCCATGCGGCGCGCCAGTTCCAGCCGGGGGAAGGGCTCCTTCAGGTTCACGCGCAGATAGGGGTAATGCTTGTCATCCTTGAGGAGGATGTTGTAATGGGGCTTGTGCAGCTTGATGAGGTTGCACTCCAGGCACAGCGCCTCCAGGTTGGATTCGCACAGGAGAATGTCAAAATCGTCGATGTTGGCGATCATGGCGGCGACCTTGGGGGTGTGCTCGGTGTCGCGGAAATAGGAGCGGACGCGGTTTTTCAGGTTGACGGCCTTGCCGACGTAGATGATCGTGCCCTCCGCGTCCTTCATCAGGTAACAGCCGGGGGAGTCGGGCAGCATGGCGATCTTGGTCTCCAGCTTTTCGCCCCAGTGGATGCGTGCCATAAGCAGTTCACCGCCTTTATCGTCATGCGTACATTATACGGCGGACGCGGCGAGAAGTCAATCGATCCGCCCCTGGGTATAGGTGGTGTCCACCAGATCGGCGATGCCGGCCAGGAGCATGATGACCCCCTGCACGCGGTGGGGCTGGATGACATACGCCCCCCGATGCTTTTCGTCCTCCGCGACCAGATCGGCGGTGAGGAGGGGCTTCAGGTGATGATAGACCTGTCCGGCGGACGAAAATCCGCAGTCGCTGACGAGCTCCGCCACGGTGCGCGGCTTGCGCAGGATGGCCAGGAGCATGTTCAGCCGGTCGTTCGACCCGATGCAGGCCAGCACCTTTTCCGCCGTGCGGTTTTCGATCAGCCCGAGCAGGGCATCGGTGTTCACGTCATTGCGCATCCAGGTGGACTGACGGCCACCGGAGGCATACACGCCGAGGTAGGCGATCCGCCCGGTGGAGCCGCTCTCCCCGCAGGCGTTTTCCAGCCTGTCCAGCACGGTGCTCAGGGCATCATCGGGGATCATGCCGGGCATCTTTTCCACATGGCCGACGGTCGGATGGGGGTCGTCCGGCGGCATCATGTGTGCCTGGAGCATGGCTTGCAGGGCGGTCAGCTGCTGTTTCAGTTCGTCGATCTCACGGCCAAAGTCGCGTTCCATGGTGAGTCCTCCTGAAAATCATATTTCAGATTCCGGAATTCCGCATTTGCAGTATAGCACGGGCTGACATCTATGTCAACCCCGAAAATGCGGAAATCCGAAAATCCGCACAACGCGACTGACGCATCAGCCCGCGCCGTGATCCCTCACCGCCTGACGCAGCACCAGTGCGTTCCACACCACCCGCAGCGCCGTGCCCGCCAGGCTCGCCAGTCCCGCGCCATACAGGCGGATCTGCGGGACGGGGCAGAGGATCGCCGTCAGCGCTAGGTTCAGCAGGGATGCGGCCACCGTGCCCTTCAGCGCACGATCCTGCCGCCCCAGACCGGTAATCAGGCCGAATTGCACCTGCTGCACGGCCATCAGGAGCGACGCGGGGGACATCAGCCGCAAGAGGGGCGCAAGAGCCGCCTCGCCGTAGAGCACATGGGCGATGCCGTCCGCCCCCAGGAACAGCGCCGCCATTGCCGCCGCGCCCACCCCCGAGGCGCTCAGCAGCAGCTGACGCATCGTCCGCCGGAGTCGCCGCTGCGAACCCTCCTGCCGGGACACGGCGGGGGTCGCCACCATGCAGATCGCCCCCGTCACGATGCCCGGCAGCATCAGGAGGGGCATGGCCATGCCGTTCAGCAGGCCGAACTGCGCCGTGGCGGCACTGGCGCTCAGCCCCGAGCGCCGCAGACACACCGGCAGCAGCACCGCATGGAGCGTCCGCAGCGCCGTCTGGCACAGGCGCGCGGCGGTGGTGGGCGCAGTCAGCCGGAACAGCTCCCGGCGAAGCTCCCCATCCGGCGGACAGGGATGTGCCACGGGCGACCGATTCCGGAAGAGCCACCACACCGTCACCCCGGCGGCGATCTCCGCCAGATTGGGCAGCGCCGCCGTCCACGCCACGCCGACATGCCCGCACCGCCACAGCAGCAGCACCGCCAGCACACAGCGGACGGTCTGCTCCGCGCATTCGTTCAGCGCGGGGGTCTGTGCGTCGCTGCGGCCGTAGAACCATCCGCTGTACACGGCGCATGACCCCAGCAGGGCGATGAGCGGCACGCTCGTCAGCAGGCTGGGCAATGTCCGCAGGTCACCCAAGAGCCACGCGATCGGCCAGCTGAGGAGCAGCAGCGCCGCCATCACCCCGATGGACAGCCGCTTGACCAGCGACAGACCCGCATGCAGCACCGCCGGTGGATCGGCCTCCGGACGTGCGGTCAGGCGGCTCATGGCCGACGGAAGCCCCGCCGTCACCGGGGTCACGGCCAACATGAACGCCGTGCCGGACATCTCCATCACCCCGACCGCCTCCGCGCCCATCAGCCGCGCCGTCACCAGGCGCAGCACGAATCCCAGCGCCCGGGTGTACGCATTCGCCGCCGTCAGCACCAGCGCCTGCCTTTTCAGCGATGCCATGGGCATGCCCCCTTCCTTCGGGGCAGGATATGCGCATATTTTCGTTGACAGTACGGGTTGGGATGCAGTATAATTCAACAAAAGGGCGGACGCGAAAATGCGCTGCATCCGCCCGGAGGAGCTGATGCCATGCGGAGGATCATCCTGATGCTGATGGCGCTTTGCCTGCTTTGCCCCGTGGCGGAGGCGGACACGGGCGTGCGCTATGTGGACGGCGGCAATGCCGACCGGGTGCACCTGCGCCAGGCGCCCTCGCGGGACGAAGCCTCCCTGGGGCTTGTACTATTCCGGCACGGGCGTGATCGTCTATGACGAAATGGGGGACTGGAGTCATGTCCTCATCGGCGAATCGGATGGCTGGATGATGTCCGAATACCTCACCGCAGGGTATGTCGCCCAGATGGGCCCGTGGTGCATCACGAGCACGGTTACGAACCTGCACATGACCCCGTCGGCGGACGGATATGCCGCCATGCAGCTCCCCGGCGGACGCGCCGTCCACCTGTCAGGCGAGACCTCCGACGGCTGGAGCTATGTGGAGGCCGATGGGGTGAAGGGCTATGTCCGCAGCGAAGACCTCGTCCGGGCGGAAATGGCGGCCGTCACGGAGATCGTCGGCACGACGGCTGATGGCGACTTCATCCACCGCTATACCGCGCCGGGCGGACAGGTGATCTACTTCACCGCGCTGGAGGACGCGCCGCCCATCGCCTTCCAGGACGTGAATTTCGACGGCATGACGGACATCGTGGTGTATGTCAGCCTGGGTGCGAGCAATTTCTACGCGGAATTCTTCGTCTACATGCCGGAGGAGAACGCCTATGTCCGCGCCGAGCATCAGGGGCTTGACTACGGCCTGGCGAATTTCCAGCTGTACCCCGAATACGGCATCGTGGCCTCCCAGGCCGTCAACGGATATGCGGGCGCACTGTTCGAAAACTGCCTGTTCCGCTGGAACGGCACGGAATTGGAGCTGCTGCGCCGTGCCGCCAGCGAGGAGCTGACCGCCACCACCTTTGCGGACAGCACCTTCACCACGACCCTCTGGAGCGATGTCCTCCGCGTGCGCGTGTATGACTACATCGCGAAGGAATACGGCGGCGCGCTGACCTATGATGCCACCTTCCTGCTGGAGGATGCCGCCTACCGCGACCTGTTCACCGAGGCGGACGAAGCCCTCTGGGAAGGCATCCGCTGACAGGCACAATAAAGGGGTCGAAGACCCTGGAGGGGCATCCGCTGACATAAGGAGTGAATACCGATGAACAAGTGGGACATCCGCTTTATGGAGATGGCAAGGGTCATCGCGACCTGGACGAGCTGCAACACGCCCGGACGCGCCATCGGGTGCGTCATCGTGAAGGACAAGCGCATCATGACCACGGGGTACAATGGTGCACCGGCGGGGCTGAAGACCTGCCGGGAACGCGGCGAATGTCTCCGGCGCAAGCTGGGCATTGCCTCCGGCACACGCGCCGAGGTCTGCTATGCCATCCACGCCGAGCAGAACGCCATCATCCAGGCCGCCAAGTTAGGCGTGTCCATCGACGGCGCGACGCTCTACTGCACCCATCAGCCGTGCAGCGTCTGTGCCCGCATGATTATCAACGCAGGCATCCGCCGTGTGGTGTATCAGGAGGGCTACCCGGATGCCTTCACGCTGGAGCTCTTCGATGAGGCGGGCATCCTCCTGGAACGCTTCGACCCCGCGCTGCACACCTGAAATTCACATTTTGTTCCCAATCCATGCAACAAAAGCATGCGCTCATACGTCTAATAGGATGAGGAGTCCATTGCAAAAGGAGGTTTCCCCATGAAAAAGCTACTTGCTGCTCTGTTGACCCTGATGCTGCTGCTCAGCGCTGTCACAGCCTCTGCAATCAGCGTCCCTCGCTCCACCTCTGCGCTGCCCGATCGGGTGCGAGCCGCCCATGCACCGGAGATCATCCGCGTGCAGAAGGGTGACGGCCTGCTGACCCTGACGCTGGACATCGCCCTGCCCGAGGACGCGCGGGTGACGGCGTACGGCCTGGATGACGAGTGCCACACGCTGCCCTTTGCCGCTCAGGCGGATGCGGGGAACACCTACACCGCCGAAGCCCCTGCTGGCATCCAGTGGACGGGCTTCGAGATCGAATGGCTGGCGAATGGCGGCAAGGCACGCGCACGCTACAATGGTGCGGGCGGCCTGGAGACCGTGTCCGCCTTCGACGCGGCCAACAACGAATACCGCTATGACATGGACGGCTTCTTCGTCGAGTACGAGGATGCCCGGACCGGTGTGCAGGTGCGCTACAACGATCGCGGCAGCCTCATCCGCTATGGCTACGAGGTGGAGGCGAACACCACGGTCTGGTTCAACCCGGAGGGCGATGTGGTCTTTGCGGAATACCGCGATGACATCTTCGCCGCCAAGTGGGAGCCGGAGAAGGGCTGGTTCGTCAGCACGCCCAATGGCCGGGTTTCCGCGAAGCTGAATGTCCGCAGCCCGTGGAATGCCACGCCCCTCTACGTCAAGGAGAAGGAGGAAGGCGCGGAGGAGGAAAAGCCCGTCGAGAAGGTGTGGTATCCCAAGAACACCGTGGTCGTCTGCGGCCTGACATTGCAGGAGGCGTCCCCCTCCCTGCCGGAGAAGTGGTACAATGTGCTGCCCATCGACCTGCGTCAGGAGGGCCGTCAGACCTATTCCCTGATGATCTCCAACACGAGCTATGTGGGTCATTGCTATGTGGACGTGTGGGGCGACGAGGTCACGGTGAGCTACGCGCTCTTTGACAACACCGCCATCGAGCCCCTGTCCAGCTATGGCCGCTGGTTCACCTCCCTGCACCAGATCACCGAGGATTCCATCGAGTCCACCGAGAATGGCTTCGTCTTCGGCGAGCCGGTCAGCATCTCCCAGGATCTGGACGGTGCGGATGTGGCGCTGCTCTTCATCCGCAACAAGGCGACGTACTATCAGCCCTTCCGCGATGGCACGAACCTCACCCGCCATTGGCGCAATATGACCGAATGGAAGGAATTCCGCAAGGGCTTGCAGGAATTGATGCCCCTTGTGGAGAAATAATCACAAATAGCCGTCGCGCCGGGGACAGCGTCATGTGCTTCCCCGGCGCATGCTTTTTTCTAGCGGAAGCGAGATGCCTGACATGTTCTTCCCCCCGATGCCCTTCGCCCTCAAGGATGGCCGCATGGGGCTGCTCCGTTCCCCCGATCCCCCAAACGACGCGGCGGACATGGTGCAGTACCTCTACGACACGGCGGCGGACACCCCCTTTGTCCTGCGCACACCGGCGGAGATCCGCTATACCGTCGAAGGCGAGGAAGCCTTCCTGCGGCATGTCGTTGACTCCCCGGATGCATGCATGCTCGTCTGCGAGGTGGACGGGCGGATCGCCGGGAACTGCCAGATCAGCTTCCTGCGTGGCATCAAGACGCGCCACCGCTGCGACATCGCCATCGCCCTGCGCAAGGCCTATTGGGGCAACGGCATCGGCACGGCCATGTTCACCGAGATGGAAAAGCTGGCGCGGGCGCGTCAGGGTGTGTCCGTGATGGAGCTGGAATTCATCGAGGGCAATGCCCGGGCACGCGGCCTGTACGAGAAGATGGGCTTCCGCATTGTCGGCATGCACCCGGATGCCATCTGCCAGGAGAATGGCGAGAGCGCCGCGCTCTACCTCATGCAGAAGCAACTATAATATATTGGAGAATCCGCCATGAAAACCGCTGATTTTGATTACGTCCTGCCCGAAGAGCTGATCGCCCAGACCCCCGTCGAGCCCCGCGACCATTCCCGCCTGATGGTCGTGCACCGCGCGGCGGAATTCAACACCCCCGCCACGCTGGAGCACAAGCACTTCTACGACATCACCGATTACCTCAACCCCGGCGATGCGCTGGTCATTAACGAAACGAAGGTCATACCGGCGCGTCTGTTGGGCGTGAAGGAGGACACGGGCGTGCCGGTGGAGGTGCTGCTGCTGCGCCGGGAGAACGCCACGGACTGGGAGGCGCTGGTGAAGCCGGGTCGTCGGCTGAAGCCGGGGGCGATGTGCTCCTTCGGGGATGGGCGGCTCAAATGCGAGATCGTCTCCAGCGTCCCGGACATCGGCGGACGCATCGTGCGCTTCCATTTTGACGGCGTGTTCGAGGAGATTCTCGATCAGTTAGGCGAAATGCCCCTGCCGCCCTATATCCATGAGAAGCTCCAGGATCGCACGCGCTATCAGACGGTGTACGCCAGGAATGAGGGCAGTGCCGCCGCCCCCACCGCCGGACTGCATTTCACCCCCGAATTGCTGGAGAAGGTGAAGGCCAGGGGCGTGACCATCGTCCCGGTGACGCTCCATGTGGGGCTGGGCACCTTCCGCCCGGTGACGGTGGA
The DNA here is from genome assembly GCA_964547515.1 of uncultured Faecalibacterium sp. Classification (GTDB taxonomy): domain Bacteria; phylum Bacillota; class Clostridia; order Christensenellales; family Aristaeellaceae; genus UBA11524. Next base: position 10,069 of record CAZJOA010000083.1, read on the forward strand.
GGATGTGGACACCCATGTGATGCACAGCGAATACTACCATGTGAGCCAGGAGGCGGCGGACACGCTGAACGCCATCCGCGCGGGGGGCGGACGCATCGTCTGTGTGGGCACGACCAGTGTCCGCACGCTGGAGACCGTCGCCACCGAGGACGGCATCATCCATCCCGGCGCGGGGGACACGGCCATCTTCATCTACCCCGGCAAGAGGATCAAGGCGGTGGACGCGCTCATCACCAACTTCCACCTGCCCCAGTCCACCCTGCTGATGCTGGTCAGCGCCTTCATGGGGCGCGAAACCGCGCTGGAGGTCTACCGCACCGCCGTCGCGGAGAAGTACCGCTTCTTCTCCTTCGGGGACGCGATGTTCATCGAATGATCCCGCATCAGAAAAAACTTGCGTATCATCCGCCGATGATGTACAATAATAGGGATATATCATCTTCGAAGAAAGGCTGATCCCCATGACGAAGTTCGAAATGGAGCTGCTTGAGCTGCTCCGCGAGGATTGCCGCCTGCCCCTGGAGAAGCTGGCGATCATGCTGGATTCCACCGCGACGGAGGTGGCCGAGACCATCGACCGGCTGGAGCAGGAGCGCGTCATCCTGCATTACGCCCCCACCATCAACTGGGACAAGACCGACCGCGAGCGCGTGGAGGCCATGATCCAGGTCAATGTCACCCCGCAGCGGGACAAGGGCTTTGACGAGGTGGCCGCGCGCATCTACCGCTTTGAGGAGGTCAAGTCCGTCTACCTGATGAGCGGCGGCTATGACCTGTTGGTGCTGGTGGAGGGGCGCACCCTCAAGGAGCTGGCGCTGTTCGTGTCCTCCAAGCTCAGTGCGCTGGAGCAGGTCACCGGCACGCAGACCTGCTTTGTCCTCAAGCGGTATAAGGAGGACGGTGTCGTCTTCGAGGGCGACAAGGCTGACAACAGGCTGGTGATCTCCCTGTGAACTACGACAAGGTGCTCAATCAGGCCATTGCGGCCGTTCCGCCCAGCGGCATCCGGCGCTTTTTCGACATCGCCGCCACCATGAAGGATGCCATCTCCCTCGGCGTGGGCGAGCCGGATTTCGTCACCCCCTATCACATCCGCGATGCCGCCATCAATTCCATCGGCGACGGCGAGACCCAGTACACCGCCAATCGCGGTCTGCCCGGGCTGCTGGAGGAGATCGCGTACTATATGGACAGCCGTTTCCATGTGAAATACGACCCGAAGAAGGAGATCATGGTGACGGTGGGTGCCTCCGAGGCCATTGACATCGCCCTGCGCGCCATGATCGCCCCGGGGGACGAGGTGCTCATCCCCGACCCCAGTTATGTCAGCTATTCGCCGAGCGTCATCTTTGCCGGGGGCACGCCCGTGACCATCCGCACCCGCGCGGAGGACGAATTCCGCCTGACCCCCGAGGCCCTCCGCGCCGCCATCACCCCGCGCACCAAATGTCTGGTGCTGCCCTATCCCAACAATCCCACCGGTGCCATCATGGATCGTGCCGATCTGGAGAAGATCGCCGAGGTCATCCGCGAAAAGCAGATCATGGTGCTCAACGATGAGATATACGCCGAGCTGACCTACGGCGGACGTCGGCATGTGTCCTTTGCGTCCCTGCCGGGGATGTGGGAGTACACCATCACCCTGAATGGCTTTTCGAAGGCGTTCGCCATGACGGGCTGGCGCGTGGGCTTCGCCTGCGGACCGGAACCCATCCTGACTGTCATGCTCAAGATCCACCAATATGGCATCATGTGCGCCAGCCGGATGGGTCAGGTCGCCGCACTGGAGGCGCTGCGCAGCGGACGCCTCAACGACTATGAGGATGTCCGCCGGATGCGCGAGAGCTATGACCATCGCCGCCGGCTGATGGTGGAGGGCTTCCGCGCGATGGGGCTGGATTGCTTCGAGCCCCGCGGCGCATTCTATGTCTTCCCGTCCATCAAGTCCACCGGGCTGACGAGTGAGGAATTCTGCCAGCGCCTGCTGATGGAGCACAAGATCGCCTGCGTCCCCGGGACGGCCTTCGGTGCGTCCGGCGAGGGACATATCCGCTGCTCCTACGCCACGGGGGTGGACAAGCTCTCCATCGCCCTGGAGCGCATGGACACCTTCATCCACAAGCTGTAATACTAATTTTCATCTAAACCATATCATTCGCACAGTGTCTTTTCCGCCCT
>CAZJOA010000084.1:0-12203 GCA_964547515.1 uncultured Faecalibacterium sp.
ATCAGCTCAAACCCATAGAAGTCCATCCTGCCCTTGCCGCGGAAGCGGAAGAAGAGGGGCTGGACGCCATCGGGGGCGCTGATGGGCGCGAAGGCATTGGCCGTGCCGCCGTGGGACGTGACGGGGATGGATGCGGCGATGGCGGTGAAGCCTTCGTCGGCGGACACCTCCAGCACCCCCTCGCAGTGCCCGGCGAATGTCACCCGGATGTCCCGCAGGTCATGCAGGTCAAAGTACTTGAACCCCGCGACGCTGCCATCGCGCATGTTGGCGATGTACTGGATGGCCTTTTCGTCGCCGTCCTTGCCGCTCTGGGTGAGGTAGGGATGCTTGCGCTTGGGGAAGCGCGTGTCATAGCGCGCCGTACCGTCCTTGCTCCACAGGTTGCAGGCGATGCGCGCCTCGTATTCGCCCCGACCCTTCAGCGGGCCGCCGTTCAGACCGCAGCTGGTCACCTCCGCCTGGCGGAAGCCCCCGTCAGCCGTGCGTTCCAGCGGCTCGGCGCATGCCTGACGCGAATACGAATGCTGATTCGTCTGCCGGTGGTAGAAGATGTACCACCGACCGTTCAGGTTCGCCATGCCGCCATGGGTGTTGCCCAGGTAGTTGACGGCATGCGTTTCATCCGGATGACCCGCCAGGCCGACATCGCCGATGTCCACCAGCGTTCCGCCATAGCGGAAGCCCTCCAGCGGATGCTCGCTGACGGCGTAGCACAGCTCGTGGTTGGTCTGGGACGAATAGGCGAAGACATACTTGCCGTCGATCCTGCGGATGGAGCTGGCCTCGAAGAAGGCGTGCCCCGTGAAGTCCGCCGGAGGATGATTGCCCTTGCGCGGGAAGAGGAGCTTCGGCGCGGTTCTGATCGTCAGCATGTCCTGCTCCAGCTCCATCCCCACGCCGCCGCTGTTGCGCAGGTCATGCAGGCGGCTCAGGATGAAGGGCACTTTCGTGGCAAAGCCGGAATACAGATACACGCGGCCGTCGTCGTCCACCAGAACGCCGGGATCAAAGGGGAATTCGTCCCCCTTGCGCCGTCCCCAGATTGTGCCGTCCGCATAATGCACATGCCCGTGGAAGGCATAGGGGCCTTCGGGACGGTCGCTCACCGCAACGCCCATCATCCCCAGGAAGTCAAAGGCATAATAGAGGTAGAACCGTCCGTCCGTGCCCTGCACCACATCAGGCGCAAAGAGGAGTCGCAGCCCTGTCCAGTTCGCCGGATCTTGCTTCTTCCGGTAGATCACCCCTTCATATCGCCAGGCGGACAGATCATCCACCGGCGCTGACCAGCACACATAATCATTCATGCAGAAGATCGGCGCATTGAACCGGTCATGCGAACCGTACACATACACCCTGTCGCCGAACACCCGCGGCTCGCCGTCGGGGATGTACTCATTCGCCGGCAGATAGGGATTGAAGGTCTGCACTCGGACTCACCTCCTTTTTGTTTTGCTGATGGTAGCGTAGCACAAATCCGTCTTCCATGGGGCAAGTTGTTCCTAACCTGTCGATTTTGCGCCCCGTTTTGTGCATCAGGCGGATTTTCGACCATTTTAAACAAACCCCACACTCCCCTTCGGGAATTAGGAATTAGGAATGATGAATTAGGAATTGAGTTACTGTGCCCCAGCCACAAAACAGTGATGGCACAAACTAAATTCCTAATTCATAATTCATAATTCCTCTATTTGGGGGGTCTGCGCCCAACAGAAAAAGCCCCCCTCGTCCTGGTCGGACGATCGTCCGACAACGTCCTCGGGGGGCTTCCTTAGCCGTCCATCCTGCGCAGTTTCTCGGTCAGCTCGGTCAGATGCTGACTCTCCTCGTGCACGATGGCCATGAACGCCTCGCGCACCCTTTCATCCTGACAGCGCTGCGCAAATCCGCCGTAGGTCTCCACAGCGTTCGCCTCGCTTTCCGCCGCGTACTGATAGAGTCCGCGCAGCGTCGTCAGCGCATGCTCCCGGTGCATCTCCATCACCCCGCCCGTAAAGAGCACCTCCGCCGCCATGCCCGAGATCAGCAGCTTTTCCTCGTCCGCCGCAACCGGGTATTCCGCCTGCATCGCGCTGAACCGCTTCAGGTGCTCCCGCTCGTCGCTGAGGATCGATCGGATGCCCGCCGCCACCTCCGCCGCCGGCGACAGCGCCAATGCCCGCTCGTATACCCGGATCGCCCGGCGTTCCATCTCCACCGCCACGCAAAGTGCCTGTCCCTGGTTATGCACAACCATCTTTCCACCCCTTTTCGTCGTGTTTCCACATCTTTATCCACGTTCTGCACAGGTTTATCCACAGTTATCCACAGAGTTATCCACATTATCCACAATTCCTTTGGGGGTATCAACCGCACTTGTCCACAATATCCACAGGCTTATCCACATGGCCTGTGCATTCCTCTGCATTTGCCTGACGCACCGCAAACCCAGCTGTATCAAGGCTTTGCGCGTTTTTGCGGCGAACAAAACGATCCCTCCGGCTTATGCACAGAGGGATGCAGAATGGGGGATTATGCGAATTCCCTCCCGGAATGCTTTGGGGACGAAACCGCATTACTTTTCGATATAGACCTCGTTGAGCTGGGTGACGAGGGTCGCCACGTCGTTGCCATGCACCATCGCGGCCTCTTCGAGGGTCTCGGCGGTGGAATGGGGACAGAAGAGACAGTGCATGCCCATGTCGTTGAAGACGCGCACCACGTCCTCCAGCGCCTCCTCCGCGCAGGAGCGCAGCACTTCGCCAACGGTCATATCCTTATGGATCATCGGAATTTCCTTCTTTCTGCGGACTGTTTTCGCATTGTCCGCCATGATTATGATACGATACGGCGGGGAATCTGTCAACCGCTTCTTTTGCCGATTTCGCAAGAGGAAATATGGTGATTTCATGCCTAATTCATATCAACCGGCAGGTCGCTCTCATGGAAGGGATCCTCCCCCTCATAGCCCGCCAGGCTGACGTCCGCCTGCGCCGTGTCCGCCCGGGTGGGCACGATGGGTGCGTTCATCAGGCTGATGTTCATGAAGCCGTCGTCCTCCACGTCGAGCTGGATGCCCTGTCCGGGGCTGGTCAGCGCGATGATCTCGGTCTCGCGGCTGCGGCTGCGACGGGCGAATTCCACAATGACATCATTCCGCCCCCAAAAATGCATGGGCAGCAGCAGCCGGGGCTTCACCGTCAGCATGAAGTAATTCGCGCCGGCATCGAAGAGCATGCCCTGTCGCGGGTCGACCGGGAAGAAGGCCACGTCGATCTCCTCGCCCTGGATGTCCGCCACCTCACCGCGGAAATCCTCGTCCGCCTCCTGAATCTGCCGTGCATTGGACACCTCGCGCCAATGCCAGAAGTTCAGGTCGCCCGCGTGGAAGAAGCGCAGGCCGTCCAGCGTGACCAGGAAGGACACGCCGCTGTCCGTCGAGCCATAGGCCTTTACCTGCACCCGGTCGGAGAAGGCCATCTCGTCGCCCTTTTTCATGCGAAGGCCGCGCGCCTTTTCGGGCAGTGTGTCCGCGATGACATAGGTCACGGGGGCGTATTGATCCCAGGTGTAGACGACACCGTCGAAATGATCCTCGTGCTCATGGCTGATGAAGACATACACCTCGTTGAACCGGGCGAGCACCTCGGGGGTGATGCCCAGTGCCTCGGGGAAGCGGTCGGGCTTGGCGCGCCAATAGTCGAAGACCAGCAGGACATCGCCGCTGGCGACGGAAAAGCCGCTGTGATAGTAGTAGCTGACGGTCATCTGCTTATTCATGGATGAATCCCTCCGCATGGCCGCGCAGGATCGGATCGATGGCAGATGGGAAATGCCGATTTTGCCTCAGCAGAACGGTTCGCGGCCATGTATATGTATTATGCCACGTTTTCCCCCGTTTGTCAAACAAATGGGGAATTTTTGCGCCACAAAAACCCCATTTTGCTGAAAATATAGGTGAAATTCATGTTGTATTCCCACTTTGCACCCAATTTTCACGCAAATTCGTCACAGCAATTCCCTTTTTGTTTCACGGCTGACGCAATGTCCGCAGCATGTTTCACGTGAAACATTCCTGTCACATGGGGTAGAGCTTCCCCTTCGACAGCGCATAGAGGTACTTTTCGCGGACGGGCTTGCCGGTGATGCGCTCCAGCGCCCTGGCGTACCAGTCGATTTGCAGGGCGTACCGCGCGGTGAACGCCTCCTCATCGTGAATGCGGTCGGTCTTGTAGTCCACCAGCACCCAGCCGCCATCCTCCTCGAAGGCGCAGTCGATCACGCCCTGAAGCAGCGTCCCCCGTGCGTCCATCAGCAGATTGAACGACCACTCGCGGCGGACATTCCCGCTGGCGAGCATCCTGCGCCCCAGAGCACTGGCGAAAAAGTCCGAAATGGCGCGGATGTTCAGCTGCATGACCTCCTGATAGGTGAAAACCTCGCGTTCGGCCAGGTCGTGGATGGCCTTCTGCACCGCGGCGGACAGGTCATCCGCCGTCCGCAGGGCTTCGAGGGGGAGCAGGCTCAGCGCCCGATGGGTCAGCGTGCCGCGTTCAGCGCCGGTGATCTGATGCTCCTCCAGAAACGCCGGACGGCTCGGCAATTCGGACATGCGCAGCGGGGATACGATTTCCTCCTGGACGCGCTTGGTCTCCGCGTCCTCCTCAGCATCGGTCAGGGGGAGCGGATCGTGGGTCGCCTGCTGCTTGGCGATGGCGCTGACCGAGGTCTTCAGCGGCGCGGCATTCGGCTGTTCGTCAGCCTCCCAGCGGGTGAAATCCCCCTCGACGGGCGCTTCCATCATCGCCCGGAGCTGCTGCGTTATCCCGACTTTATCCACAGGTTTGTCCACATCGATCAGGTGGAAATCGCTCCAAGTGCGGATATTCCATGGGGTTCCGGGCTGTGGACGATCTGTGGATAGCTTGTGGATATCCCTGTGGATCGCGCCCATGATCCAGTCCGTCATGCTCCTTGCGTTCCACACCGTGTAGTCGCTGCCGGTCATCGCCCACCGCGCCTGATCCTTCTTTTTGCAGCATCCGATGAGGATGAGCCGCTCCCGGGCGCGGGTCATGGCGACATAAAGCAGCCGGGCGCGTTCGGCCTTTTCGTCCAGCTCACGGCGAATGCGGAAGGCCGCGTCGGCCAGCGTCTTCCGCTTGACGCGCAGCTGCCGGTTGACGTAGGGCAGCGCGACGCCGAGGGCGGTGTGCGTCAGCAGTTCGCCCTTGAAGGACTTGTGCAGGCTGCCGCTCATCTGCATGCAGAAGACCACGGGGAACTCCAGGCCCTTCGACTTGTGCATGGTCATGATGCGCAGGAGGTTCTCGCTCTCGCCCAGCATTTTCGCGGACGAGCGGTCATCCCCGGCGGACTGCTCGTCCGTCAGCGCGAGGAATTCGGACAGCGTCTCGCCGCCCTCCTGCTCAAAGGACTGCACGCGCTGATAGAGCATGCGCAGGTTCGCCTGACGCAGCTCGCCCTTGGGCAGCGCCCCGACGGCGGCATAGTAGCCGCTTTCCTCCAGCACGCGCCAGACAAAATCGGACAGCCGCAGCGCCTCGGCCTGAAAGCGCCACTTCGCCAGCTGTTCACGAACGGCACGGCACTTGTCGCCCAACGCGCCCTCCGCCTGACAAGCCGCGTCGAAGGCCGCATGGAAGGGTATGTCCCGACCGGTCTTTTCCAGGCGGATGAGCGCCAATTCGCTGTCGTTCAGCGCAAAGGGCGGCATTTTCAGCGCGGTCAGGAGCGGAATGTCCTGCAGGGGGTTGTCGATGACGCTCAGAAGCGCCTTGATGCTCTTGACCTCCGGCAGCTCGAAAAACACCGCCGCACCGTCGTAGAACGCCGGAATGCCCGCCTTTGTCAACAGCTCCACCAGCCGCGGAGCAGTGTTCGCCGCGGCGGACAGGAGGATGACCATGTCGCGGTATGTGTACTTTCTGGTGGATTTTCCATCTTTGAAATCGGTTTCAAGCAGGTTTTGCACCTCTTCGATGACCACCTGCGCCTCGGCCTCGAGCGCCTCGACGCTTTCGCCGTCGTCCCCGGGGGACACGTCCAGCAGGTGCACCTCGACGGGCGGATCGTCCTCCGATTCGCGGCCGCAGGTCAGTTCGTCCGACTGATCGTAGGTCAGCTCCGTCACGCGTGGACGCATGACCGTCCGGAAGACCTCGTTCGTCGCATCGAGCACATTTCTACGGCTGCGGAAGTTCTTTTGCAGGATGATCCGACGGCACGGCGCATGCAAATCGTCGGAAAAGGTGCGCAGCCGGTGCAAAAACAGGGTCGGGTCGGCCTTGCGGAAGCGGTAAATGGACTGCTTCACGTCGCCGACCATGAAGAGCACGTTTTTTTCGCTGTGGATGGCCTGGATGATGGCATCCTGAATTTGGCTGACGTCCTGGCACTCGTCGACGAAGATATGGTCGTAATCGTCCTGCATTTCGGCGCGAATCGTGGGATCGGAGAGCACCTGCATGGTGAACTGCTCCATATCGGCGAAGTCGATGAGGTGCTTTTCGGCCTTTTTAGCGAGGAACGCGTCATGCGTGGCGCGGGTGAGGTCGGCCAGACCGCGCAGATGCAGGTGCATGGTCTGGAATTCGGCTGCGGACTGGTCAGCATCGTATTCGATGTGGCTCAGTATCTCGTCGACGATGGCAGACAGCTGCTTGCGTGTTTCGTTGAAGCGCTTGTTCCAGGCCTTTTCGTCGTCGGACAGACCGCGCATGGTCTTGGCACGCGGCAATTCGAAGGCTTTCAGCGCCTGACGCAGCCCATCGATCCCGGATTGTTTCACGTGAAACAATGGATAGCACGCATCCTCGGCGGCGTAGAGGTCACTGCGGCGCTCCTCAACGGCATCCGGCTCGTCCAGCATGTTTCGCAGCGTCTCCAGCACGTTTTGCAGTCCCTCGACCTCCAGCCACGCGTGCTCATGCAGCACCTGCACCCACGGGTGATCGTCCGTCAGCGGCATTTCCGCCTGTGCGACCGCTTTTTCCAGCCAGTCAAAGGGGGACGGCAGCGACATCAGGAAGTCATAGAGCTGCGCCGTCATTTCCGCAAGATGGCGCTGATCCCAGCATTCGGCAAATTCGACTAATTCGGGGTGCTCGCCGTCCGCCAGAAGGGCATTGAACGCCTCCAGCCACGCGGCTTCGAAGAGCGACCTGCGCATCTGGTCATCGCAGGGGCGCACCATGGGGTCGATGCCCACGGCCTGGAAGTGATTCCGCAGCACCTTTTGGCAAAACGCATGGATCGTCGAGATCTCGGTGGACTCCAGCTCGTCCAGCGCCGCCCCGAACCGCTCGGGATCAGCCTGCGACTCAGCGATCAGCCGCCGATTGAGTCGCTGACGCATCTCTGCCGCCGCCGCCTTGGTGAAGGTGACGATGAGCATGCGATCCAGGTGGTAGCCGCCACGGATGAGCTGGACGATGCGTTCCACGAGGACGGCGGTCTTGCCCGAACCCGCTGCGGCACTGACGAGGATGGTATTGTTTTCGGCATCGATGGCCTGGAGCTGCTGCGTGGTCCACATGGGGAAAGCCTCCTTTCGGTCGACTCTATTGTACCACATTCTGCCGGTCGTGGGAAGGGGCGGATCGTGAATTTCCGTTTTCGTTTATATTTATGATATTATCATCAATTCCAATTTGCAGCCCTTGTAATTACTGACTTTGTATGCTATTTCGCGTTCTGAACGGCTGACGCATCATTTATGCAAGTCATTCTTCGTTTTTGCGTTCATTCGCCCGTCTCATCGCGCCATACAGAATGGCTCGGCTGACATTTCCTGTCACCGAGCCGCAATGTTTCACGTGGAACAATTCAGTTTTCCGGGTCGTCCGGGTCTTCCAGCTCATCGAGGGTGAGATCAGCCGCCGGGGGAGTCCTCGGCTGGAGCGTCTCCCCCTCCGACACCTGATACACCCGCCCGTTGCCATCGTCATCCATGCGAACGTGATAGCTGCGGAATTCGCGGCTGCCCATCAAATCGCTCTCATCCGTGCAGGTGATGAAGGTCTGCACGCCGTTGAGCTCCTCCAGCAGGCGCGTCCGCCGCGTCATGTCCAGCTCGGACATCACGTCGTCCAGCAGGAGGATCGGCAGCTCATCCGACAGCGCGGAGAACACCTCCAGCTGGGCGAGCTTCATGCTCAGCGCCGCCGTTCGTATCTGCCCCTGGGACGCGAAGACCTTCATGTCCCGGTCGTTCAGGGTCAGGGTGATGTCCTCCCGGTGAATGCCGAAGGTCGTCGTGCCGCGCTGCACATCGTCCCGGCGACCCTTGCGCAGCGCCTGGGTCATGTAATCCCACACATCCGCGTCCTCCGGTGTGCAGCTGACGTATCGCATGGCGAATTGCTCGTTCGTCCGACCGCTGATGGCGCGGTACTTCTGCGTCGCGATCCGCGCCGTCTGCTCCAGAATGCGCCGCCGCAATGGAACGATCATCTCGCATTGATCGGCCATGATCTGCTCGTAGCTGGTCAATTCATTCGGATCGACGGGCAAGCCCTTGCGCATCTCGCGCAACAGAGCATTGCGCTCGTCCAGTGCCTTCTGATATTGCTGGAGCGCTGTGAAGTACACCCGGCTCATCTGTGAGATCAGCATGTCCAGATAACGCCGCCGGACGGACGGGCCTTCCTTGACAAGCTGGAGGTCCTCCGGGGAAAAAATGACGCACTGGACATGCCCCATCAGGTCGGAAAGCCGTCCGGCGCGCTTCCTGTCCAGATAGATCGCCTTTTTCCTGGCTTCATTGGGCGTCAGCTTGACCTGAACGTCCATCTGTCCCCTGCCCTTATGCAGGCGCACACCCACCGCGCCCATGTCCGCCCCCTTCTGCACCACCTCACGATCCTGCGAGGTGCGATGGCTGCGCCCCAGGGCACAATAATGGATGGCTTCCAGCAGGTTCGTTTTGCCGGAGCCATTCTGTCCGAAGAGGATGTTCACGCCGGGATGAGGGGTCAGTTCCAGCGACGGGTAGTTGCGAAAGGCTCGAAGCTTTAATGAATCTATATACATATTACTTATTAAATGATAACGGGATACAAGATGAAATCATCACGATTACAGCTGTATCCCGTTATGAATTCATATGTAATCAGCTGAACACGCGCACGGGCAGGATCAGGTACAGGTACTGATCCCCTTCCATCGGGCTGACCACGCACGGGCTGACGTTGGAATTGAAATGCATGCAGATCTCGTCATCCGTGATGTTGCGAATGACATCGGTGATGTACTTGGCGTTGAACGCGATCTCGATGGGGTCGCCGATCAGGTTCGCGCCGAGCACCTCCAGCACGTCACCCAATTCGGCATTGGAGGTGATGGACATCTCCTCGCCGGTGATGGACATGCGGATGAGGTTGTTCTTGCCCTCGCGCGCCATGAGGGACGCACGGTCGATGGCGCTCTGGACTTCCAGGCGGTTGGCCGTGGCCACGCTCTTGAAGGACGGCGGCAGGATGCGGCGATAATCGATGTATTCCCCGGCCAGGAGGACGGTGGACAGCGTGGTATCGCCGAAGGTGGCCTGCATGCGGGTCTTGTCGATGAGCAGGGTGCAGAATTCGTCATCCTCGGCGAGGATCTTGGACAATTCGCTCAGGACACGTCCGGGAATGACGGCACGCAGGGAATCCATGCCCTCGGGCAGGGCGAATGGCGCGAAGACCTTCTGGATGGCCAGGCGGAAGCCGTCCAGGGCGACCATGCGGGCCTCGTCCGCCGCGACCTCCAGCAGGCAGCCGGTCAGGATCTGACGGCTCTCATCCGTCGCGATGGCGAACACGACCCGGGAGATCATCTCGCGCAGCTGATTCTGCGGGATGGCGACCTTCACGCCGGCGCTGACCGCGGCCATTTCGGGGTATTCCATGGGGTTCATGCCCGCCAGGTTGGACTTGAAGCTCATGCACTTGATGGATGCCACATGATTTTCGCCCACCTTGACGGTCACTTCGCCGCCGGGGAGCTTGCGGCACAGCTCGGTGAAGAGCTTGCCGGGCAGGACGGCGCGTCCCTCCTCGCGGACATTCGCGTCCATGTGGGTCTCGATGGTCAGGCTGCCGTCGGAGCAGGTCAGGGTGACGCTTTTGTCATCCGCCTCGATGAGCACGCCCTCCAGGATCTGCTTGGGCGGACGCGCCGCCAATGCACGGGTGACGGTGTTCAGGCCGTCCAGCAGCATTTGGACATTCACGGTAAAGAGCATAGGCTGACCTCCAATCGGTGCAGGGCTTTTGTCGAACGCGCTTCCTTGCGGTATGCAGCGCAGCCCAAAGCACATACAGTTGATGTAGATATTATATAAGCAGTAGTAGGAGTAGAGCATGTGGACACTGTGGAAAAGTGCCCCAAAGCCTTGCACCGTCCGCATTTTGGCATCGGGATAAGCTGTGGACGATACGTCCGGGATGTCCACAACCCTGTGGAGAAAACCGGTACTCTTATATATTCGCCTCCTCATCGCTGGATTCCTGCCTTTTCGCGGTGCATACCCTGCATATTTTTTGCCCAAAATACGGCGGACGCATCCTCAGCCGTCCTTTTGGGAGAAACGCCAAAATGCTTATCCACAAACCCACAGGATGTGGATAAGTCCCCCTGTGGATAATGCAAAGTCCGTCCCCGAAGCCCCTTACCCTTTTGGCGGAAGCTTATGCACCGGTTATCCACACCGGACGCGGCGGACGGAAAGTCAGCCGTGAAAATGCATAAGGGTGAATAATTACTCATCTGTTGATTTTATGCCGCAAATATGATACCATAGGCGTGGAAAAACCATCGAATCAATCGAAAGGAAGGAAAAAACAATGCGGATCGCACTGATGAACGAGAATTCCCAGGCGGCGAAGAACGCCATGATCGAGGCCTCTCTGCGCAAGGTGGTGGAGCCGATGGGTCACGAGGTGGTCAACTACGGCATGTACACGGCGGAGGACGCCTGTCAGCTGACCTATGTAAAGATCGGCCTGCTGGCGTGCATCCTGCTGGAGACGGGCGCGGCGGACTATGTGGTGACGGGCTGCGGCACGGGTGAGGGCGCGATGCTGGCGTGCAATGCGTTCCCGGGGGTGCTGTGCGGACACATCGTCGATCCGTCGGACGGATACATGTTTGCGCACATCAACGACGGCAACTGCGTGGCGCTGCCCTTCGCGAAGGACTTCGGCTGGGGCGCTGAGCTGAAGCTGGAGATGATCTTCCAGCAGCTGTTCGGATTTGGTCACGGGCAGGGCTATCCCAAGGAGCGCGTCGTGCCGGAGCAGCGCAATAAGAAGATCCTGGACGGCGTGAAGAAGATCACCCACCGCAAGCTGATCGACATCCTGCACGACATCGACCAGGACTTCCTGAAGGAGACCATTTCCGGCGAGCACTTCGCGGAGTACTTCTACGCCAACTGCAAGGACGAAGAGGTCGCGGCGTATCTCAAGGCGCTGTGATCCTGCCATGACGGCACAAAAAAAGTGGCTTGCGCCACTTTTTTTGTTGCTCATTCGTCCTCGTTGAGTTCGGGGAAGATGGGCTTATGACAGGCGGGGCAGAGGTAATCCTCGTCGAAATCCACGTCGGAGGCGTGGAACTCGATCTCGTGTCCGCAGTGGGGGCAGGCATAGGCGATCAGGTCGTCATCCTCCTCGTCCTCATCGTCTTCGGCGTCCTCGTCGTCCTCAACGTCCTCCTCGTCGCCGAAGGTATCGTCCTCGTCGCCGAAGAGCGTTTCCTCCAGGTCAGCCAGGTCGTCATCGATGGACTCGACATACTCGTTCAGGTCGTGGTGCTGTTCGGCCATCAGGGCCATTTCCTCGGCCATTTCGCCCATGACGTTGAGCATTTCCAGCTGGAGCTTGTTCGCGTCCTTGTCCATGTTCAGCTTCATGCCTGCGGCCATGCCCTTCAGGTAGCTGATTCGGTCGGTGAGCTTGCTCATGCGGATCGTCCACCCCTTTTTACGTTAATGAGGAATGAGGAATTAAGAATTAGGAATTGAGTAACTGTGTCCCGGCGTGCGGGGCAGCAGCACCACAAAATAAATTCCTAATTCCTAATTCCTAATTCATAATTCATAATTTCCTTGTTGTTCTACGCGGAAATTGTGTGAAGCACAGTCAGCGCTACGAAGCTCTTACTTGGCGCGCTCCATGTATTCGCCGGTGCGGGTGTCGATGCGGATCATGTCG
>CAZJOA010000085.1:0-12019 GCA_964547515.1 uncultured Faecalibacterium sp.
GAAGGGTCAGGTCGCTGGATGCGCCTGACCCCTTTTTGTTTGCATTATTCGCCCATGCACTTCAGCAGGTCGCCGAAGGTATCCAGATGCCACCGGGCACGCGCGTCCTCCCGCGCATCCCCCATGGCGGCGCAGTCGAATCCCCCCGCCGCAGCGGCTTCCACCCCAGCATGGGCATCCTCGACCACAAGGCAGTCCGCGGGCGAAAGACCCAGCATGTCCGCCGCTGTCAGGAACACCTCCGGATGGGGCTTGGAATGGGTGATGCAGTTCCCGTCGGCCACGGCATCGAAGAAATCCGCAAGGCCGATGCGTTCCAGGATGAAGGGCGTGTTCCGGCTGGACGAACCGATCGCCAGCTTCAGCCCCTTCTGACGGAGCGTCAGCAGGGTCGCCTTCACCTCGTCCGACAGGTCAGCCGGGGACATCCCGTGCAGCAGCGCGCGGTAGGTGGTGTTCTTTTCCTCCGCAAAGGCGGACTTCTCCTCCGCCGTGTAAGCCGTTTCGCTCTTTTCCAGGATGATCTCCAGGCTTTCCATGCGGCTCACGCCCCGCAGACGGTTGTTGATCTGCCGGTCGAAGGGGATGCCGAGCCGATTTGCCAGCGCCTTCCACGCCTGATAATGGTATTCATCCGTGGAACAGATGACGCCGTCCAGGTCGAATATGATGCCCTGACAGGTCATTCCTGCGTCACCTCCTCATCAGCAAAGCGGATGCTCTCCCCGTTATGGGGGCTGGCCTCGTACACCAGCTGGTCAAAGCTGCTGATCTCCTCGCCCAGGATCGTCAGCCCGCTGATGGTCACATGGTCGATCCGGCTGCTCTCGTCGTTCGACCAGATGCGGATGGCGGGCTTCTTGCCCGAAAGCACCTGCACGTTCCGGATGGTCACGCCGTCGATCGTCCCGCGGATGAGGCTCGCCGACCACTGGGATTCGGTGGTGGTCAGATCGATGAGGTAGGGCGTGCCGTCCCCCTCGCCCATCTGCGCGTCCTCCACAACGATGTTCTCAAAGGTGACATGGCGCACGGCGGCCTGATCGCTGTTGTGGATGGATATGACCGGCTTGTGGAAATTGTGCAGCACGGTGATGTTGCGGAAGGTGATGTCCTCGATGACCTTGGCGCGGGTCTCGTAGCCGATCTCGCAGCTTTGCGCCAGATCCGTCCAGAGGGTGCAGCCGTCGAAAACGATGCCGCTCACATCCCCATTGTACCCCTTGACGACCAGGGAATCATCCCAGGAGCGGACGAAGCTGTTGGTGACGGTGATGCTCTGGCAGTTCTGGAAGGTGAAGCCATCGCTGTTGCTGCGGGCGCTGACGATCTTGACATTGTCGATGGTCGCGTTCTTGCATTTGAGCAGGTTGACCGTCCAGGCGGAGGGATCGAGGATGGTGATGTCGCGGATGGTGAAGTCGCTGCAATTCGTCAGGCTGATGGGGACGATGGTGTCCGCATAGCGGTCGTAGATGCTGCCGCAGAGGACACCATGCCCGGCGATGGTGAAGCCCTTGCCCAGGCCGCAGAAGATCTGCCCGTAGATGACGCAGCCCTCGTCCAGATAGATCGTCTCGTTGCTGCGGGGGGTGATGATGACATCGCGATACACGCCCGGGCCGTAGTACCGGACCTTCGGGGCATCGGGGTCGGGCTTGTCCGCATCGGGTTCGTCCACGAACAGGTGGAGCGCCCCCTCCACCTGACCGTTGTACTCGATGGTCAGGTTGGCCGGCTGATCCAGGGTGAAGCACACCCGGCCATCGCGCATTTCCGGCACGATGCCCAGCGCCAGAGGGCGCACCACGGCGGAGTCCGCCTGCGCGTGTAGGAACTCGATCTCCACCTCGCAGCGTCCCGCACAGGTGGCGATGCCCACCGGCGTGGTGGACAGCTCGGGTTCGGCCGTCCAGTATCGCTGATGGCTGACGGCCGTCTCGTAGATGGTGATCTCCTGACCGTTCAGCCACACCCGGCAGGACGGCTCGGCATCGGTGATGCTTTCGCACAGGGCGCTGGTCAGCAGCAGCTCCGCCAGCACCGTCAGCAGGAGCAGCATTCTCTTCATGCGGTGATCTCCCTCCATTCGCCGTAGAGCCTGATCCGCGCGTGCGTCCCCGTCAGCATGGACAGCGCACAGCCCTCGCGGGTCATATGCACCTTCACCACGCCGTCACCGGCCAGGAAGCGGAAGGTATAGCTCTCCCAGCCCTCCGGCAGATGGGGCGCGATGCAGACCGTGTCCCCCTCGGTGTGCAGTCCGCCAAACCCATACACGATGGTCACCCAGGCCGCCGCGATGCTGGTCAGGTGGAGGCCTTCGGTGGTGTTGCGGTTGTAGTTGTCCAGATCCATACGGGTGGCGAAGCTGAAGAAGTCCGCCGCGACCCTGTCACGCCCCAGGCGCTGGGCGAGGATGGCGTGGATCGATGGGGACAGCGAGCTCTCATGGATGCAGCGCGGCTCATAGTAGTCGTAATTGGCCTGGAGCTGGCGCAGGGTGAAGTCCTCCGGGTGGAGGAACATGGCCATGAGCACATCGGGCTGCTTAATCATGTCCGTGCGGTAGATGCGGTCGTAGCTCCAGTGGTCGTAGAGGGGGAATTCGCTGACCGGAATGGCGTGGATGTCGATGTGCGGCAGGGTGAAATAGCCGTCATGCTGCTCGAACACGCCGTCCGCCGTTTCGTGGATGATGATGTGGTCACAGATGGACTGCCATTCCGCCCGTTCCTCGGCGGTGGTGTAGGCATCCGGGTCGTCCACAAGGGTCAGGACATGCAGCGTGTCCCGCAGCGTCCTGCCGCCCATGTAGTTGGTGTAGAAATTGTTGTTGACCATCATGTGGAACTCATCCGGCCCCATCACGCCCCAGAAGCCGAAGCCGGTGTGATCGGCGTTCCACCCGCCGCGCGACACCACATAGCGGCTGATCTCCGTCAGCATCTCGATGCCCTCGTGCAGCAGGAAGGCATCGTCCCCCGTCAATTCGGCATACACCATGATCGCATAGGCGACGGCGGTGGAGGGCTGCATTTGCAGGCTCGCATGCTGCCACAGGTTGCAGGCCTCATAGCCGTTGAGGGTCGCGATGGGATAGCACGCCCCCTGACAGTCCAGCTCCCGGGCGCGCGCTTTGGCCTGCTCCAGCGTGTTGTAGCGGTACATCAGCAGGCTGCGGGCGGCCTGACGGTCATTGAGCAGGTAGTACGGCAGACAGTAGGTCTCGCTGTCCCAGAAGGCGTGCCCATTGTAGGCCTCACCGGTCAGCCCCTTCGCGCCGATATTGTGATGTCCGTCCAGTCCGCGATAGGTCTGATGCAGCTGGAACAGGCAATAGCGGATGCCCTGCTGATTGAGTGCATCGCCCTCGATCTCCACGTCGGAAGCCTGCCAGTAGCGTGCCCAATGCGCCGTGTTCTGCTCCAGCAGCGCCGCAAAGGACGGCGCTTCGTCCAGCTTGCTCAGGGACAGAGCACCCTCGGGGTTCACATCGTTGCGGATGCGGCGCACGACGGTGACGGGTTCATCCGCCCGGAGCGCGAGGGTCAGCCGTACACCGGTGCGGTGATCGTCCTGAAGGGCACAGGCGGGGGCATCCGTGTCGATGGCGAAGAGGTACTCGACGGTCTGATCCGTCGTGGCGGTCCGATAGCGAACGCCATAGCGGAGTCCGTCCTGCTTTTCGTCCAGCTTCTGCCATTGGCACTGCCCATTCCCCTGATGACGCACGCCGCCGTCCACCGCCACCTCCAGCGTCAGCGCGGTATCCCTGTCCGCCGTCAGGGTGATGCGCTGTGCCCCGCAGCGGTAGGCATCCATCCCCAGCAGACGCTCGAAGGTCAGCCTCAGCCGACCGCCATCGGGCAAGGCGGCGGTGTAGCTGCGGCGCATCAGCCCCGTGCGGAGCTCCAGAACGCGCTGATAGTCCTCCGCCGCGCCGTCCAGGCAAATGCGGTATGCACCGGCGTACAGGCGGACATGCAGGAAGTCCGCCGCACAGACCATGTAGTGCGTCCGCTTGACGATGCCCCGATAGCCGCCCGGGCCGGCATCCCTGCCCCATTCGTACACGCCGCCGAAGTAGCTGCCCAGCAGGGAGGGGGCTGACGTCCCCTCCTCGGCGTAACCGCGAACGCCCACAAATTCGTTCGCCAGGGAGAAAATGGATTCCCCCACCAGGTTCTTCTCCGCCGACCATGCCGTCTCCACGATCCGCCACGGCTCGCATTCGTATATCCGGTCTGCGATCTTACCCATTTCATGTGCCTCCTTCGGTGTCGGTCAGTCGGCGGAAAGCAGCTCCAGCACTGCGCCGTAGAGCGCTTCCGGCAGCGACAGCATGTGCAGCTGCGCAAGGAAGCTCACGCGATCCTTCGCCTGTCGCGCCATGTGCATCACATTGTCCTTCTGGTCAAAGGGGATCTGCGCGGGCATGAGCAGCGCGTTGAGGCGCGCATGCCAGTCCGGCGCGGGGACGGCAGGCGCGTCCGTCCAGCGCAGGGTCGCCCCGTGGGCAGCGTCCGTGTCCAGCGTCAGCCGGAGCGCACGCCGCGACGGGTCGTAGGTCATCGTGTAGGGGCAGCTGGAGGTCTGCGGCGCGGCATCGGCAAAGCCGTTCAGCTCGACGATGTACCGCCGGCCGTCCGGGAGCAGGGACGCATCGCCCTCCACGGGCAGGAGCGTCAGCGTGATGCCCTCCTGCATGCACAGGCGGACGCGCGTCACCGCCTGACGATACGCCGGATCGGCGGGCAGGGTGGCATTGTCCTCGATCAGCAGACCCTCGCCGTCCGCGCCGGGGAAGACCCGCAGCAGCACGGTCTGCGGCAGGTCAGCGCCATTGCCGGGAATTTCGGCGGCATCCATGGGGAGGATCGTCCCGGCCTTGACCAGCACGGGCATGTCCTCCAGCGGGCGATACATGTTCAGCATCCGTCCGCCCTGATAGCGCAATCCGGTGAAGAAGTCCGTCCACAGCCCCTCGGGCAGCCAGACCTCCGTCCCGGCGACCTTCGACACGGTGTCCGCCGGACGGATCACCGGGCTGACGATCATGCCGTCACCCAGCAGATACTGATGCTTGCAGACGTAGTACAGCAGCCGCTCCTGCGGGTGGTCGTAGTACATGGGGCGCAGCAGCGCCGTGCGATCCCGGCTGGAGAGCAGATTCTGCGTATACAGCCACGGCAGCAGCTGATGGCGCAGACGCAGGTATTTCTTCATCACGGCCTGCGCCTCCGCCGGATAGAGCCAGGGCTCCTTGCGCATGAAGCGGCTGGTGGACGAATGCAGGCGCATGATGGGCGAGAACACGCCAAACTGCACCCAGCGCACGGCCAGCTCGTCGTCCTTGACGCCGTGCATGTGTCCGCCGATGTCGTGACTCCACCAGGTGTAGGCGATGTTCGCCGCCGTCGCGGTGAAATACGGCTGGAAGGCCAGGGAATCCCAGGTGGCGCAGGTGTCGCCGGAGAAGCCCACCGGATAACGGTGACTGCCCGGTCCGCCGAAGCGCGAGAGGATCAGCGCAGGCCGACCGGCTTCCAGCGCATGCTGATAGCGGGTGTGGTTGAGCACGAAGAGCGGATCCATGCCCGGGTCGCTCGTGCCGCCCTGCTGCTGCCAGTCGATCCACCAGAAATCGACACCGCTTTCCTCGTGGGGGGTGAGGACGCTGTCCTCAAACGCACGGCGGAAATGTGCGTCCGCCGCATCAAAGGGGAAGGGCTTCTCCGCTGCGGGGTCTTCGCCCAGCGCCCGTGCCATCGACGGGTACATCTCCTCGCAGGAACGCACGCCGTCCGCCGGGTGATCGTTCAGCGTCACCGCCAGACCATGGGCGTGCAGCCACTGGAGCAGCTTTTCCGGCTCGGGGAACTTCTCCCTGTCCCAGGTGTAGCCCGTCCAGCCCGTGCCGTGACGCGGATCGATCTCCGTCACATGCCAGTTCATGTCCAGCACGGACACGGACAGCGGTACGCCCTCGCTTTCGAAGCGCTCCATGAGCGCCTGATAGCTCTCCTGCGTGTAGGGGTAGAAGCGGCTCCACCAGTTGCCCAGGGCGAAGCGCGGCACGGGCGGCACACGGCCGGAAAGGGTCAGGAAATCCCGCAGACAGCCCCGATAGTCATGCCCGTAGGCGAAAAGGTACAGATCCTCGCCATGCGCCTGCGCGGGGAGGAGCGTCCCTTCTGCGTCCATGCGCATGGAGCGGCTGTCATCCAGCACCGCATAGCCCTTGGCGGACATCAGCCCCTCGCCCAGGGGGATCGCGCCGTCCGCCTCATCCAGCGTGCGTGCCGTGCCGCCCAGGGTGTCCGCCGGATCACCATAATGCCAGATGCTGGCGTAATAGGAGTACGAGCCCTTCAGCGTGACAGACAGCCCGGTGGCGGAAAACGGCGCTTTGTCGTACACCAGCCGCAGCGCCTTCGTCTCGACGATCAGCTGATCTGCCGTGTCCGCCACGGTGAATTCCGGCACGGGGAACTCGCGGCACAGCGCCATCTGCGTCGCCGTGTCGCAGAACGCGCCGCCGGGGGCATGCTCCAGGCGGAGCAGGCAGTCCGTCAGCACGGTAATGCGGTAATCCTTCCCCTGCACGACGGCTTCGGCGTGTGCCAGCGGGCGGATGGACCAAATATCTGTCACTTTCATGGCTGCACCTCTTCTGAAAAGGGGCTGCTACACGGATGCAGCAGCCCCAGCGTTATGTGATCGGGTCAAACACAAACGGATTGATTATTCGCCGATGTACTTGGCATAGGCATCGAGGTGGATCTGGATGAGATCCTCCACGCCCATCTTCTTCAGCTGAGCGATGTAGGCATCCCACTCCTCGTCGATGCCGCCCTCGGTGACCCAGTGCGCGTACTGCTGGTTCACATAGTTGATGATGTCGGGGCTCAGGAAGCCCATCTCGTCCAGCTGCTCGGCGGTGTAGGCCACAACGGGGAAGGTGTCACGGGCATAGGCGGCGTTCACGGCATCGTCAGCCAGCTTGATGCCATCGCCCTCGGTGGTGGGCAGGATGACCTTGCTCTCGAACGCTTCGCTCATGTACTTCGGGCCATGGTCGCGGAAGGAGAACGTCCAGCAGGAGGTATCCAGGTTGATGCCGGAATCCTCAGCGGGCAGCAGCACTTCATAGGTGCCGTCCTCGTTCTTGGCGATCTTGCCATCGGCGATGGAGCCATAGTAGGTCTGGAGGGAGGCCTCGTCGGTGTAGAACTGGTCAGCCCAGGTCAGCAGCTTGCCGACGTCCTTGCAGTTCTTGGTGATGACCAGCTCGTTCTTGCCGTAGTTCAGATAGGTGGGGTCGGATTCGACATAGCGCACGCCATCGGGGCCGGCAACGGCTTCCATGACGACATAATCCTTGGCGTTGCCCAGCAGCTCAGCGTCAGCCGTCCAGCCGAACACGATACCGGTGCGCGGGCCGGCGGTGGTATCCTGGATCTTGGCGCGGACCATATCGGCGGTCTGGGTGAAGTGCTCGGGATCCAGCGCGCCGCGGACGTACAGGTCATGCGCCCACTTCACGGCTTCCTTGTAGTTCTCGCCCATGGGGACGAAGTAGGGCTTGCCCTCGGCGTTCATGCCCATCATGTTGCCGGAGCGGCTGGCCTGCACGCCGAAGGGCAGGAGCAGGTTGTTCAGGTCAAAGGCCAGGGAGGACGCGGCGATGTAGCCATAGCGACCCTCGCCGGACTGGGAGAAGGCCACCAGGGTGTCCGCCAGCTCGGTGTAGGTGGTGGGCATGGGCAGGTTCAGCTCTTCCAGCCAGACCTTGTTGATGTACATTTCGTTGGCGGTGATGGGGCGCATGGGCAGCTTCTTGGGCAGAGACCAGATGTTGCCGTCCGCGTCGGTGCACAGCGCCTTCATGGCCGGATCGCTCTCGAAGATCGCGGTCAGGTTGGGCATGTACTGCGGGATCAGCTCGCTCAGCTCCACGAAGTACTCGGTGTTGGGGATGATGTCGGAGTCGGTCAGGCTGATGGAGCCGAAGAAGGCATCCGGCAGCGCGCTCAGGCCGCTCGCCAGCATCAGGGACTTCTGATCGCCCCAGGTGGCGTTGTAGTAGGGCTGCCACTCGATGGTGACACCGGTCTTCTCGCCGATCTCATTCAGGAAGGCAGTCTGGGTGAAGTCAACGCCCCAGGTCTCGGTCCAACGAACGACCGCGACGGTGAAGGTTGCGTCATCCTCAGCGGTTGCGACGGCGCACATGCCCATCAGCATGCACACAGCCAGGAGCAGGGACAGCAGGTTACGCAGGTTCTTCATGGTTTTCCCTCCATTTCTGATTATGTAGAAGGCTCTGTCAGCCTTTACACCATATTAACCCTTGAGCGCCCCGATCATGACGCCCTGGTTGAAGTACTTCTGCACGAAGGGGTACATGCACATGATCGGCAGGGAGGACACGACGATCGCGCCGTACTTGATGAGGTTCGCCTTGCGGTTGACTTCCGCCGCGGCAGAGCCGGTCATGGCGGAGGCAGCCATCTCGTTGTTGATGAGGATGTTGCGCATCACCAGCTGAAGGGGATAGCGCGAGGGGCTGCGCAGGTAGATCATGGCGTTGAAGTAGCTGTTCCAGTGGCCGACGGCCGCCCACAGCGCGATGACCGCGATGATGGCCTTGCTCAGCGGCAGCACGATGACGAAGAAGTACCGCAGGTTGCCGCAGCCGTCGATCTGCGCGGCATCCCACAGCTCGCCGGGCAGGCTGGTGTTGAAGAAGGTGCGCGCCACGATGATGTAGTACGCGATGACCGAGAACGGCAGCACCATCACCATGAAGGTATCCAGCATGTGGAACCAGTTGTTGATGATGATGAACGTGGGGATCAGGCCGCCGCCGAAGAACATGGGGAAGACGAAGAAGAGGGTGAAGGCGCCGCGGCCGACCAGATCCTTGCGGGAGAGGGAATAGGCAACGGGGATGTTGACCGCCAGCATGATGAGCGTGCCGACGATGGTGTAGAGGATGGTGTTGCCATAGCCGACCCACAGGTTGGTCATGGACATCAGGTGCTCATAGCCCTCCAGGGTGATGCCGCGCGGGAGGAAGAGGATCTCGCCCTTGGCGACCAGATTCGGGTCGCTGATGGACGCGATGAGGATGAAGTACATCGGGTAGAGCGCCAGCAGCGTCAGCACGGCGGCGATGCCGTAGATGATGATGTCAAACACGCGGTCGCTTTTGAGCTTGCGGACGTGCCGGGCATGGTGAGCGGTCACAGCGGTCATGTCATTCTCCTCCTTTCCATCAGAACAGCGAGGTATCGCCCATCTTCTTGGCGATGAAGTTCACCGACAGCAGCAGGACGAAGTTCACCACATTGTTGAACAGGCCGATGGCAGCGGAATAGCTGTACTGGTTGCTCTTCAGGCCCATTTTGTACACATAGGTGGAGATGATCTCGCTCGCGCCGATGTTCAGGTCATTCTGGAGCAGATAGACCTTCTCGAAGCCGACGCTCATGACGCTGCCGGTGCGCAGGATGAACAGCGTGATGGCCGTGGGGATCAGCATGGGGATGTCGATGTAGCGCATCTTCTGCCATTTGTTCGCGCCATCCACCACCGCAGCCTCGTACAGCTGGGGGTCAACGGCGGACAGGGCGGCGATGTACATGATGGAGTCCCAGCCGACATGCTGCCAGGCCTCCGTCCACACATAGATGGAGGAGAAGGCATCCGCATTGCCCATCAGGTCACCCGTGGTGATGCCGACCATGCCGCACAGCTTGGGGATGACACCCGATGACGGCGACAGGAAGAGGATGATCATGCCGCACATGACGACGGTCGATATGAAATGGGGCAGGTAGGTGGACACCTGGAAGAACTTCTTGAACCGCTTGGCGTACATCTGATTGCACATCAGCGCGATCACGATGGGCAGCGGGAAGGTGACGGCGATGGTGTACAGGCTGATGACCAGGGTGTTGATGATGGTATTGCTGAACATGTAGGAGGAGAAGTAGCGCTCGAAGTATTTGAACCCGGCCCACTTGCTCCCCAGGATGCCCATGGCGGGACGGAAGTCCTTGAAGGCGATGACGACGCCGTACATGGGCAGGTAGGTGAAGCAGATGAAGATGACGATGGCGGGGAGCATGAGCAGATAGAGCCCCCAGTTCCTCTTGGTGCGCTGCCACAGGTGTCGGGTGTTCTGTAGCGAGCACCTGTCGCTCAGGCGTTGAGATTGCGTCATGCTGATCTCCCTTTCTCCGCGATCGGTCAGAAGTCGTTCCGTGGTCGCTGTGTCATTGTACCGGGGTGGGTTTTACGTTAAACCTATCAGCGAAACTTGCTGCATTTCGGATAGATTGAATCGCAAAACATCACTGTAATTAGAGTATATCGATAAACCTCCCATTTGTCAAGAGGGAAAATGATATTTTTTTGTGAAATTTGCAAATAGGTCAAAAAAACAGACCAGGCCGGGCAGCCTGATCCGAAAATGGCGGGAAACGGGTCATATCTTATCCGCATCGCTGCACGGCATGCCTGCCGCCGCCACCGACTCGCGCTCCACCAGGGTGACATCCAGCACGACATGCGCGCTGTGTTCGTCCTTCTCCTCAATGGCGCGCAGCAGCACCTTCGCCGCACACCGCGCCTTCTCGCGCACATCCTGCCCGATCGTCGTCAGCGCAGGTGTTATCAGCCGTGCGGGCATGGAATCATCAAAGCCAATGACGGACAGATCGTCCGGGACACGCAGGCCATGCGCCTGACAGCCCTTGATGATGCCGCAAGCGATCAGATCCTCCGTCGCGACCATGGCGGTGGGACGCTCGGCCATTTCGGCGATGGCCGCGCCGACCCTTTCGCCGCCCCTTTGGTGCGTTGCGTCGCCGAACACCCAATCCGGGTTCTCCGTCAGCCCGTATTCCCGCAGGGCATCCTGATAGCCGCGGAAGCGTTCATTAATAATGTAGGAAGTGCCGATGGTGGGCGCTGCAAAGCCGATCCGCCTGTGTCCCTTTTCGAGGAGATGCCGGGTGGCCGTGTATCCGCCCTTCCAGTCATCCAGGCAGACGGACATCATCGGCAGGTCGTCAAAATGACGATCCAGCACCACGAGGGGGGACTCGGTGCGCTTGACCAGCTTGTAGGACACCTTGTCCTCATGGGGGACGATCAGGATCGAACCGTCGATCTGCCATGTGCGCTGGATCTGGAGCACCTCTTCGGCAGTGTGGAAGGAACAGATCATGACATAGTATTGATGCTCGCGCAGCACGGACTCCAGCATGCCGGCGATCTGCCCCACATAGGGGTCCAGGAGCATGCTGTCCGGCGTTTCGTACCAGATGGGCAGCAGCAGCGCGATGATGTGCGAGGCCTTGGAGATCAGGCTTCGCGCGGCCATGTTCGGCACATAGTGATGCTTCTCCATGATGTCGCGGACGCGCTTTTCCGTTTCCCGGGAGACCCGCGCATGGTTGTTGTTGATCACATTTGATACCGTCATTACGCTGACACCGGCTTCGGCGGCAATTTCCTTGATCGTAATCAACTTCGTCGTCCTTTCTCCGTTTATCGTTCAATCTATGATAAATGAAAAGGGGACTTCTTGTCAAGGTGGGATTTGGATTTCTCCGTTTTTTCCACGGGCACTTTCTCCGACGGTCACGCCCTTTTTTTCTGCCGGAGAACGGCGAAATCCCTCCCGCGCCCTCTTGCATATCCGGCGGAATCGTGCTAAAATAGCTGTGCATTGCATATCAAAAACGATGACCGGGGCACAGTAAGCCGCCGCACGACCCCCTCACAGAGAGCGTCCGCCCGCTGAAAAGGACGCAGGGGCGCGGAGTCCGCCGAATTTCACCCCGCGAGCTGCCCGATAAGGGTCGTCCGCCGCGTTAAGGCATCGAGTGACAGCACCTTCCCGTGCTGTAATTTGAGTGGTACCGCGGAATCAACCGGTCACAGACCGTCCGTCTCATGCATCCCATGGGGCGGACTTTTTGTTTGCAGATCATCACATAAG
>CAZJOA010000086.1:0-5980 GCA_964547515.1 uncultured Faecalibacterium sp.
GAATCTCCAGTTTGTCTCTATGTCTGGTGACATGCTATGTGATTGCAAAAGTAAAAGCGACGAAACCATATCGATCCCGTCGCTTCACGTCTGGGTGAGAAGATTCGAACTTCCGGCCTCTTGAACCCCATTCAAGCACGCTACCAAACTGCGCCACACCCAGATATTCGGTTCGTCCGGGGGGCTGTATGCCTCGCGAACGATATATATGATACCACGCCTCCGGGGAAAAGTCAACCCCTTTTTTATATTTTTTCTGACTTTTTGCGGATCGTCCTCCGGTGATGCGCGTGGCATAGTCCGCCGCAGGGACGCATACCTTCATGCAGGAAAATCATCACAGGAGGGATGGGAATGGACATGCGGCTGAAACAATGCGAATGGGTGGCCGAGCAGCCCTGCGGCGTATGCCGTGCACAGGTGCAGGTGGAGGGTGACGTGACCCTGCCGGGAAGCCTGCGGGAGACGACAAATGTCCTGCATGCGGGGGCGATGGCGATGGTGGAGAAGACCGAACCCATGCAGGAGAGCGTCAGCGTCAGCGGGCGGGTCGTGTTCTGCGTGCTGTACACCCAGGGGAGCAGCGGCCGGGTGGAATCCATCGAGGCCACGGGCGAATTCACCCACCTTTGCGAGCTGGCGGGGACAACGCCCGCATCGGCGGTGTTCGCCGCGGCGCAGGCGGAACAGGTTGATGCCACCGTTATCGGCGGACGGATGACCATGCGTGCCACGTTGCGCCTGTGCGTCCGGACGGTCAGCAGCGAGGCGGCGGAGGTGATCGCCGGCCTGGAGGGCGAGCATATCCAGCAGCGGACGGAACACATCCGCCTGCTGCGCACCGTGGGACGCGGCAGCGGGGAGGTGCTTCTGCGGGAGGAATTCGACCTCCCGGCGGAATTGCACATCGAGGACACCCTCGGCGCACAGGCCACGGCGGTGTTCTTCGACACCGCTGGCGGTCAGGGGCGCATCGGCCTGTCCGGCGAAGTGACCATCGAGGCCATCCATGCGTCCGCCATGCCGGGCAAGCCCCTGGTCATCACCCGGCACACCCTGCCGGTGAGTCAGTCGGTGGAAATGCATGGGGAGGACGGCGACAGGCTGGATGGGCGCATCACGGTGAAGGACGTGGCAGTGGCCAGTCAGGACGCGGGGGACGGCGAACGCACCCTGCGCGCGGAGGTGCTGCTGGGGCTGGAGGCCTGGGCGGAACGCGAGGAAGAGGCGGAGGTGCTGACCGATGCGTACACCACATCGGGGGATGCGCTGCGCCTGGAGGGCAGCAAATTGCGCCTGCACACGGGGGATCGCCGTGAACACGGGGCGGAATCGCTCAAGCTGACGCTGCTGCTGCCGGAGGGTGCAAAGCCCGTGCGGACGCTTCTGGCGGTGTTCGCCGCACCGGTGCTGACTGCGCATGCCATGCAGGGGAATCGCCTGATGGCCGAGGGCACGCTGAACGTGACGCTGGTGTATGTGTCGGACGATGGCGTGTCGCCCGTGTCCGCGAAGGCGGAAGCGCCCTTCCGCATGGGCTTTGCCATGCAGGCCGCCCCGGAGGACATCCTGCTCATCAGCGCGGCGAATGTCGAGGGTGTACCGGTCACGTCCGACCGGGTGGAGGTGCGCTGTGTCCTCCATGCGCAGGTGGAAGGCATGGTCACCCGTGAGTCCGCCGCCGTCACCCGGGTGACACCGATCCCGGCGCAGGAGACCACGGGGGACATCGTGCTCTACTTCACCCAGCCGGGCGAGGACAGCTGGGACATCGCCAAGCGCTACCGCATTTCGGCGGACGCGCTGCATGCGCTCAATCCGGAGCTGACGGATGCGCCCAAACCGGGACAGGGCGTGGTGGTCTGGCATCGGGAGGGCGTGTAAAAGGACAAATTGGCGAAGAAATCCCTGAAATGCACAAAAAAGACGCTTTCCCCCCTTGACGAATGCTTCACAAGGGTATATACTGGTCAGCGTTGTGACTTTCACACCGAAAATATTGCAGAAAGGAGGCCCAATCAATGTCTATGAACATCTATGCAGCGATTGCAAATGTCCGGATCATGATGACGGCTCTTTCTGCCTTTGTGCGCCTGAGGAGGGGGTAAGACCCTGCTTCCATCAGGCATATGTGTGCAGCACCGGCCGTCCATGTGGATGGCGCGGTGCTTTTTTGCATGCATGACAAGGGCAAAGGAGCAACCTGACCGACTGAACGACCTCCCCGGACGGGGAAAGGAGAAACCATGCAGCAAAAGAAAACCAAGCAGACATCGCTATCCGCCATGGCGCGGCTCATCAGCGCGAACTGGCCGTACTACATCGGCTCGCTGATCTCGACGGTGATGATCGTCCTGATCGGCTTCATCACGCCGCTGGTGCTGGCGGAGACCATCGACAGCGTGCTGGGCACAGAACCCTCCACCATGCCGGAGCTCATCCTGCGACCCATCCGCGCCTGGGGCGGACGCGACTTCCTGCGCGAGAACCTCTGGGTGCTGGGCCTGGCGATGATCCTGCTCTATGCCGTCAACGGCCTGTTCAGCTACCTCAAGGGACGCCTGTCCGCCGTGGCGAGCGAGAACATCTCCCAGAGCCTGCGCGAGCGCCTCTATGCCCATTTGCAGCGCCTGCCCTTTGCCTACCATGTCAAGGCCGAGACCGGCGACCTCATCCAGCGCTGCACCTCCGATGTGGACACCATCCGCCGCTTCCTCTCCGTGCAGGTGATGGAGGTGGTCAATTCCATCCTGATGATCGTCATCGCGCTGACCATCCTGCTCCAGCGCAATGTGGAGATCACCCTCTATTCGATGATCCTCGTGCCGCCGCTGTTCGTGTTCGCGACCTGGTTCTTCAAGATGGTGCACAAGTCCTTCAAGGAGGCGGACGAATCCGAGGGTGCGATGTCCGCCGCCTTGCAGGAGAACCTCTCCGGCGTGCGCGTGGTGCGTGCGTTTGGTCAGCAGCAGCGCGAGGTGGAGAAGTTCGAGGAGAAGAACCTGACGCTGCGTCAGCGCTGGCGGAAGCTGAATGTCCTCAGCGCCACCTACTGGAGCGGCGGCGATGTGCTGACCATGCTCCAGAACCTCATCACGCTCCTGATCTGCATCGTCTACGCCTGTCAGGGGAAGATCACTGCGGGCGAGCTGATCGTGTTCACCAGCTATATCGGCATGCTGCTGTGGCCGGTGCGCTCGCTGGGGCGGACGCTGAGCGATGCGGGCAAATCGGCCGTGGCGATGGGGCGCGTGCAGGAGATCCTCCAGGCCGAGCCCGAACCCGATGAGCCGGATGCCATCACCCCCGACCTCCATGGGGACATCGTGTTCGACCATGTGTCCTTCGCCTATCCGGATGATGGCGTTCCCGTCCTCCGGGATGTGTGCTGCACCATTCCTGCGGGCAGCACCGTGGCCGTGCTGGGCGGCACGGGCAGCGGCAAGTCCACCATGATGTACCTGCTCCAGCGTCTGTATGAGCCGACGGGCGGACGCATTACCATCGGCGGGGTGGACATCCGCAAGATCGACCGGGCCCATCTGCGCCGCCATGTGGGACTCATCCTCCAGGAGCCCTTCCTCTATTCCAAGAGCATCTATGACAATGTGGGCATCATCGGCGGACGGGACGAAAGGCGCATCCGTCATGCGGCGGATGTGGCGCATGCCTCCGGCTTCATCGCCAAGGCGGACAAGGGCTGGGAGACCCTGGTGGGCGAACGCGGCGTGACCCTTTCCGGCGGACAGAAGCAGCGCATCGCCATCGCCCGCACGCTGCTCAAGGACAATGACGTCCTCATCTTTGACGATTCCCTCTCTGCGGTGGACACCGAGACCGATGCCCAGATCCGCGCGGCGCTCAAGGGCGAGAAGTCCGGCGTGACCACGCTCATCATCTCCCATCGCGTCACGACGCTGTCCCAGGCGGACAAGATCCTCGTGCTGGAGAAGGGGCGCATCACCCAGCAGGGAACGCATGCGGAGCTGTGCCGTCAGGACGGATTGTACGCCCGCATCAATGCCATCCAGAACACCCTTGAGGAGGAGCTGAACCACGCCATCGCGGCGGAAGGGGTTCAGCCGTCCTCCGACGGAAAGAAGGTGAAATAATGCAGTCCTTTCAGGAAGAAGACTATACCAAACGGATCGACATGTCCCTGTGGAAGAAGATCATCCGCCTGGCCAAGCCCTATCATAAGAACCTGCTGATGACCATGGTGCTCATGGGCGTTTGCGCCCTGCTGGATGTGCTCATGCCCCGCATGACGGGCTATGCCATGGATACCTTCATCGCCGGCAACACCACCGAGGGTCTGGGCGGCTTTGCGGCGGTGTATCTGGTGCTGCTGGCCATCCAGTCTGCGGCCATCTTCGGCTTCCAGTATGAAAGCGGCCGGGTCGAAACCGGCACCTGCTATACCATCCGCCAGCTGGGCTTCCGGAAATTGCAGGAGCTGCCCTTTTCCTATTATGACCGCATGCCCGTGGGCTACCTCATGTCCCGCCTGACCAACGATACCCAGCGCCTGGGCGACACCATCGGCTGGTCGATCCTCGACCTGTGCTGGGGCGCGGTGTATCTGGTGGCCTGTACGGTGCAGATGCTGCTGCTCAACTGGCGGCTGACGCTGGTCATCCTGCTGTTGCTGCCCCCGTTGGCGGTGATCTCGTGGAAGTTCCAGAAGGGCATCCTCGCATCCTACCGTCAGGTGCGCAAGCGCAATTCCCAGATCACCGCGGGCTTCAATGAGGGCATCAACGGCGCGAAGACCACCAAGACCCTCGTGCGTGAGGCGCTCAACATCCAGGAGTTCAATGCCGTGTCCGCCGATATGAAGAAGGCGTCCGTCCGCGCGGCGACGCTGTCCTCGCTGTTCCTGCCCATCGTGGTGTCCATCGGCTCTCTGGGGACGGCCTGGGCGCTGTGGCAGGGCGGCTCGTCCATCGTCAAGGGCGTGGAGGTCATGGGCGCGGTGATGACCATCGGCACATTGCAGGTCTTCGTGAACTACACCGTGTCGTTCTTCCAGCCCGTGCGCGACATTGCGAGCATCTTTGCGGAGATGCAGTCCGCGCAGGCGGCGGCGGAGCGCGTGATCTCCCTGCTGGAGACCGAGCCGGACATTGTGGATTCGCCCGAGGTGGAGGCGGTCTTCGGCGACAATTTCCACCCGAAGAAGGAGAACTGGCCGGCCCTCATCGGCGATATCGACTTTGAGGACGTGACCTTCCGCTACAAGGACGGCGAACAGGTGCTGGAGCATTTCAACCTCCATGTGGAGCACGGCCAGACCATCGCGCTGGTGGGCGAAACGGGATCGGGCAAGTCCACCATCGTCAACCTGATCTGCCGCTTCTATGAGCCGACCGGCGGACGCATCCTCATCGACGGCGCGGATTACCGCACGCGCAGTCAGCTCTGGCTGCAATCGAATCTGGGCTATGTGCTCCAGTCGCCCCATCTGTTTTCGGGCACGGTGGCGGACAATATCCGCTATGGCCGTCCGGATGCCACGATGGAGGAGGTGCAGCGGGCGGCGCGCATGGTGGGCGCGGAGGAATTCATCCTCGCGATGAAGGATGGCTTCGATGCCAAGGTGGGCGAGGGCGGCAACCGCCTGTCCACCGGCCAGAAGCAGCTGATCTCCTTCGCCCGCGCCATCCTGACCGACCCGGCCATCTTCGTCCTGGACGAGGCCACCTCCTCCGTCGACACCGAGACCGAGCAGATCATCCAGCATGCCATTCAGACCGTCCTCAGCGGGCGGACGAGCTTCATCATCGCCCACCGCCTGTCCACCATCCGTTCGGCGGATCGTATCCTGGTCATCCAGAATGGCAAAATCACCGAGGACGGCACGCACCGTCAGCTGATTGCCAAGCAGGGCTATTACTACCAGCTCTATACCAACCAGTTCCAGGAGGAACAGGGGCTGGACATTCTGGACGGAAAGGCGTAAGGATGCAAAGCGCAAACG
>CAZJOA010000086.1:6080-11912 GCA_964547515.1 uncultured Faecalibacterium sp.
AAGCCCAATGATATGCCTTGATTTTGCTGACGAAAGGGGGGAAACGCAAGTGTTGCTCATCATTGCCCTGGCTCCTTTTTGTGAATGATGCATATCCGACACGAAAAGGAGCGAAATCAACATGAAAACCCAATATCAGTCCGCCATGACCCTGCTGCGCGAGATGCGCGCGTACCTGCTCCTGTGGGCGACGCAGGCCTTTTCGGGGCTGGGCAGCGCCATGACCAGCTATGCGCTGATCGTCTGGTCGTACACCCAGGACGGGAGCGCCCTGGTGACGGCGCTGCTGAGCGTCGCGTCCTATGCGCCGTATGTGATCTGCTCGATCTTCGCGGGTGCGCTGTCCGACCGATGGGACAAGCGCCGGACGATGCTCGTCTGTGACCTCATCGCCGCGCTGACCACCGTCGCCACCCTCCTGCTGCTCCGGACAGGCCATTTGCAGGTGTGGCATCTCTATCTGCTCAACGCGCTCAATGGGCTGATGAACACCGTGCAGCAGCCCGCGTCGGAGGTCGCGACCTCTGCGCTGCTGCCGCGCAGGTATTATCAGCAGGCGGGCGGACTGAACCAGCTTTCCGGCAGCCTGAACGGCATCCTGACACCCATGCTGGCCATGGCGCTCATCGCCGTGACGGGGCTGGAGGGCGTGATCCTCTTCGACCTGGCCACCTTCGCCGTGGCCTTCCTGACGCTGCTGCTCTTCATCCGCATCCCGAAAACGGATCAGGCGGATGACGCAAAAGAGCCGCTGTCCCTGGCCGTCCGCGAGGGCGTGGGCTTCCTGCGCCGCAATCCCGGCATCTTCGCCCTCATCATGTTCCTGGCGGCCATCAACCTGGTGGCGAGCATGTACAACGCGGCGCTGCCTGCGATGCTGCTGTCCCGCGAGGGCGGCGGAGAAGTGGCGATGGGCTTCTTCAACGCCTTCACCGCCGTGACGATGCTGCTGGGCAGTGTGGCGGCTGCGGCATTGCCCGCGCCCAAGAGCCGCGTGCGCGTCGTTGCGGTGACGCTGCTGATCTCCATGTCCACGGAGAATTTCTTCCTTGCCTTTGGCCGCAGCCTGCCGGTGTGGTGTGTCGGCGCGTTCCTGGGGTGGTTCGTCATCCCCATCATGAACACGAACCTGAGCACCATCCTGCGGCTGAACATCCCGCAGGCGCTGCAAGGCCGGGTGTATGCGGCACGAAACTCGCTGCAATTCTTCACCATCCCGGTGGGTTATCTGCTGGGCGGTGCGGCGGTGGACACCATCTTTGAGCCGCTGATGGCGATGCAGCCCGAGGGCAGCCTGCTCATCCGGCTGTTCGGCGCGGGGAAGGGCAGCGGCGCGGCCTGCTTCTTTGCGGTGCTGGGCGTGCTGGGGGTGCTGACCTGCACCATCTTCCGGATGAACCGGCATCTGCGCGCCATGCAGAAGGCGGAGCTGCACGGAGAAGCGAACAGGTAACATCAAAAGCCCGGGGGCGTACTGCTCCCGGGCGATTTTGCATATGCGGCTTATGCGTCGATGTCGATCAGCTCATACTCGCGCGAGCCGAAGCCCAATTCCGCCGCGGCCTCGATGGTGTGGACACCGTTGCGGCTCTCGATGCGCTCCAGCATGTGGGGCAGACCGGGATCGTCCTTCTGGGCGTAGACCAGATCCAGACCGGCCTGATCGATGGCGATGGGGTCGACGCTGGCCAGCATGCCGATGTCCGCCATGCAGGGGTCTTCCGCCACCGCGCAGCAGTCGCAGTCCACCGACAGGTTCTTCATCACGCTGATGTAGGCGGCCCTTCCGGAAAAGCGCTTCGCCACGGAGGACGCGGCATCCGCCATGGCCTCCAGGAAGCCATTGTGATCGCCGCCGAAGGAAAGCTCCGCATTACCCGCGCCGTGGATGTGCTTCTTGCCGTAGCTGGAGGCCACGCCGATGGACAGCTGCTTGATCGCACCGCCGAAGCCGCCCATGGGGTGCCCCTTGAAGTGGCTGAGCACCAGCAGGGAATCGTAGTTCGCCAGATGACGGCCGACGTAGTTCTTCCGGATGACCTTTCCGCCGGGGATCAGCAGCTGCATGTCGGGGGCTTCGCTGTCCAGGATGTCCACATCGAAATGCTCCGACCAGCCGTGCTCCTGCATGGTCTGCAGGTGGCGCTCGGTGATGTCGCGGCTGCCGGCGTAGGCGGTGTTGCATTCGACCACCGTGCCGTGCACCTCGCGGATGATGGGCTGCCAGAAGTCCGGGCCGAGGAAATTCTGGTTGCCCTTTTCGCCGGAATGCAGCTTGACGGCCACCTTTCCGGGCAGGTCGATGTCCAGCAGCCGATAGAGCGCCAATACCTTTTCCGGGGTGATGACCTTGGTGAAATAGACCTTGCTTGGCATAAGAAGACCTCCTTGGGGGATCATTGCAGCTTTGCGCGTTTGTTCAGCTCGTCGGACACATATCCGGCGAGGATCTCGACGATGCGGGCGTTCTTGCCGCCGCGGGCGACGATGACGTCCGCGAGGTTGATGTAATTGCGGATGTACTTCTCGAACATGGGGCGGACGGTCGTGCGGTACTGCTCGGAGATGGAATCGATGGAGCGGTCACGCTCCAGGATGTCCCGCTCGATGCGGCGCAGCAGGCAGATGTCCGCATCCACATTCATGTACAGCTTCAGGTACATCAGCTCCAGCAGGCGCGGATCGTGGAAGCAGTGGATGCCCTCAAGAATGAGCACGTCCGGCGGGAAGATCAGCTCCTGGGAATCGGCGCGGCGGTGGTGAGCGTAGTCATACCCCTTGCGGGTGATGGGCTGACCGTTCATCAGCGCCTGAACGTCCGCCAGAAGGGTATCGTGATCGAAGATGGATGGCTCGTCGTAATTGAGATGGCTGCGTTCCTCAAAGGGGAGGTGGCTGTGATCCCGGTAGTAGCAGTCCTGCTGGAGCACCAGGCAGCGATCACCCAGCGCGGCGGCGAGGGAATCCGCCAGGGTGGACTTGCCGCTTCCGCTTGCGCCGCAAATGCCGATAAAAATCATGCTTACATCCTCCGTTGCGTGTCGGTCGGGGAGCTTTCTCTGCGTCTGTATACCGAATGGCCGTCCTTTCATCCGGTAAATGATACAATACCCATCGGGCCATGTCAAGGGGAACGGCGTTTTTCGCGGCAGATTTCGCCAAGCGGGGCGGCATATCCAGCGATTGGCTGTGACAGCGCGGCGGATGTGTGGTATCATGGCTGCGAGAAACCGAAAAGAGGTGAGCGCGGTGCCGAAAAAGCTGCCGCGTACGAAAGCTCCTCACGGGAGGATGAAACGGCTGACCCTGCTGACGGCGGCGCTGGCAATGAGCGCCGTGCTGGCGGCGACGAATGTGCCCGTGCCCATGGCGGCGAAGGGGGAGGGCGATGTCCCCATGCAGCCCCTGCGGAATGGCCGCGTGGTGATGTACGCCATGGATGCCCCCGACCTGACCCTGCGCGACGGGGATGCGTCCGCCATCGACCAGATCAACTATTCCTTTGCCCTCATCAGGGACGGCAGGGCGGACGGCTCGCACTGGAAGAGTCAGAAGAAGGTCACGGCGTATCTGAAGAAGCATCCGCATATCGACGGTGTGCTGGCGGTGGGCGGATGGGGCGCGGAGGGCTTTTCCGACGCATGCCTGACGGCGGAGGGACGTGCGGCCCTGGCGGACAGCATCCTTGACCTGATGGATGCATGCGGCTTTGTCGGCGTGGACATCGACTGGGAGTACCCCGGTGTGTCCGGCACGGGGATCACCTCCCGCGCGGAGGACGTGGAGAACTGGTATGCCCTGCTGACGCTCCTGCGGGAGGGACTCGATGCCCGCGAAGCCCTGCATGGGCGGGCGTATATCCTGTCCGTGGCGCTGGGGGCAGGGGAGAACCACCTGTCCGTCGTTGATGCCGCGCGGCTGGATGCGCTGGTGGATCAGGCGGTGGTCATGGCGTATGACCTGTGCGGCTTTGACCGGATGACGGGGCATCATGCGGGGCTGTATCCGGCGGGGGAGAAGGCGAACACCGGCGCGCGAGCCGTCCGCCAGCTGACGGAGGGCGGTCTGTCCGCTGGGAAGCTGCTGTTAGGGATGCCCGCCTATGGTCGGGTGTGGCGGCAGGTCACGGGTGACGGCGACGGCCTGGATCAGCGTGCGGGTACATCCGGCAACAGGACGATTCCCTTTGATGCGGTGCTCCGCCTGACGGACGAGGGCTACACCGCCTATTACGACGAAACGGCACAGGCCGCGTGGTATTTCGACGGCACGGATTTCGTCAGCGCGGAAAACGACCGCTCCATCGCCTATAAGGGCGGGTGGATCAGGGAGAATGGCCTGCTGGGCGCGGCTGTCTGGCAGTATGGGCAGGATGCATCCGGCGCGATGCTGGGCATGCTCCGCGCGGCGATGGGGGAGTGAAGCCATGAATCCACAATACATACGAAAAACTTGCATCCTGGGGCGATTCGCTGTATAATGGTACAAAATACGTCAATCAGGAGGTTTTGTTGATGAAGGTATCCGCATTTCGTGCATTTTCCCTCTTGAAGGAGCTGGCCTATGAGCGTGTCAGCTGCTCCGAGGCCGAGAAGCAGGCGGCACAGAAGCTGCTGGAGACGGCGCAGTCCACCGGCGCATCCGCCCATATCGAGGAATTCCCCGTGGCCTGCGGTCGGGTTAAGCACGCCAAGCTGGTGGTGACTGCCCCCTACACCAAGGAATACGAGGTGACCGGCTATGAGCGCGGCCTGTCCACCCCGGAGGGCGGCGTGGATCTGGCGTTCTACTACGCCGAAAACGCGGAGGATGCCCATCTGCCCCATGTCAAGGGCAAGGCCGTCATGGTGAATGGCCGCCTGGGCAAGAAGAACTACGAGAAGCTGATGAAGGCCGGTGTGGCGGCGATCCTCACCTTTGACGGCACGACCCTGGATCGCCGCAGCGAAACGGACTGCGACATCCGCAAGCTCCGCGAGCCCCTGACCGAAGAGGTCGGTGCGTGCACGGCGCTGCACATGCGCACGATGGACGCGGCAGAGATCGTCCGCCGTGGCGCGACGCAGATGCACATCGAGCTGGACGCGGAGGACTATGAGGGCACGAGCCAGAATGTCTGCGCGGTGATCGAGGGCACGGCGTATCCGGACGAGATCATCTCCTTCGGCGCGCATTATGACAGCGTGTACTTCTCCACCGGCGTGTATGACAACATGTCCGGCAGCGTCATCATCATGGAGCTGCTGCGGTATTTCGCCGAGCACAAGCCCGCCCGCACGATGAAGTTCAACTGGTACGGCTCGGAGGAACAGGGCCTTCTGGGCTCGAAGGCGTGGGTCAAGGCGCATGAGGACGAGCTGTCCAAGCATGTGCTGATGGTCAATGTGGACGTGGCCGCGCCCATCCTGGGCAAAAACGGCGCACCCGTCCTGGGCACGGAGAAGGCCGTGGGCTATGTGGACGCGCTCATGCGCGAGGCCGGCATCGCCTGCGAGGTCAAGCTGGACATCTACTCCTCCGACTGCATCCCCTTTGCGGACAAGGGCGTGCCCGCGGTGAACCTGATCCGCTTCGGCATGCCGGGCGCGGGCTATATCCACGACCGCCGCGACAATCTCAAGAGCAACTACATCAGTGCGGAGGCGCTGGACATCACGCTCCAGCAGGCGCTGATGTTCGCCAAGCGCATCGACGGGGCGAAGGTCTTCCCCATCGAGCGCAAGGTCAGCGACGAGATCGTCAAGAAGGTGGACGAGTACCTGTTCAAGAAGAAGGACAAGAAGTAATACTAATTTTCATCTAAACCATATCATTCGCACAGTGTCTTTTCCG
>CAZJOA010000087.1:0-11905 GCA_964547515.1 uncultured Faecalibacterium sp.
CACGACAAACCCCCGGAAGCCTCCGCCCATATCAGGCGTGCCTCCGGGGGATTTTCGTTTTACGCTTTGTCCGCACCCGGGTCGACCAGCTCCGCGCCGTCGCCGTAGACCACCAGGTCGTCCTCGTTTTCGCTCATCAGCCGCCAGCATTCCTCCCCGCCCGAGGTGTCGGACATGACCGTCAGCGTCGCGCCGCTCTGGAAGAGGATGGTCAGGTCGCCCAGGTGGTTGAGCATGGCCGAACGGACGGTCAGGCCGTCCAGGTCGCCGTCAAGGCGTTCCAGCGCCTCGTCCAGGCGGTTCGCGCCCTCATCGTCGGAGTGGAAGTCCTCCGGGATGAAGTCCTCCTCATAGCCCAGGGTGCTCCACAGATCCCACATCGCCTCGGACGGCTGATAGACATCGTTGCGCGCCAGGAGCGTCCGCCCCTTTTCCGTCAGGCGATAATAGCACTGGATGCGCAGCGTGTACTGCGTGCCAAACGCCATGACCAGCATGTCCGCGCTGCGGGACACCTTCGTCAGCGGCTGATCCATCAGCGCATTGAGCCGGTTCTGTACCAGGTTGATTTCTGAGATGTTCATTCTGTTCCTTTCGCAGGCGTCGCCCTGCATGGCTGAATCATTTCGCGGTCAGGGCAGTCAGCACGGCCTGTGCCATGCCGTCCTTCCCGCACTGCTGATGATGACGCACCGGCAGCGTCCGCAATGCGCTGACCTGCGCGGGGGTCTTCACCCCGGTGACGCGCTCCAGCGCCTCGCTGCACTGGAAGGCATCCAGACCCTCCGCCGCATTTTTGCCCGCCACGGCGGACAGCACATCCGCCGCGAACTTGTACGGGCTGGCGGTGGACACGATCACCGCCGGGGACAGATCGCCCGTCTTCTCGCGGTATTCCCGCAGGACATGGCTCGCCACCGCGGTGTGGGGGTCCATCAGGTAGTGATCCTGCGCAAAGCGGGTGCGAATCTCCTGCGCGCACTGCATGTCATCGCAGTACCCCGCGTCGAAGACCGTGTTCATCCACTCCTGACGCTGTTCGCCGATGGCGTAGGTGTAGCTCTCCTTGAGCAGCTTCATCCAGCGGCCGACCAATTCGCCGTCGCGGTCGGCGCATTCATAGAGCAGGCGCTCCAGGTTGGACGAGATGAGGATGTCCATCGACGGGGAGGTCGTCCTGAAGAACGTGCGGCGGATGTCATACACCCCGGAGCGGAAGAAGTCCGTCAGCACATTGTTGCGGTTGGACGCGCAGATCAGCCGTCCCACCGGCAGACCCATGCTGCGGGCATAATACGCGGCGAGGATATTGCCGAAATTGCCCGTGGGGACGACGAA
Source organism: uncultured Faecalibacterium sp. (assembly GCA_964547515.1). GTDB lineage: Bacteria > Bacillota > Clostridia > Christensenellales > Aristaeellaceae > UBA11524. Next base: position 1,339 of record CAZJOA010000087.1, read on the forward strand.
ATTCACCGGATCGCCCAAACTGATCGCGCCCGAAGCGAGCAGATCGGCATAGGCGCTGAAATAATAGACGATCTGGGGGACGAGTCGGCCAAAGTTGATGGAATTCGCGCTGGACAGCACCCGTCCGTGCTCGTGCATGGTCTGATTGAAAGCCTCGGAGGCGAAAAGCGCCTTCACGCCGGTCTGGGCATCGTCGAAATTGCCGCTGATGCCGATGACATGGGTGTTTTCGCCGCCGGTGGTGGTCATCTGGAGCTTCTGCACATCGCTGACGCCATCGGAGGGATAGAACACGGTGCAGGACGTACCGGGGACATCCTTGAAGCCCTCCAGAGCGGCCTTGCCCGTGTCGCCGGAGGTCGCCACGAGGATGGACACCTCGCGCGCCTCGCCGTTTTTCTTCGCCGCCAGCGTGGTCAGGTGGGGCAGCAGCTGGAGCGCCATGTCCTTGAACGCCAGCGTCGGCCCATGGAACAGCTCCAGCACCCAGGTCTCGCCGTCCAGGCGCTTCACCGGGGCGATGGCCGCATCGTCGAACTTCTCCGCGTCATAGGCCGCCGCGACCGCCGCGTCGATCTCCGGGAGGGAGTAGTCCTCCAGATACAGCCGGAGGATCGCCGATGCACGCTGACGATAATCCATCGCCGTCAGCTCACCCAGCTTCCTTTGTGACACGGGGGGGAACATGGCCGGGACGTAGAGGCCGCCGTCGGAAGCCAGGCCGCTGAGGATGGCCTGGGAGGCCGTGACCGCCGCACCGCCGCGGGTGGAGAAGAAGGACATGGGAATCACGCTCCAATTCATGATGGGATGGAGGGGAAAGAAGCATTCCGCCCCGGGCAAGGGCATGGGGCGACAGCGCCGATGGGAAAGTCAGCCGTGCGCGAAAAGGAATGGGGCGACGACTCCATCGCCGCCGCCCCCGGAAGGATAATCAGATCACATAGCCCTTGCAGAACTCCGGCAGGGTCTCGGGATCAGCGCTGATGGAGAGCACGAAGGTCACATCATGCTTCTTGCCATACTCCTCCAGGCTTGCGAAGAACCAGTCCGCCGAGGCAATATCGATCTTGACCAGCTTGAGGAATGCATCCACAAAGATGGTGGAGATGTCGTAGTTGCTGGCCAGCATGCCGCCCAGGAAGCCCAGGAACATCTCGGCGCTGGCGACGTGATAATCGTTGACGTTGACGAAGCGGACGGAACGATCCACCTCGTACATATAGCTATTGTCCTTATCCAGGAAGACCACATTGCCCGAAGCCGTCTTGGCGACGTCATTGGTCATATCGATGAGCCGCTTGGTCTTGCCGGAGCCCTTGTTGCCTGCGATGATCTTAATCATGGGAAACGCCTCCTTACAGTAGAGATATACTCTTGACATAATTATAAACCATTTTGGTCAAAGATGCAATCCCTTCGGGGAAGATTCCTGCAAAACGGACTGTTTTTCATTCGTTCTTCGCATCCTGAGGGGCTGCATCGGTATCATTCGCCAAGCGGGACTGCAATTCCTGCCTGGACAGCACGGCAAGCTCACGCTTCCTGCACCCGGGCAGCTCCGGGTCGACCCCGCAGACGGCGGAATACGCGCATTGCTGACAGGCGGACCAGTCCCTGATCTTCACGGGGCTGACGGCGATGCTCCCCGCGCGGATGGCATCGGTCAATGCGGCGGCTTCCCGCTCGGTGTGGCGGAGAAGCGCCTGCATTTCCGCCGGGGAATAGGCGCTGGCATTGGTGGACACCTCGCCCTTCTTGGTGAAGACGCTGCCCAGTGCCGTGCCGGAGGCATCCATGGCCTCGACCACATCTGCGTCCGCCAGCACCACGCCCCTGAGCTGGAGCTGCTTGGCGATGGCCTTGTCCGCCGCATCCTTGTCGTCCGCCGCCTCCACCAAAGGGTCGCGCACGGTGAAGTAGAACGCGCCCGCCGCATCGCCCTGCAAGCCGCTGGACGCGGCACGCAGATAGAGCATCAGCTGGAGCTGAAGCCCATGCCAAAGGCGCGTCGGGTCGATCTTCCTGTTGGAGGACTTGTAGTCGATCACGCGGAGGTAGCGTCCCTGTGCGCCGTCCCAGCAGTCCACGCGGTCGATCTTGCCCCGCAGGCCGACCTGCCGTCCGTCGCCAAGCTCCAGCACCACCGCCGGCAGACCGTCCGCCGTGCCAAAGGGCACTTCCTCCCCCACCGTCACGAAGCGGCTGCCCTTCGCCTGACGCGTGAAGAGCCATGCCGCCCGCTTGGCCGTGCGGATGTACTTGCGGCCTTGCAGCTGCTGGGCGGGGGTGTCCGCCAGAGGGCCGTCCGCCCATTGCGCCGTCAGGGGCGCGAGCACCTCGTCCATCAGGCTGTCGATCTCCTCGTCGGGCAGCTCCGGCCAGTTCGGGTGTCGGAGCGCCGCATGGGCAAAGCCCTGGAGCGCCGCATGGTAGAATTCGCCCGCGTCGTTGGCCTCAAACGCCCAGGCCGCACGCTGCACGGGCTTCAGGCCGTAATCCACATAATGCTGATAGGGGCATCCGGCGAATCGCTCCAATCGGCTGATGGACACGGTGTCCTGGGTGAAGATGCGCCGGGTGATGTCCGTCGGCAGCGGGCGGACAGAGCCATCCAGCACGGCCTTGAGCGCCACCTGCCGGACGCGCTCGTGCCACACGGGCGACTGCCACAGCCAGCGCAGGGCATTGAGCCATGCGGGGGCGAGAGCATCGCATGCGCCGTCGGACAGGGCACGGAGGCGGACGGCGATCCCATCGAGCGCCTGCTGGGGGGACAGGGGCGGTTCGTCCCCGCCGGTCAGCACACCGCCGGACACCATCAAATCGGGGAACAGCCCCCGCAGATCATCGATGATGCCCGCCGGACGCAAGGCCGTGCCGTCCTGACCGCCCTGGGCGAAGGTGATCGTCAGGCGTTTGCGCGGCAAGGCCACCGTCCGGTAGAAATCCGACTGACGCAGCGCCGCCGTCTCCTGCTTTGTCAGGCCGATGGGACGCTCCGCCGCGTCGGAGAGCATGCGGCGTTCCCCTTCGGTCAGGAGGCTGCTCTGCGACGAACCCATCACGCCATCCTGCATGCCGCAGAGGATCAGCGCGTCGATGCGCCCCGTCAGCAGATGCCCGGCCTCACCCAGCAGCACCGTATCCGGCTGGGGCGGCAGGCTGGCGATGGACGCACCCGTCAGACCGCTGGTCACAAAGCGGGCGATGTCCTTCATCGCGGCGCGGCGTTCCCCCAACAGCGCATGCAGCTGATCCAGCAGCGCCATCACGATCTGCCACACCTGACGGTTCTCCGCCGCTTCCGCCGCCATGCCCGCCTGCAGGAGCGCTTCCTCCCGCCGGAGCAGGGTCTGGTAGGCGTTCACGTCCTCCAGCAGGGCAAACAGCGCCCCTGCGGACTGCGTGGCGGTCTTTGCATTGCGGAGCTGCTCCCGCAGGCGCTCCGCCGGGGCGATCAGCTTCTGCCGCAGCGGCTCGGCCATCTCTGCATCGCCCCGCGTGAACGGCTTGAGCCACCGCTGATGATCCACGCCGTTCTCCAGCGCGTAATTCTCGATCCGATGCGCCTCTTCCTCCGTCAGCGGCGAGAAGCCGCTCTTGGCCATGTGCAGCACGTCCCGCGTGGCGTATCCGCCCGTGGCACAGCGCAGCGCCCCCAGGAGCATCCGGCACAGGCCATGTCGGATGGCGCTGTCCTTGCGGGCGACATAGTGGGGGATGCCCGCCGCCGTCAATGTGGTGGACAGGATGCCGGGCATGCTCGTGCCATCGGCCATGGCGACGGCCATGTGCTGCCACGGAATGCCCTCCTCGTGCCATTGGCGGAGCGTCCGCGCGATGTACGCCGCCTCGGCGTAGGGCGTGGCCGCCGCATGCACGCAAAGCCCGTCCGCCTTGCCTTCAAAGCGGACGTACTGCCGGGTGAAGAGATGCTGCTCCAGATGTGCCAGCACAGGTGTACGCTCCGCGCCGTCGCGCAGGGGCAGATACCGGATGTCCGCCGGAATGCCCTGCTGCTTAAGGCAGCGCAGCAAGTCCGCCGCACTGCGCCGCTGGGTGAGGAAGATACGTCCATCCGGGGCGGAGCTGGCATCCATGGTCAGCGCGACAGTCATGCTGCGGCAGACCTTCGCCGCCTCGGCCAGCTGGGCACACATCGGCTCGGGCAGCACGTCAAAGCCGTACACGAACACGGCGGCATCGTCCATCACGCCGCTGGGGATGAGCCGCCGCAGACAATCCGCCTGCTGCATGGCATCATCGGCGAAGCGCCCGTCGATGACGGACAGGTAAGTCCGCCAGATCAGCGTCAGGTCATGGGTCTTGGCCTTCAAAGCACCGGCGGGCATGGTCTCCGCCTTCGCCTCCAGCTCGTCCGGCGAAAGCCCCGCCCTCTGCAAGTCCGCCAGCAGCACGGAGAGCTTGTCCGGCAGACCCGGCGTGAGCGCCACCCGCGCGTAGTAGGCCAATTCGTCCTGCACCATGGTCAGCGCCTGGGCAATGGCCATGCTGCGCCCGGAGGCATCCAGGGGCGCAAGAGGGCTGCGTCCGCCGCTCTCGTGAATGCGCCGGTTCAGCCGCTTGGGCGAGAGCACCTCGATGTCCATCAGCCCCGGCAGCTGCAAGCCCTGCACCAGCTCGCGCTCCGCCTGGAGGGTATACTGCTCCGGCACGAGCATCAGCACACGCGTCTGCGCCTGATGCGCCGCGGCCACCCGGGGCAGCAGGTACGGGAGCAGCCGTCCCGCCCGTCCGCCAATGATCTGCACCTGCATGCGCTTTCCTCCCCTGCGAATGTTTGATTTCATCATATCACACATTGACGGAGAAATCAAACCGTGCTATCATCCATTTGAACAGTTTGATGAACAGGAGCACCGCCGATGAACCGTCCGAATCATCCGAATCATCCGAATCCGAATCGCCCCCATCCGCAGAAGCTCCATCCGTCCGTGCCCGTCCGCCGGAGGACGACCCGTCCGCCGTGCGATCCGTCCGCGCCCTGTCCCGTCGCCGGGCAATGCGGCGGATGTCAGCTGCTGCACCTCCCCTACCCCGAACAGCTCCGGCACAAGCAGCGCCGCGTGGAAGCCCTTCTGTCCCCCTATTGCCCGGTGGAACCCATCCGCGCCATGGACGATCCGAACCACTACCGCGCCAAGGTGCATGCCGTCATCGCCACCGACCGGCAGAAGAACCCCATCAGCGGCGTTTATGCCGCCGGGACGCACCATGTCGTGCCGGTGGAGCACTGCCTGCTGGAGGACGAGCGCGCCGACCGGATCATCCGCACCATCGTCGGCATGATCCCGCGCTACAAGCTGCGCATTTACAACGAGAACACCCATCGGGGCTTCCTGCGTCATGTGCTGGTGCGGACGGCTGCCGTCACAGGGCAGATCATGGTGGTGCTGGTGACGACGGCGGCGGAATTCCCCGGCGGGAAGGCCTTCGTGGCCGAACTGTTAGAGCATCACCCGGAGATCACCACCATCGTGCTGAACGTCAACCAGCGCGAGACCAGCATGGTGCTGGGCACGAAGGAGAGCGTGCTCCACGGCACGGGTTATCTGGAGGACGAGCTGTGCGGCAAGCGCTTCCGCATCAGCCCGCGCAGCTTCTATCAGGTGAATCTGCGCCAGACGGAGGTGCTCTACCGCACGGCCATCGACCTGGCCGGACTGACGGGACACGAGACGCTGCTGGATGCCTACTGCGGCACGGGGACGATCGGCCTGTGCGCGTCGGACGGCGCAAAGCAGCTCATCGGCGTGGAGCTGAACGGCGATGCGGTGCGCGACGCGAAGGAGAATGCCCGCCTGAACCATGTGCAGAACGCGAGATTCGTCTGTGACGATGCGGGACACTTCATGCTGCGGATGGCGCAGGAGGGACTTACCCTGGACGTGCTGATGATGGATCCGCCCCGCGCAGGCAGCGACGATCGCTTCCTCTCCGCCGCGCTGACCCTCGCCCCCCGCACCATCGTGTATGTATCCTGCTGCCCCGAGACCCTCGCCCGGGATGTGAAATACCTCGTCAGCGGCGGATACAAGGCCGTCCGCGCCATCCCGGTGGACATGTTCCCCCATACAGAGCATGTGGAGACGGTATGCCTGCTCTCCAAGGAAGAACGCTGACAATCCACAGGGATGCACGCCTGACGATCGTGCTGCGTCCCTGTTTTTTTCGTGCATTTTACAAAAAAAGCGCCTGTTCGCTATTCAAAAGCGTATTTGTATGCTATAATGTAAGGACTGCATTTTTATACGGAGGTAACTTATGAAGCAGCTGAAGTTCGCAGGCCGGTATATTGCCCGCCACTGGTGGCAATATGTCCTGGGCATCCTGGCGCTGTATGTGGTGGATCAGGTGAACGTCTACGTTCCCGAATTCACCGGCAACATCATCGACGGACTGACCGACGGCACGCTGAATCTGGACGGCGCGATGAAGATCGTCTGGACGATCGTGCTGATGGGCGCGGCCATCGCCATCGGCCGGTTCTGCTGGAGATTCTTCATTTTCGGCTCGGCACGCTCCATCGAGAGGGAAATGCGCGGCGATATGTATGCCCACCTCTCCCGGCTGAGCATGCGCTATTTCAATCAGCACAAGACCGGCGACCTCATGGCGCATTTCACCAATGACCTGCAAAGCGTCCGCGCCCTGCTGGGCATGACCGTCATCACCGCCTTCGATGCCACCGTCATGCTCCTGCTGGTGCTGATGAACATGATCACCTACGTCAGCCCCAAGCTGACCATCGTGGCGGTCATCCCCCTGCTCATCATCACCGTGGGCGATTTCTTCTATGGCAAGGCGATGCACAAGCGCTTCAAGGCCAAGCAGGAGGCGTTCTCCGAGCTGACCGATCAGGTGCAGGAGACCATCAGCGGCATCCGCGTCATCAAGGCCTTCGTGCAGGAGCGCAAGGAGCTCTACGCCTTCGCCCAGACCACCGCCCGCACCAAGGACAAGAACCTCAACGTCGTCCGCCTCCAGGCGCTGATGATGCCCATCATGGACCTCATCATCGGCACCTCCACCCTGCTGACGCTGCTCTACGGCGGCTACCTCGCCATTGAGGGCGAGATCACCGTGGGTCAGTTCGTGGCGTTCAACAGCTATGTGGGCATGCTCGTCTGGCCGATGATGGCCGTGGGCGAATGCATCACCAACATCAGCCAGGGTCTGGCCTCCCTGGGGCGCATCCACCACATCTTCCAGGAGAAGCCCGAGATCACCGACGGCGAACAGACCGATCACGGCGTGACCGCCCTCAAGGGCGCGATCCGGCTGAACCGCCTGACCTTCGCCTATCCGGACATGCCGGACGTGAAGGTGCTGGATGACGTTTCCGTCACCGTCAAGCCCGGTGAGACCCTCGCCATCCTCGGCCGCACCGGCTCGGGCAAGTCCACCATCCCCAGCCTGCTCGTCCGCCTGTATGACGTGGCGGACGGCATGATCTCCATCGACGGTCACGACCTCAAGACCATCCCGCTGAATGTCCTGCGCGAGAGCATCGCCTGTGTCCCCCAGGACAGCTTCCTCTTCTCCGACACGCTGCAGAACAACATCGCCTTCGGCAGCCACGAAAATGACCTCGATGCCGTGGAACAGGCCGCGCGTCTGGCTTGCATCCACGACAACATCGCCGAATTCCCCGAGCAGTATCAGACCGTCGTGGGCGAACGCGGCGTGACCCTCTCCGGCGGACAGAAGCAGCGCTCCTCCATCGCCCGCGCGCTGATGAAGACCGCATCGCCCGCGTCCAGCGCCCCCATCCTCATCCTGGATGACGCGCTCTCCGCCGTGGACACCGACACCGAACGCAGCATCCTGGACAATCTGAAGACCCTGCGCGGCGAATCCCGCACGACCATCATCATCGCCCACCGCATCTCCACCATTCAGGACGCGGATCACATCCTGGTGCTGGATGACGGGCGTGTGGCGGAATACGGCACGAATGAGGAGCTGCTGGCACGCAACGGGCTCTACAAGTCCCTGTTTGACAAGCAGCAGCTGGAAAAGCAGCTGCGCGAGGAGCATCCGGAAGGAGGGGATGGCAATGTCTGAATTCGTCCGCGGACTCAAGGACAAGGAATCCAATGAGGTGCAGTATGAGGGCAATGCCTTCCTGCGCCTGATGGGCTATCTGAAGCCCTACATCAAGACCGTGCTGATCTGCTTCGTGCTCGTCACCATCCTGACGGCGCTGGATCTCTACCGCCCCATGCTCATCGGCGATGCCATCGACAAGTACATCCTCAGCATGGAGGAGGGCGCGGTCTCCGACGACACGAACCTCTCCGACGCGGAATTGGCCGAAGCCTCCGCCCTCACCAAGCAGGAGCGCATCACCGGCATCCTCAAAACCGGTGTGCTCTACGTGGTCGTACTGCTCATCGCCTTCGTCTGCAACCGCAAGCAGTATTACCTCATCCAGGAGATGGGACAGAAGATCGTCTACACCCTCCGCATGGAGCTGATGGAGCATGTGCAGAGCCTGTCCATGCGTTTTTTCGACACCACGCCCGTGGGACGCATCGTCACCCGCATCACCAATGACACCGAGGCCATCAACGACCTGTACGCCAACATCATCGTCCGGCTGTTCCGCAATGTCATCAAGATCATCGGGCTGATGGTGGTCATGCTGGCGCTGGATGTGAAAATGGCGCTGCTCTCCCTGGTCATGGTGCCCGTTGTCGCCGTGCTGACCTTCATCTTCCGCCGCCTCAGCCGCCGGTGCTACCAGATCGTCAAGACCCGCATCACCGCGCTGAACACCTTCCTCTCCGAGCACCTCTCCGGCATGCGCGTCATCCAGATCTTCAACCGCGAAAAGGAAAAGTGCGACGAGTTCGACAAGAAGAACAAGGAGCTCTACGATGCCGGCTTCCGCGAGATGATGATCTTCGGCATCTTCCGCCCCCTCATCTACTTCGCCTCCATCGTCGCCACCGCCATCATCCTGGGCGGCGGCAGCTCCCAGGTGCTCTCCAGTGTCATCTCCATCGGCACGCTGTACATGTTCACCCAGTACATCAGCCAGCTGTTCACCCCCATCCAGGAGCTGGCAGAGATGTTCACGACCCTCCAGTCCGCCATTGCGTCCGCCGAAAAGATATTCACGCTCATGGACGTCAAGCCCCTCGTGACGGAGAAGGAAGACCCGATTCGTCCGGCGAAGCTCCGGGGGCGGATCGAGTTCGACCACGTCTGGTTCGCCTATGAGACCAAGGACGGCGAGACCCCCACACCCGAAAACGCCGGGAATGAAAACTGGATTCTGCGCGATGTGTCCTTCGTCATCGAGCCGGGGCAGAAGGTCGCCTTCGTCGGCGCGACCGGCGCGGGCAAGTCCTCCATCCTCAACCTCATCGGACGCTATTACGACATCCAGAAGGGCGTCATCCGCATCGACGGCATCGACATCCGCGACATGAGCCGCGAGCAGATTCGCGCCGCCATCGGCCAGGTGCAGCAGGATGTGTTCATCTTCACGGGGGACATCAAGCACAACATCCGCCTGCGGGATGATTCCATCACCGACGAGGCCATCCGCAAGGCCGCGCACAACACCAACGCCAGCCACTTCATCGAGCGTCTGCCCCATCAGTATGACGAGCGGGTGACGGAACGCGGCGCGACCTTCTCCTCCGGACAGCGCCAGCTGCTCTCCTTCGCCCGCACGCTGGCCTACGACCCGACGATCCTCATCCTGGACGAAGCCACTGCCAACATCGACACCGAGACCGAGCAGTGGATTCAGGACGCGGTGAAGACCCTGATGGAGGGTCGCACGTCCATCATGGTGGCGCATCGCCTGTCCACCATCCAGCACTGCGACCGCATCATCGTCATGCATCACGGCAGGATTCGCGAAAGCGGCACGCATCAGGAGCTGCTGGAGCAGGGCGGCATCTACAAGAAGCTGTACCAGCTGCAGCTGGCATAAGCAAGGGAATCACAAAGGCCGTGCCACCACATGGGAAGCACGGCCTTTCAGATCGTCAAAAAAGCCGTGCCTTCAGCAGCAGTAATTCGCCGTCTGCAAGACTCTCATCGTATCGACCGGCTTTGCCGGTCGGGCGGGGCGTTTTCCGTAGCAAAATGCAGTTTTGCGGAGGAAAACATTCCGCAGCTTTCCTCGAAAAAGTGGCTTTGCCACTTTTTCGAAGCCCTGAAAGGCCGTGCCTCCACATGGGAAGCACGGCCTTTTCCTATGTTTTCATTGTCGGACGAAGCGCTTACAGCTTCATGTCCCCCTCCTTGATCCACCCCAGACGGCGCATCGGCTGACAGATCAGCACGCTGAGCAGTGCGGGCAGCACGAAGCAGATCAGCACCAGGCCGAGCCAGTCCATCGCCCCGGCGGCATAGCCCGTTTCGCTCCAGCCGGCGATGACGCCGATCTGTCCCACCAGGCCGCAGGTGCCCATGCCGCTGGACACCGCAGGGCCATTCATCTCCAGCCTGAACAGGCAGGTGGCAATCGGGCCGGTGATGGCGCTGGCGAGGGTCGGCGGCAGCCAGATGCGCGGATTGC
>CAZJOA010000088.1:0-11777 GCA_964547515.1 uncultured Faecalibacterium sp.
CGGCCCTTGCACAAATTCCGAAATCCCCCTTGCACAATCGTGGATTATTTGGTATACTTGTATCATTCTATGTACTTCCATCACTATTTTTTTCATAGAAAGAGGAATTCCATGGTATTCTTATTTCAATTGGCTCCACATGCGAATATCCGCTACCGCGACGCGCAGCTGAAGCTCGGTCAGGCCGAATTATCCTGTCTGCTGCGAGCTGCGGGGCTTTCTGTGCCCGTCACGGCCTGTACCGTGGCCGGTGTCCCCTTCCTGCGCTTTGAGGCCGATGCCCTCTCCGATGCCCAGCGTGCCGCCCTCTCCCTGCATTCCTCCGCGCTGATGCTCTGTCAGCAGGAGGGCGAGCTGCTCCGCCCCATCGGACGTGTCAGCCGGGATTACCTCCCCCCTGACCTGGCCGAGGTCCTCAAATACAAGGGCAAGACCAGCGCGGTGTTCACCCGCATGATGCTCAACTGCGCCCTGAGCGCCAGCGATTATTTCACGGCGGACACACCGCTGACCGTCCTCGACCCCATGTGCGGCCGGGGCACGACCTGCTTTGTCGCCCTCCAGCAGGGCATGCATGCCATCGGCGTGGATGTGGACAACCGCGACCTGAAGGAATGCGCCGACTATTTCGAGCGCTATCTGCAATATCATCGGATGAAGCACAGGCTGGATCAGAACAGCCGCACCGTGCGTCAGCGAGCCGTCCCAGCGGCGATTTACACCCTCGCCGACACCCGGGAGCACTTCCGCGCCGATGACACGCGGACGCTCTCGCTCTTCCTGGCGGACACGGCGCTGACGGGCGACCTGTGCAGAAAGTCCCCCGCCCATCTCCTGGTGACCGATCTCCCCTATGGCGTCCAGCACGCCCCCTATGGCGGCGGACGCGCCGAGCCCTTCACCCATGTCCTGCGCCGCGCACTCCCCCAATGGCATGCCGCGCTGCGCAGGGGCGGCGCTGCGGCGATCTCCTTCAACACCATGACCCTCAAAAAGGCCGACCTAATCGACCTCATGTCCCAGGCGGGCTTCACACCTTTGACCGAACCGCCCTTTGACGATTACGAGCACTATGTGGAACAGGCTGTCAACCGCGACTTTATCGTGGCACGCCGCGACTGATGAGGAGGACACCATGACAGAATTCGATTTGAACAGCAAAACCGTTCTGGAGCTGCGTAAAATTGCCAAGGAGCTCCATGTTCCCCTGCGCGCAGGCATCACCAAGAAGGGCATTGTCGCGCGGCTGGCGATGGCCTACGCCACCATGAAGCCCGGCGAGTTCGATGTTTCGAGCACCATGAACGCCATCCCCGCGATGGATGAGCCGTCCGACGAGGCGGCTGAATCGGCTGACGCACCCGCCGATTCCGACGCTCCGGATGCCCCGGATGCGGCGGATGAACCGTCCGACGAGGCGGCTGATTCGGCTGACGCACCCGACGCTCCAGATGCCCCGGATGCAGCGGATGAACCGTCCGACGAGGCGGCTGATTCGGCTGACGCACCCGCCGTGGCCGACGATTCGGATGCAACGGATGAACCGTCCGACAGGGCGGTCGGGGACGAGTCGGCTGACAAGTCCGCCGGGGACACCCCCCCGCAGCCCCAATTCCGCCAGGCCTACGCCGCGCCGCGCTTCAACAGCAAGCCGGCCTATCAGGCACCCTCCTACAGCCGGCAGTCCGCACCGCGCACCCCTGCCAGCATGGATTCCGCCCGTCCCCAGGTCACACGGGCGACGAGCTTCCATTCGCGCTTCGGCCCTGCGCCGCAGAACATCCTCACGGACTACAACCGCGACGACGAGCGTCCCGCGCGCACCGAGCAGCCCCGTTCCGCCTATCCCCCGGCACGCGGCAATTACGGCGATGCGCCCCGTTATCCGCAGCGTCCGGCGTATGAGCAGCGTCAGCCGTCCTACGATCAGCGCCCGGCGTATGAGCAGCGTCAGCCGTCCTACGATCAGCGACCGTCCTACGACCAGCGCCCGGCCTACGATCAGCGACCGTCCTACGATCAGCGCGGCTATGCGCCCCGGCCGACCTATCCCGCCGAGCCCGCGCCCTTCTCCGTCAACCCCGCCGCCACGGAGCTCATGCAGTCCGCGGACTATCCGGAGTACACCGGCATTCTGGAGCTGCTGCCCGAGGGCTACGGCTTCCTGCGCGGCGAGAACATGATCGCCTCTCTGCGCGATGCGTACGTCTCGACGGCGCAGATCCGCCGCTTCGGCCTGCGCGCGGGCGACCGCATCACGGGCAAGCTCCGTCCCCTGCGCGATGGCGACAAGTACCCCGCCCTGCTGACCGTCGGCCAGATCAACGGCTTCGTGCCGGACAACGCCGCGTCGCGTCCCGCCTTTGACCAGCTGACTCCCATCTATCCCACGCGGCGCATCCATCTGGAGTGCCCCAATGCCCCCCAGTACACCGATCTGCGGCTGATGGACCTCCTCACGCCCATCGGTTTCGGTCAGCGCGGGCTGATCCAGTGCGCGCCGGGCACGGGCAAGACCCGCCTGCTGACCCGTCTGGCCAATGTTATCCGCGCCAATCACCCCGATGCCGAGGTGATGCTCCTCCTCTTCAACGAGAACCCCGAGGACGTGACCCGCATGCGCGAGGCCGTGCCCTGCACGGTGCTGGCCACCACCTTCGACATGACCCCCGAGAACCATCTGCGCCTGGCCGACCTGGTGCTGGAGCGTGCCCAGCGCCTGGTGGAGCTCAAGCGTGATGTCATCCTCCTGGTGGACAGCCTGACCACCCTCATCCGCGTGGTCTCCACCACCGCGATGCAGACCGGCCGTGCCGTGCCCGGCATGATCAGCCCCCAGAGCCTGCAAAAGGCCAAGCGTCTCTTCGGCGCGGCGCGCTGCCTGCGCGAGGGCGGCTCGCTGACCGTGATCGCCGCCATGAACACCGACAGCGGCACGAAGGCGGATGACAGCGTGGTCAGCGAATTCCGCGGCGCGGCGAATATGGAGCTGGTGCTCGACCAGGGGCTGATGCGCGCCGGACTCTATCCGCCGTTTGACCTGGGACGCTGCGTCACCCGTCGGGCGGATGCCATCATGTCCCCCGCCCATGCCGAGAGCCTGAAGCTCCTGCGCGGCATGTTCGGCACGCTCTCCGGCGACAAGGCGCTGCGTGAGCTGATCTCCATGCTGGACAAGGCCTCCACCAATGACGAGCTCATCGCCCGTATCAAGGTCTGGGCGGAATCCATGCGTGGTTGATCCCGTATTCCATTTGAAAGGAAGGATGCTTGTGAACCTGTTGAAACGGCTGACGCTCCTGCTCCTGACGCTCCTGCTGGCGTTCGGGCTGTCCGCCCTGGCGGAGGACACGGCGGACACCTCCCTGGTGGAGCGTTCCGACCTGCTGGACGCAGCCTTCTCCATGCTGGAGGAAGGGAATCCCTTCCTGACGGCGTACAATGCGATCACCGGGGCGGAGGTCGTCCCCCATTTCCAGTACGGCCTGCCCTATTTCTTCGGCGGCAACAGCGATGACCTGGTCAACGGCGAGATGCGCGTCTTCTCCCGCGGCGACGGCCTGTACGCCAAGCGCAAGATCTACGAGCAGACCCGCTTCTACGACAAGGGCAAGTACTATCTCTACGGCTTTGACTGCTCCGGCTTCACCCGCTGGGTGTACGCCGAGGTGGGCTGGCCTCGCCATGACAGCCTGAGCGCCATGGTCAACCAATACGCCAAATACGCGGCAAAAAACCATGTCTACAGCCACCGCAAGGGCAAGGAAATGCCCCCCTACGGCGAATTGGCTGCAACTCTCCAGGTCGGCGACCTCCTGGTCGGCAAGGCCGGCTCGCGCCATGTGATGATGTTCATCGGCACGCTGCGGGAATTCGGCTTCACCGCCGAAACCGCCCCCGAACTGGCGGACTATCTGGACTACACCCTGGTCATCCACTGCGGCCCGAACCCCGATTACGGCGCACGCATGCAGCAATTCCTGGATGAACACAAGGACGACAGCTATTATGACGATGTGAACCTGACCGATGGCGGCGTGGCGGTGTCCATCATCGGCGTTGCGCCGGAGGACGCGCCCCACCACGGCACGGACAGCAACAAGGATTACGCCTGGTTCGAGCTGCCCGACGGGTACAAGATCACCATCTGGGATCTGGATGCCTGCACGTCCTTCTGCTGGTTCCGCATCAACGGCATCTGATGCAGCCCGCTGCACCCCTGCGGTGCGGCGGGTTTTTGTGCAAAAAATCCGCAGAAATGCAATCTGCTCTTGAAAACCACCGCACGGATATTGTACAATACTGCTGTTCCACATCATATCCCGGGAGGAATAAGCATGTTTCCGATCGTCAAGAAGCGCGTGCTGAACCCCACTGTCACGCTGATGGAAATAGAAGCCCCGCTGGTGGCACGCAAGGCGCTGCCCGGTCAGTTCATCATCTTCCGCATCGACGAGGAGGGCGAACGCATCCCCCTCACCATCGCCGGCTACGACCGCGACCGCGGCACGGTCACGATCATCTTCCAGAAGGTCGGCTACACCACCGAGAAGCTCGACACCCTCCACGATGGCGATGCCCTGCTGGACTTCGTCGGGCCGCTGGGTGAGCCGTCCCACACCGAGGGCGTGAAGCGCGCGGCCGTCATCGGCGGCGGTCTGGGCGTGGCCATCGCCTATCCCCAGGCAAAGGCGCTCCATGAGGCCGGCTGTCAGGTCGACCTCATCGTCGGCTTCCGCAATGAGTCCCTCATCATCCTGGAGGACGAGCTGAACGCCGCCTGCACCGAGCTGACCGTCATGACCGACGACGGCTCGAACGGGCATCCGGGCTTTGTCACCCAGGCGCTGCAGGACAAGCTGTCCTCCGGCGTGAAGTACGACGAGGTCATCGCCATCGGCCCGCTGCCCATGATGCGTGCCGTGTGCGACCTGACCAAGCCCTATGGCGTGAAGACCATCGTGTCCATGAACCCCATCATGATCGACGGCACGGGCATGTGCGGCGGCTGCCGCGTCACCGTGGGCGGCGAAACCAAATTCGCCTGCGTGGATGGGCCTGATTTCGACGGACACCTCATCGACTGGGACGAAGCCATCGCCCGCAGCCGCATGTATCGCCCCGAAGAAGCTCGCGCGAAGGAGAAGCTGCACCACATCTGCCGCCGGGAGCAAATGGCGGACGCTGCCATGAAGGGGGGCAACTGACATGCCGAACATGAGCCTGACAAAGCATCCCATGCCGGAGCAAGCCCCTGCCGTCCGCGCGACGAACTTTGACGAGGTCGCCCTGGGCTACTCCCGCGAGGTCGCCATGGCGGAGGCCGACCGCTGCCTCCACTGCAAGCATGCCCCCTGCGTCACCGGCTGTCCGGTGAATGTCCCCATCCCGGATTTCATCGCAAAGATCAAGGAGGGGGACTTCCAGGGGGCGTATGAGATCATCCGCACGCAAAACGGTCTTCCGGCCATCTGCGGGCGGGTGTGTCCGCAGGAGAGCCAGTGCGAGAGCAAATGCGTCCGGGGGATCAAGGGCGAACCCGTGGGCATCGGCCGTCTGGAGCGCTTTGCGGCCGACTGGGCAATGGCCGAGGGACATGTGTCCGCCGAGACCGCCCCTGCGAATGGCCGCCGCGCCGCCGTGGTCGGTTCGGGCCCTGCGGGACTGACCTGCGCCGCCGATCTCGCCCGTGCCGGCTGGGACGTAACCGTCTTCGAGGCGCTCCACACCCCCGGCGGCGTGCTGATGTACGGCATTCCCGAATTCCGCCTGCCCAAGGCGCTGGTGCAGCGCGAGATCGACAGCATCCGCGCGCTGGGCGTGCACTTCGTCACCAATGCGGTGGTCGGACGTGCCCTGACGGTGGATGAGCTCCTCCGGGACGAGGGCTACGACGCGGTGTTCGTCGGCTCGGGCGCGGGTCTGCCCAATTTCCAGCACATCCCCGGCGAAAGCCTCTGCGGCGTGTACTCCGCCAACGAATTCCTCACCCGCATCAACCTGATGAAGGCGTATACCTTCCCCCAGGCGGACACCCCCATCAGGGTGGGCAGCCGCGTGGCGGTCATCGGCGGCGGCAATGTGGCCATGGACGCGGCACGCTGCGCCAAGCGTCTGGGGGCGGACGTGTCCATCGTGTACCGCCGCTCCGAAAAGGAAATGCCCGCCCGCGCCGAGGAAGTCCACCACGCCCGGGAGGAAGGCGTGAGCTTCCTCCTGCTGACCAACCCCAAGGCCATCAAGGGCGACGAAAACGGCTTTGTGTCCGCCATGACCTGCGTGAAGATGGAGCTGGGCGAGCCGGACGCGAAGGGTCGCCGCCGTCCCGTGGCGGTGGCGGGCAGCGAATTCGACCTGCCGGTGGAGACGGTCATCGTGGCCATCGGCAACAGTCCGAACCCCCTCATCAAGAAGACCACCCCCGACCTCCCCACCGAAAGCTGGGGCGGCATCGTCGCGGACGACATGGGGCGCAGCGGCAAAATGCACGTCTATGCCGGCGGTGATGCGGTGACCGGCGCGGCGACGGTCATCCTGGCCATGGGCGCGGGCAAGAAGGCCGCCAAGGCCATGATCGGGGATCATCCGGGGGAATAACAGGCGGACGCTCCGCCCGACCGATTTTCGGCAAAATGTAAAATCCTCCCCAGCCCTTGCATTTCCCCCGCCGAAGGGCTACAATAAGTCTGTATCAAAATCGCGCGAGGTATCGATCATGATGAAATACAGATGGCTGACCCTATGCCTGCTGCTTTGTCTGCTTTGCAGCGCCGCATGGGCGGACACCGCGACGGATGCCGCCGATGCAGATGCCGATGAACAGATCGTCGTGGAGAATCAGGTGCTCTCCCCCGGCATGACCGGCGAGGAGGTCATTCAGCTCCAGCAGAAGCTGGCGGCGCTCCACTACTACGACGGGGAGATCAGCGGCTCCTACGGCGACCTGACCAAGGCTGCGGTGAAGGCCTTCCAGGCGGATCATGCCCTGCTCCAGACCGGCGAAGCCGACATTGAGACCCAGGAGCGCATCTTCTCCGTGCGCTATCGTCCCCTGCGGCTGGGTTCAACGGGCGAGGACGTCCGCCTGCTCCAGGAGCGGCTGACCGCACTGGGCTACTACACGGGCAAGGTGTCCGGCAGCTACCTCCCCGCGACACAGGAGGCCATCCGCCTGTTCCAGCAGCTATCCGGCGAAAACGCCACCGGCGTGGCAGACGAAGAGACGCAGCTCCTCCTCTATGCGGAGGATGCGCTGACCTGCGAGGCGGGTCAGGCGCTTTTGCCCCAGGAGACCCCCGCCCCGGGGCTGGACGAGGTCTTCGCCCCCGAGGACGCAGTGATCGCCTACACCCCCGCCCCCACCGTCGCCTTCACCAAGCAGCTCAAATACGAATCCAAGGGCGACCTGGTCAAGGATGTCCAGCGCCGCCTGACCGAGCTGGGCTATTACGAGGGGAACATCTCCGGCAACTTCCTGGGGCACACGCGCAATGCGGTGAAGGCCTTCCAGCAGCAGAATGCCCTGGAGGTGGACGGCATCATCGGCGAATCGACTTGGAACGTGCTCTTCAACGACCCGGATGTCCGCAGTGCGTCCGACACGCCCAAGCCCACCCCCGAACCCACCCCCATCCCCTACGCCATCACCGTGGATGTGAACAATCAGGTCACGACGGTCTACGGCCTGGACGAGAACGGCGAATACACCGTCATCGTCCGCCAGATGCTCTGCTCCACCGGCCTGAAGGCCACCCCCAGCGATGTGGGCGAATGGGTGCTCAACGGCAAGACCGCGCGCTGGTGCTACTTCCCCAAATGGGGCAGCCACGCCCAGTACTGGACGCGCATCAACGGCTCGATCGCCTTCCACAGCGTCATCTACAACTCGGTGGACACGATGGATCTGTCCGTCAAGAGCTATAACAAGCTCGGTCAGCGGGCGTCCCATGGGTGCATCCGCCTGACCGTCGCCGATGCCAGGTGGATCTACAACAACTGCGGCGCGGGCGTGGTCGTGACCATCACCGAGGATCTCCCGGCCGACCCGGAGCTGCGCAATGCCCTCAAGCTCCCCAGCCTGAACAAGAACAACATGCTCCCCTATGTCACCGCCACGCCGACCCCCGCCCCGGAATACATCTCCGGCACGCTGCCCTATGAGCTCAAGACGCTCAAGAAGAATTCCAAGGGCGAGGAGGTCTACTGGCTGCAATCGAAGCTCACCGAGCTGGGGTACTATGCCGGGCACATCGGCGGGGTGTACCTGGACGGCACGGTCAAGGCGGTCAAGGCCTTCCAGAAGGATCATGGCATCAGCCAGACCGGCACGGCGGACGTGGCGACCCTGCGCGCCATCTACGCCGCGGAGCTGGCGACCCCCACCCCCACCGCCTCCATGACCCCCGCCCCCACCTTCACCCTCGAACCCCTGCCGTCACCCACCCCCGCGCCGTAATTGCCATCAGCCATATGCACAAAGGAGCACCGACCATGTTCACATTGCGGAAATTCACCCCGCCGGACTTCACCCGCCCGGAATTCACCGACGCACCCAATGCGCGATTCGTCCCCGCCGAAAAGGACGGCGCTGCACCGGCGGACTTCCACGCCATGAGCATCTACCCGGAGTACATCAAGGTGGACGGGCGCTGGCTGCTGGCGGAGGAGAGCCGGATGGACTGCGTGGCCGTGCTGGAGAACGGGCGCATCGCCGTGCGGGAATTCCGCCTGCTGAAAAAGGGCGATCCGGTGCTGGTGGGGCGGACGGAACACTGCGAGGAGGGCATCTACCTCCATGCGGACGGCTTCGGCGAGGAAGGTGCGTCCGCCGAGGCGTTCTCCTTCCGCCGCAATCGCAGCCGCGAGACCGCCTATTCCCAGGACTACACCGAGCTGTATGACCTGCTGCGCCACGACCGCGAGCACGGCAGGATCGTCTGGGTGCTGGGGCCTGCCTTCACCTTCGACCGGGATGCCCGGGAAGCCATGAGCCGCCTGATCGCCGCGGGGTATGTGCACGCGCTGCTGGCCGGGAACGCGCTGGCCACCCACGACCTGGAGGCCGCCTATCTCGGCACGGCGCTGGGGCAGGACATCTACACCCATGTGTCCCAGCCCAACGGGCATTACAACCACCTGGAGACCATCAATCAGGTGCGCCGTCACGGCAGCATCGGCGAATTCATCCGCGCGGAGGGCATCGACAACGGCATCATCTACAGCTGCGAGAAGCATGGCGTGCCCTATGTGCTCTGCGGCTCGATCCGGGATGACGGCCCGCTCCCCCCGGTGTACGCCGATGTGTACGCCGCACAGGATGCCATGCGCGACCAGGTGCGCAGCGCGACCACGGTGATCTGCATGGCCACCATGCTCCACACCATCGCCACCGGCAACATGACCCCCTCCTACCGCGTCATGCCCGATGGAACGGTGCGTCAGGTGTACTTCTACTGCGTGGACGTGAGCGAATTCGCCATCAACAAGCTGGCGGATCGCGGCAGCCTGAGCGCGCGCGGCATCGTGACCAATGTGCAGGACTTCATCGTGCTGCTCCGGAAGGCGCTGACCTGAACAAATGGAAAACAGGGCGGACATGCTCCCCGCAAGGAGTGTCCGCCCTGTATTTGTGTTCCGGGTCAAACCGTGCAGCGTACCGCCACCTTAATGACCCCGTCCCGACGGTTCTCGAACAGGTCGTAGGCAGCTTCGATGTCCGCCAGGTCATAGGTGTGGGTGATGAGCGGCGTGGTGTCGAGCTTCCCGGCGGCGATGAGGTCGAGGGTCTCGCGGCAATGGCAGCCGTCCACCCCGCCGGTCTTGAAGGTCAGATTCTTGCCGTACATATCGGGCAGGGGCAGCGTCTGCGGGGCATCATAGAGCGCCACCACCGTCACGATGGCATTGGGTCGGGCGCATTCCCAGGCCATGCGGAAGGTCTGCGCACTGCCGGCGACCTCCAGCACCGCGTCCGCCCCGCCATGCTCGGAATGCGCACGGACGAATTCCGCCAGACCGTCCGGCGCGGCGGTCAGCACCTCCGGAAAATGCGCGCGGACAAAGTCCAGGCGGCTCTCGTCGATGTCACAGACGATGATGCGCTTTGGGTGCATCAGCCGGACGCATTGCAGCGTGCACAGCCCGGTCGGGCCTGCGCCGATGATAAGCACGGTGTCGCGCGGCTTGATGTCGGAGATCTGCGCCGCCCAGTAGCCCGTGGCCAGCACGTCCCCCACCAGCAGCGCCTGTTCGTCGGTGACGCCGTCCGGGATGCGCTCCAGCCCCTGATCCGCATACGGCACGCGGACGTATTCCGCCTGTCCGCCGTCGATGCGGCAGCCCAATGCCCATCCGCCATGCGGGTCGGTGCAGTTGTTCACCCAGCCGTTCCGGCAGAAGAAGCATTCCCCGCAGAAGGTCTCCACATTGACGGTGACACGGTCGCCGGGCTGCACACGGCGGACGGCTGCACCGACCTCTTCGACGATGCCGACCATCTCATGGCCGACGGTGATGCCGGGCACGGCGCGCGGCACTGCGCCATGCTTGATGTGCAGGTCGCTGGAGCAGATGCTCGCCAGGGTGACGCGGACGATGGCATCGCGGTCGCTTTGCAGGGTGGGACGGGGCTTCTGCCGGAGCGCAAAGCGTCCATGGGAAACATAGGTGCAGGCCAGCATGGGGAGGACTCCTTTCCGTTGCGCAGGACAAAATGAAGGCGGATGCGTCCCGCCGCTTCCATTATAGCGTGCCGGGGCAAAAACCGCAAGCCCGAATGTCATCCGGCCAAAGTCCGGCTTGCAATTCCCGTCCGCGCGGTATATAATGTCAGCATAAACACCGGTCAGGAGGGTCAACCGAAAATGAAGCTGCAATACCTTGGCACCGCCGCCGCAGAGGGCATCCCGGGCATGTTCTGTCAATGTGCGCTTTGCCGTCAGGCGCGGAAGCTCGGCGGGAAGAACATCCGCACGCGCAGTCAGGCGCTGCTGGACGACACCGTCCTCATCGACTTTCCGGCGGACACCTACGCCCATGTCCTGCGCTTCGGCATCGAGCTGGACAAGCTCCACACGCTCATCATCACCCACGCCCATATGGATCACCTGTACGAGCGGGATTTCTGGTGCCGCAATCCCGGCATTGCCAACGACATCGCACCCGAACCCCTCCATGTGTACCTGACCGCGGCGGGGTATGAGCAGTGCCGTCAGACGATGCAGAAGGAGCACATCCCCGCCGAACGGGTGATGCTCCACCGGATCGCGCCCTATGTGCCCTTCGAGGCGGAGGGCTACCGGTTCACGCCCCTGAAGGCCGATCACGCAGCGGACGCAGACCCGGTGATCTACATCATCGAGCATGCGGGGCAGTGCATGCTGTATGCGCACGACACGGGGTACTTCCCCGATGAGACCTGGGATTATCTGGCGCATTGGGGCGGCAGGTTCGACTTCGTTTCGCTGGACTGCACCGGCGGCATCCAGCCCTATCGGCGCGGACATATGGGCTTTGCCGTGTGCGACGAGGTCTTCCGGCGGCTGACGGCCATGGGCCTTTGCACCGCTCAGACCCCGGTGTGCATGAACCATTTCAGCCACAACGGGGCGCTTCCGGCGGACGAAATGGATGCCGAGGCCGCGAAGCATGGCTTCCTGGCCTCCTACGACGGCATGGTTGTTTCGTTCTGATCCGGCGGCTGCACTTGCCCGACAGCGCAATTCGTGATATACTGAATCCGGCGGATCAGAAGCAGCATCCGGCTGACAGGGAGGCGA
>CAZJOA010000089.1:0-11549 GCA_964547515.1 uncultured Faecalibacterium sp.
GCAATAATCAGCAAAATCAAGGGCGGACACCTCCTCGCGGGGAGCATGTCCGCCCTGTTCTTATCGTTTGATGATCTGCGTTTCCATCGGCGCGAGGCGGCAGGTCAGGTCTCCCGTCGGCGTGTGAACGGTGCAGTCCACCGCCTGTTCGGCATTGTTGAACACCACCAGCGTGTCATCCGCCGGGAAATAGGCGGTCTCCACCTGCGCATTGTCGGAAAGGTACACATCCCTGTGCGCAACGCCCTTGACATGCAGCAGCAGCTCCAACAGCATGCGCGTGCTCTCCGCGTTGACGCGGTAGCCGCTCATGTACACGCCCCAGCCCTGTCCGAAGGGGTGCAGGGTCATCAGGGGGACGCCATCCGCCGCGGCAAGAACGGTCGCCCTGCCATCGGTAAGGTAAAGGTGCCTGTTCGCCGCAAGGACGCTCGCATCCACGGCGAAGGGCGCGTCCGACACGTCGAATGCCCACTTGCCATGGCAGACCCGTGCGCCGGTGTCCTCGTCGATGCCCAGCACATGCGCCATGCGGAAATAGGTGTGGTAGCCCGCCACGGCGCTGGGTTCGCCCACGCCGATGAACGCGCCGCCCGCATGCACGAAGCGGGTCAGCGCCGTCACCAGGCGCTCGGAATTCCAGGCATCGCCGCCCGACCAGGCATCCCCCGCCCGTCCGGCGTTGATGACCACGTCCACATCCGCCAATGCGCCGTTTTCCACGTCCGCAAAGCTGATGAACCTCACGTCCACCGGCAGACCGGACAGTGCCTCGTTGATGTGGATGAGGTCATGCATGTCCGTCTCGTGGAAATGCCCGGACAGCGTCCAGGAGCGCAGCTTGCCCCAGGTATGCAGCACCGCCACACGCACCGGCGCGGTCAGCGGCGCTCCATGCTGGTGCAGCTCCCGGATGCGGCGGAACTCGATGGCCATGCTCTCGATGGTGTCGTGGAAATCCGGGAAGGGCAGCGTCAGGGACAGGTATCCGCCCAGGCCGATGCGATCCACGCTCTGCCGCAGCAGCGCACGGCGGACATGCTGCCAGTATTGCAGGGCATCGCGGGAGGGATCGCCGCCCTCGGAGAAGGTCGGCAGTCCGCCCAGCCCCACCGGGAACAGATACGGGTGGAAGCGCAATTCATGCGTGGGCACCTGCGCATTGGCGCACAGGCGGCACTCAAAGCCGGAGAACACACACTTGATGAGCCCGTCAAAGCCCACCTCGCTGAAATACGGGCCGTAGGGCTCCATGCCCACCCAGCTGTCGTCATAGAAGACATAGGCCTGCTTGCCATGCCTGTGGATGATGTCCACCAGGGTCTTCGCCTTTTCCGCGACGAATTTCATGATGAACGCCATGTAGTCCCGCTTGGCCGGGGTGGGCGGCATATGCGTCACCTGCAACTTGCCCTGGTTGACGAAGTCCTCCGCGGTGAGGGCATAGCCGCATTCCGCCTCGAACGCCTTCAGCGCCGCCACCGACACGGTGTAATCATAGCTCGCCCAGTCGCAGTAACGGCTGCGCAGGCGGACATCATCGCCGAAGATCCACACGAAATTGTAGAACAGGCTCGTCAGCCGCACCACATTCGTGGCCGGATTGCTCACGCACCAGTCCTCCAGCCACTTCTGCAAATACTCCCACGCCGCCGGATGACGCGGATCAAGCTGCCGCAGATGCTCGCTCGTCCAATGGTTGGTGGTGTGGTTGTACATATTGATCTCTTCCCAGATGCGCCAGCACAGGAAGGACACCGTGTACGCATGCCAGGGCGTACAGCCGGTGATGGTCACTGCACCGTCGGCATACTGCCATTTGTCCGCCGGGACAAGCGTATTCGTCGTCCGGTCGTACACCTGCCAGTAGGCCATCGCCTCGGGCGTGTCGTTCACCGCGAACTGCTCGGCGAAAAAGCCGTCCATCGGGCGGATGACGAGGGTCTCGCCCTCCGCCGTCACCGGATCGGAGCACAGGAAGGTCTGCTGCTGACTGTCCGGATGCGCCTGTGCGAAGGCATTGTGCTGGCGAATGATGCAGATGGTCGAATATATGCTGTAGCCCGCCTCCACGATCTCCGGGGACAGCTTCGTGCCGTCGCTGTCGCGAATGACATCCGCGCCCCATTTCTTCGCCAGCTCCAGCGTCAGCTTCTCATAACCCGCCTCGCCCGGAAGCGTAAATCCACCCTGACGGTACTTCTGATCCATAAGAACGTTCCTCCATGCTTTTGCGGCCCTCGGACGGCTCGTCCCGCTGCACAGGCCCCCCTGACTTGCCATCCTATCTCATGTTATTATACCATAGTTCACCAGTCCTCCGCAATCCCTGATTCTGTCCATTTTCCCCTCAGCCACGGTCAAGTACCGCCTTCCGTCATTGACAAGGCATTTTGCGTCGCCTATAATAGGGAATAAGCAACGCCGGTGTTCCCGGCATTCCCCCTGACTGACAATGCGAAGGAGGACCTCTGCATGGAAAGATTTGCATGGAAGGGACGCATCAAGCCCGGGATGCAGGCCGAATACAAGCGCCGCCACGATGAGATCTGGCCCGAGATGGTCGCGCTGCTCAAGTCCGCCGGCATCCGGAACTATACCATCTGGTCGGACGGCGATGTGCTCTTCGGCTACTACGAATGCGAGCATGGCATCGAATTCGCCGAAAAGACCCAGGCCGACAGCCCCATTGTGGACAAGTGGAACGAATACATGGACGATGTGCTGGAGCTGGAGATGGACCCCGTCACCGGCGCACAGCCCAAGCTGCAGCGCATGTTCCTGCTGGAATGACGGGGTGATGACACGATGAAGACATATCTTGCAATCGACATCGGTGCGTCCAGCGGACGGCACATCGTGGCCTGGCTGGCGGACGGCAGGATCGTCACGCGCGAGGTGTACCGCTTCCCTAATGGCGGGAGCATGGTCAACGGTCACCTCGTGTGGGACATCGCGGGACTGGAGCACCACGTCGTCGCCGGATTGAAGGCCGCGAAGGAACAGGGCTTCACCCCGGCGTACATCGGCATCGACACCTGGGGGGTGGATTTCGTCCTCCTGGATGCGGAAAACCGCCGTGTCGGCGAGGCCGTCCACTACCGCGACACCCGCACCGACGGCATGGACGCCGCCCTGGAGCAGCAGCTCCCCTTCCCCGCCCATTTTGCCCTGTGCGGCATCGCCAAGCAGCCCTTCAACACCGTCTATCAGATGATGGCCGTCCTCAGGGAGCACCCCGAATACGCCGATCAGGTCGAGGACTTCCTGATGATGCCCGAATATCTGTCCTTCTGCCTCACCGGGAAGAAGGCGCACGAGTGGACGAACTGCACCACGGGTGCGCTGTGCAACGCGGAAACGGGCGCATGGTCGGAGAGCATCCGTGCGGCGGCGGGCATTCCGGAAAAGTGGTTCCGCACGCCCCTGGTGAAGCCCGGCACGGTGCTGGGTCGGCTGACGGACGAGGTCGCGGCGGAGGTCGGCTACCCATCCACCGTCATCCTCCCCGCCACCCACGATACCGGCAGCGCCTACATGGCCGTCCCGGCGAAGGACGACGGCGCGGCCTTCCTGTCCAGCGGCACCTGGAGTCTGCTGGGCACGGAGCTGTCCGCCCCCGTCACCACCGAAAATGCGCTCCGGGCCGGTTTCACCAACGAGGGCGGCTACAACGGCACGACGCGCTTCCTCAAGAACATCATGGGCATGTGGATGCTCCAGTGCATCCACAAGGAGATCGGTCAGGCGCATTCCTTCGCCGAAATGGCGCAGATGGCGGCAAGCTCGACCTACCCGGCCTATGTGGATGCGGCGGACAACCGTTTCCTCGCCCCGGAGAGCATGCTCGGCGAGGTCAAGGCGGCACTCCGCGACGCGGATGCGCCCGAACCCGAAAGCCTTTCGGACATCCTCCGCGCGGTCACGATGGGTCTGGCGGTGTGCTACGACAAGTCCATCCGGGAGATGAGCGCCATCACCGGCAAGGCCTTCACCAGCGTGAACATCGTTGGCGGCGGCAGCGCGAACGTGGTGCTCAACCAGATGACCGCCGATGTGACCGGCCTGCCCGTGTACGCCGGACCGACCGAGGGCACGGCGCTGGGCAACCTCGCCGCGCAGATGATCGCCGACGGCGCATTCGCCGATCTGGCGGACTTCCGTGCCGCACTGCCCGGGAGCTTCGACATCCGGGAGTTCCTGCCCGGCGCGGGCGAATGAGCCGCCCCATCAGCTGAAGCTGACAGCCCCCCGCAAAACATTCTCAATTCCGAATTCATAATTCCTAATTCCTAATTTGAAAGAAGGTTCTTCTTGATGACGCTTTACGAACAGGCCAAGGCCAAATACGCCGCCCTCGGCATCGATGTTGAGTCCGCCATGGAGAAGCTGGCGAAAGTCCCCGTGTCCCTGCACTGCTGGCAGGGCGACGACGTGCGCGGCTTCGACGGCGACCCCAATGCCCCCCTCACCGGTGGCATCCAGACCACCGGCAACTACCCCGGACGCGCCCGTTCCCCCGAAGAGCTCATGGCTGACCTCGATATGGTCATGTCCCTCTGCCCCGGTACGCCCAAGATGAACCTGCACGCCTGCTACGCCATCTTCGACGAGGAGAACGGCGGCTGGGTGGATCGCGACAAGCTCGAGCCGAAGCATTTCAAGAAGTGGGTCGAGTTCTGCAAGGCGCGCGGTCTGGGCTGCGACTTCAACCCCACCTTCTTCTCCCACCCCAAATGCGATCCGCTCACCCTGTCCTCCCCCAACGAGGAGACCCGCAAATTCTGGATCGAGCACGGCAAGGCTTCCATCCGCATCAGCCAGTACCTCGCCGAGGAGCTGGGTCAGCCCTGCGTGATGAACATGTGGACGGGCGATGGCTTCAAGGACATCCCGGCTGACCGGCTTGGGCCGCGCGTGCGCTATAAGGAGAGCATGGACGAGATCCTGTCCGAGCCGTTCGACTTTGACAAGGTCAAGCCCTGCGTCGAGTCGAAGGTTTTCGGCATCGGCGTGGAAGCCTACACCGTCGGCAGCGCCGAATACGCCCTGACCTACGCCGCCATGAACCCCGGCAAGTGCATCCCCCTGATGGACAACGGCCACTATCACCCCACGGAGGTCGTGTCCGACAAGATCCCCGCGCTGCTGGCCTTCTTCCCCGAATTGGCGCTGCACATCACCCGCCCCATCCGCTGGGACTCCGACCATGTCGTCCTCCTGGATGACGAGACCAAGGAGATCTGCAAGGAGATCGTGCGCTGCGGCGGCCTCGACGGCAAGGTGCACATGGCGCTGGACTACTTCGACGCGAGCATCAACCGTGTCAGCGCGTGGGTCGTGGGCTTCCGCAATGTGCAGAAGGCACTGCTGATGGCACTGCTGACCCCCGCCGCCGACCATAAGGCCATGCAGGACAAGGATGACTGGACGACGCTGATGGTCGCGCAGGAGGAGCTGAAGACCCTGCCCTTCGGTGAGATCTGGAACGAATACTGCCGCCGCTGCGGGAAGCCCGCCGACGGCGAATGGTTCGCCAAGGTGCTGGAATACGAGAAGGACGTGCAGCTCAAGCGCGTTTAATTTTCCTTTGCTGCGTCAACCGCACTCGCCTATAGTAATGGACACCGAAGGGGTGGAGGGGGCGATCGGAAAGCCCCCTCCTCATCTCCGCAGAGGCGAAACCGTTTCACACACTAAGTTCTCGCGCCTGCGGGCGCGACCAAAGGGCTTTCCGATCGCCCTTTGGAAACCTTCGGGACACAAAAAAGTATATCTGCATTTAGGAGGAATACGACAATGGGTATGCTCGACATCAGCATTGTCAAGAAATACATCCGCATGGCGGACGACGGCTGGCATCAGGGCTGGCATGAGCGCAATGGCGGCAACCTGACCTACCGCCTCACCGACGCGGAGGTTGCCGAAATGAAGCCCTTCTTCGACGCGCAGCCCCGTCCCTGGGTCAGCATGGGCGTCACCGGCGAAAACCTGGCCGGCTCTTACTTCCTCTCCACCGGCAGCGGCAAGTTCTTCCGCAATGTCATCACCGACCCGGAGGATTCCATCTGCGTGGTCGAGATCAATGACAAGGGCGATTCCTACCGCATCGTGTGGGGACTGGTGAACGGCGGCAAGCCCACCAGCGAGTTCCCCAGCCATTACATGAACCACTGCGTCCGCGCCAAGGCCACGGACGGTGCGTACCGCGTGATCTACCACGCGCACCCGGCAAACATCATCGCCATGACCTTCGTGCTGCCCCTGACCGACCGCGACTTCACCCGCGCCCTGTGGAAGAGCGCGACCGAATGCCCCGTGGTCTTCCCCGGCGGCGTGGGCGTTGTGCCGTGGATGGTGCCCGGCGGCGCGGACATCGCCCTGGCCACCTGCAAGAAGATGGAGGACTTCGATGCTGCCGTCTGGGCGCATCATGGCCTGTTCGCCTCCGGCCCGGACTTCGACATCACCTTCGGCCTGATGCACACCATCGAAAAGGCCGCCGAGATCTGGGTGAAGCAGAAGTCCACCGGCCTGCCCGAGCTGCAGACCATCCAGGATGACGACCTGCGCGCCATCGCCAGGGAGTTCGGCGTGACCCTCCGCGAGGACTTCCTCGACTGACCCGTTGACAAATGCATGCGCCGTCCCGCCCGAAAGGTGGGGCGGCGTTTTTGTGTACACAAAAGGCGGCACGGATCGCTCCGCACCGCCGTAAGTGTTTTACTGGAGGATGGACACCGCATCGGAGATGGTCTTTTCCATCGCCTCGCGACCATACTTGTCCACATCGGCCTTGTTCTTTTCGCCGTGGGTCAGGCAGCCCGCGCCGTTGATGCAGCCGCCCAGGCAAGCCATGCCCTCGATGAAGTTGCCGCCGAGGATCTTCGGGTTCTTGCTCAGCTTGAGTAGCGCCATGCGGCATTCCTCGATGCCGCTGCACACCACGGGCTTGGCCTCGAAGTCGATGCTCTGCTCCTTGAGCGCCTGCGCCACCGCTTCGCTCAAGCCGCCGGAACGCGCAAAGATGCGTCCGAAATAGGAGGCATTGTCCAGCACGTCCTCCGGCAGCTCCGACAGCTCCAGATCCTTGCTGTCAAACAGCGCCTGAAGCTCCTCGAAGGTCAGCACCGCGTCCACATAGTCCTTCACCGTGTCCAGCTGACGCTCCGCCTTTTTCGCCGTGCACGGGCCGACAAAGACGACCTTCGCCGCCGGATCGGTGGACTTGATGTACTTGGCCAGCGCACCCATGGGGGACAGGTTGTGGCTGACGAAGGGTTCCAGCTCGGGGAAGGCGGTCTTGATGTACCGCACGAACGCCGGGCAGCAGGAGGAGGTCAGCAGACCCTTCTCGGCCAGCTCGCGGGATTCGGACATGGAAACGATGTCCGCACCCAGCGCCGCCTCGATGACCGTGTGGAAGCCCAGCGCCTTCATGCCCGTGATGGCCTGACCGACCTTGGCATGGCTGAACTGGCTGGAGAACGCCGGCGCAACGATGGCGTACACCTTGTAGGCCGTGTTGCCCTGGCTGTTCTTGATGAGGTCGATCACATCCAGGATGAAGCTCTTGTCGCTGATCGCGCCGAAGGGGCACTGATACACGCATGCGCCGCACTGGATGCACTTCTCGTCATTGATGGCGGCGGCACCTTCCGCGCTGATGTCGATGGCCTTGACCTTGCAGGCCAGCTGGCAGGGACGCTTGCGGTTGACGATCGCGCCGAAGGGGCACACCTTGGAGCACTGGCCGCATTCAACGCACTTGGTCTTGTCGATATGCGCCACATGGTTGTGGTCGAAGGAGATGGCCTTGCGCTTGCACACGTCCTCGCAGCGGTTCGCCAGGCAGCCGCGGCAGTTGCCCGTCACCTCGTAGCCGGCGGCCGGGCATTCGTCACAGGCGATGTCGATCACCTGGATGATGTTGTCCTTGCTCCTGTCCCCGCCCATGGCCAGCTTCACGCGTTCGCCCAGGATGGCGCGCTCCTTGTACACGCAGCAGCGCATCGTGGGCACTTTGCCGGGCACGATGGCCTTGGGGATGTCCAGCACGGCCTCGGGGGTCAGCCCCTCCCAGGCGCGGCGTGCCACCTCGCGCAGCACCTTGTATTTCAGATACTGAACTTTCGTGTCGAACTTTCTCATTGTAGCGTCATCTCCTTAGAAGTAACTCACCTTGATCCGCTTGCCCATTTCACGAAGGCATTTGGACAGCTCCTCCACCAGATTCATCTTGATGTTGAAGTTGATGGGCAGCTCCGGATTCTGATGCGCCGGGTTGATGGCGCGTCCCACATAGAAGTTGATGTCCGTCGCTTCCTCAAAGAGGAGGCGGCTGATCTGGGATGCGCCATCCCGCTTGAAGCTCCAATGCTCATAGCATGTGTTGTCCCGCAGGTAGTCCTTGGCGTATTCCACCACCTTGTTGACGGTGATGACGCCCTCCGTCACCAGGTCGACGCCCTCCAGCTCCGCCGTGGGCGGCAGGTCAGAAGAGAAATCCAGGTTCGCGCGCAGGGGCTTCCCCAGGTACTTCGCCGCGATGGACGACGTCGTCCCGCCGCAGATGATGTGCTTCCCCTCCTTGGAGAAGAACAGGGACATCATCCTGTCCGCATCGTCGCGATTGAAGGGCGGGCCGAAGAGCATGTTCATGGGGACGCGCTTGCGAATGCGCACGACACAGGCGGTGGCATCGTCACCCGGCTCATGGCCGTAGAGCTTGTCGCACTCGTCCACCAGCATGGTGGCCAGGGTCTTGGCGGTGTAGCCCACCGGGGCGAGGGACTCCATGAAATCGATGATGTCCTCCCGCTTCCAGCCGAAATTGTACGCCAGGCCGATGCCCGCATGCGGACAGCCATCGCTCATGGCGATGAACTGGTCGTTCTCCTTCAGGCTGATGACCGATTTGTAGATCTTCTTGCCGCCGATGTTCATCTCGATCTTGGGATAGTCGCAGTTCTTCTCATCCCGGATGAGGATCACCTGCGGATTGTCATACTGGATGAGCTCGGCGGTCTCATTGTTCTTGAGGTGGATGATGGTGAAGGTGGAATACGCCACGCCGCGGACGGAACAGACCGGCAGCGTTGCCGCGATGGTCTCCACGCAGTCCTCCAATGGAAGCCCTTCGGCCAGCATGGTGGAAATGATCTTGGAGGTGAGGGTGGACAGGATGGACGCTTTCACGCCGCTGCCCAGGCCGTCGGAGAGGACGATCACCGTGGAGTTCTCATCCGGCTCGACGATGTCCACATGGTCGCCGCACAGCTGCTCACCCGCGTGATTGATGCTCTTGTAGCCGATATCCGCACAAAGGTCATTCATTGATGATGGACTCCTTCAGCTTTGTCAGGGCGATCTTGGTCTCCGCGGCGGTCTCGCCCAGGAGGGATGCGATCTCCTGCACGATGCGCATCTGCTTTTCGACCACACGATCGGCTACTTCGATGGTCTTCTGGCTGATGTCCTCCTTCTTGCCGCGTGCCGTTTCCTCCTCCGTCACATCGCGCATGATGCCGATGAGCAGGTGGGAATCGTTGGCGTACATCACCGTCATGTCCACATACCGCTTGTATTCGGCCAGGTAGGTGCGCTGGCTGAGCACATTGCGGCGGCTGTTGAGCACGTTGACGAACACCTCCGGATCCAGGATGCGTGCCACATGGGCACCCATCACGTCCGACGCGCTGCGGATGTTCATCAGGCGGCGGGCAGCAGAATTGATCTGCTGCACCTCCAGCTTTTCATTCAGGACGATCAGGCCATTGGGGGTGTTCTCGACGATGGTGTCGGAGAAGCTCTCCGCCTTGTCCTTCAGATACGGCAGGCACATCGAGATCTCCGCCTTGCCCTGGCAGATGGCGATGGCCTTCTCCCGGCAGGTGTTATACCCGCACGAGCCGCAGTTCAGCTCCTGCTCGGGGCGGAATTTGCCCATCTGCCGCAGCACGCTGTAGATCTCCGCCTCCGACGGCTCGGCCAGCTTATGCGCGATGCTGCTGAAGCCCTTCTTCAGCTCCAGCGGATCGGGCTGGGCGACGGCAAAGTCCTCCGCACCGGCGTAGTTCGCCACGGCCACATAGTCCTGGATGCGGGATTTGCTGTACTTCTCCATCACCGGGCCGCCCACGCAGCTGCCCACACAGGCGGACATCTCGATAAAGCACTTGTGGATCTTCCCCTCGACGATCTCCTTGAGCGCGGCCATGCAGTTCTCCACACCGTCCAGCGCCATGTAGGTGAAGCCGGGGTTCTCCTGCGCCATGGTCTTGAGCACGCCGCCGGTGGTCGGGAAGAAACGGGCACGGCTGTGCTCGTCCTCATCCAGCACCTGCTCCGGCTCGATGCCTTCCTTTTGCAGCCAGCGGGTCAGCTCCTCATAGGTCAGCACCGCATCGACGATGCCGGCGTAGTAATCCGCCTCGTCCTTCTTCGCCACGCACGGGCCGATGAAGACCGTCCGGGCATTGGGGTGACGGCGCTTGATGTCCAGGCAGTGCGCCTGCATGGGGGACACCACGTCCGCCAGGTATTCCAGCGCATCCGGATAGTACTTCTGGATGAGCAGGTTGATGGAGTGGCAGCAGGAGGTGATGATGACATCCCGCGCCTCCTCCCTGAGCATGCGCTCATACTCGGTCTTGACCATGGTCGCGCCGACGGCGGTCTCCTCCACATCGCAGAAGCCCAGCTGCTTGAGCGCCTTGCGCATGGCATCGATGCCCACGCCGGGATAATTGGCGATGAAGGACGGCGCGAGGCTGACATAGACCGGGTCGCCGGTCTGGAGCAGCACCTTCACCTTCTCCGTCTCGTCCACGATCTCCTTGGCATTCTGCGGGCACACCACGAAGCACTGTCCGCACAGAATGCACTCGTTGTTGATGATGTGCGCCTGATTGCCGGAGAAGCGGATCGCCTTGACCGGGCAGTGGCGAATGCACTTGTAGCAGTTTTTGCAGTTGGACTTCTTCAGCGTCAGACAGTTCATCGTCCGTTACTCCCTTTCCTTCTCGAGCTTGGAAAGCACATGCTCCTGGAAGAACTCCTTGAAGCCGTCCTTTGTCACGCCGGTATGGACCTCGTCATCCACCTGCACGGTGACACCCACGCGGTTGCACTTGCCGATGCAGAAGCTGCCCGCCAGGGTGACCTCGTTCTCCAGATGGTGCTCCGCCACGGCGCTTTGCAGCAGTTCAACGATCTCGGGCGCACCCTTGATATGGCAGGAGCTACCCACGCAAATCTGAATGACCATGGCCTTACACCTTAGCCTTCACATTCGTCTGGAAGAACTCCTCCACCGTGTCCGGGGTGACGGAGAAGAACTCGTTATCCACAGTGACGCACACGCCCTTCTGGCAGTTGCCCATGCAGAACGTGCCGCCCAGCTCGACCTGATCGCCCAGATCGTTATCCGCGATGAGCTGCTGGAGCTGGCTGACCACCTGACGGGAACCCTTGATGTGGCAGGAGCTGCCGATACAAACCGTGATCTTCATTTGATTGTCCTCCTTCATTATTTGCCGCGTTGTATT